>CAYSDG010000026.1:0-20761 GCA_964429705.1 uncultured Oscillospiraceae bacterium | reverse complement strand
GCTCCAGCTGGGCCAGGCGCTGGTCGTTGGCCTTCACAGCGGCCATGTTGGCATCGATCTGGGCCTGGATGGCGTCCTTCTCCTCGCCTTCTGCTTTCTTCAGCTTGCCGAAGAGGGGGCCGTTGGCTTTGGACAGGGCGTTGCGCTGGCTGCGCAGCTCGCTGGCCTCAGTGATGGCGGCGCGGGAGCGGCTGTCCAGCTCCAGGACCTTGTCCACCAGGGGAAGCTTGGTGTCCTGGAACTTCTTCTTAATGTTCTCCCGGACCAGATCGGGGTTCTCTCGGATGAATTTGATGTCTAACATATCGTATTGTCTCCTTTGGAGAGATTGAAGGTTTTTTAGATTTATTGCGGGGAAATGTCACTTTCGAAGGGGGGCTTTTGTCGGTAGATGTTCTTGATTCGATACGCTGTTTTGTCTCCGACGGGCCACTTTTTACCGCTAAAAAGTGGCGAAAAAGCGCCGGAGGACACCCCCGAGACCCCCGATTTTTTGGGCGCTGGCTCAATTTTGCACCAGAAGGGCCAACAATTCTCGGCCTGTGCGGTTCGGTGCCAGACATATCTCGCAAGACTTCGGCTGTCGCCCCACGACGCCGGGACAAACAAACTTGGAAATAGCTGCCGCTGAATCGCATTACAGACTATGGTGTGGTGAAAAATTGTAGGCGTTCGCACTCGGGACCATTAGCAACCCACCGCACAAATGCGCCCCACTGGGTCAGCGGCTGTGGCTGACAGGTTTAGCGGCCCCTCATTTCGAAGGCCGAGGCCAAAGTCACCCGCGCTGAGGCGCGGAACAGTCCCAAAACAGCCAACAGTAAAAACTACTTTGTTTTGATCAGGGGCGATCAAACTCCAGCTTTTCTCCGCACTTTGGGCAGACACCTGTCTCCTCGCTGAAGGGAGACACTCCCTTGACATAGCGGCGGCAGTGGGGGCAGCGGGCGAAGATGTGGTTCATCACCAGCCCTGCGAGCAGAGCGACCAGGCTGGCATAGCCCAGGGGCGAGGTGTAGTTGTCAGTGAAAATACAGATGACCGCCAGCAGGAACCCGCCGATGAGCAGGACCAGAGACAGTGCCAGCATATTGCGTTTTATGGGCTTCATCGTTTATTTCCCCAGCTTTCCCAGCGCGTCCAGCAGGGTGTTGAGATCATCCACGCCGTAATATTCGATCTCGACCCGGCCCTTCCGCTTACCGTGGGCGATGTGGCAGGCTCGGCCCAGGGAGGAGCTGAGCTCCTTCTCAGCCTCGGCCACGTAATCCACGGCGAAGGGCGATGTTTTCTCAGTTTTGTTTGTTTCGGCGGCGTTTTCAGCCTGGAGCCGCTTCACCAGCTGCTCTGTCTGCCGCACGCTGAGGGCGGAGCTGATGATCGTCTGGGCAGCCTGCTCCTGCTGGGCAGGGGAGAGGGTCAGCAGCGCGCGGGCATGTCCGGCGGTGAGGGTCTCCTCCTCCACCAGCTTGCGCACGGCGGGGGTCAGCCCCAGCAGCCGCATAGCGTTGGCCACGGCGCTGCGGCTCTTGCCAACGCTATGGGCAGCCTGCTCCTGGGTCATGCCGTACTGTTCCACCAGGGACTTATAGCCCTCGGCCTCCTCCATGGGGTTCAGATCCTCGCGCTGGAGATTCTCGATCATGGCCAACTCCATGGCCTTGCGGTCGTCTGCCTCGATGATGACCACCGGCACCTCGCTGAGACCCGCCAGACGGGCGGCCCGCCAGCGGCGCTCACCGGCGATGATCTGATAGTAGCCGGAGCTGAGCTTGCGCACAGTCAGGGGCTGGATGATGCCGTGGGCCCGGATGGACTCGGCCAGCTCCTCCAGCCGTTCTTCATTAAAATACTTGCGGGGCTGGGTGTGACAGCTCTCCACCTGGTTGATGGGGAGGGTGGAGGCGGAGGTAGGGGGGTCAATGGAGAAATCCTTGCCCAGCAGGGCGTCCAGCCCCTTGCCCATGCCCTTCATTTTCATTGCCATTCGATCATTCCTTTCCAATTGGCTTTGGTTGGAACTTTTCTTACCAGTGTCATTTGCTCTTGCGGATAAACTCCTCCGCCAAAGCGGTATACGCCTCGTAGCCCCGGGAGGAGCGGTCGTAGGCGGTGATGGGCTTCCCGTAGCTGGGGGCCTCGCTGAGCCGGACGTTGCGGGGGATGACGGTGGCGTAGACCTTGCCGGGGAAGTAGCGCTTGACCTCTTCTGCTACCTGCATGGCCAGGTTGGTACGGCTGTCGTACATGGTCAGCAGGATACCCTCGATTTCCAGACGGCGGTTCAGGCTGCGCTTGACGATGCGGATGGTGTTCATCAGGTCGCTGAGTCCCTCCAGGGCGTAATATTCCGCCTGCACCGGCACCAGCACTGTGTCCGCGGCGCACAGGGCGTTCAGCGTTAACAGCTCCAGGGAGGGGGGACAGTCGATAAATATGTAGTCGTAGCGGTCCGCCACCCGGTCCAGTGCCTTCTTCAGCAGCTGCTCCCGATCCGGCATGCCGATCATCTCGATGCCTGCGCCCGCCAGATCCTTGCAGGAGGGGAGCACATCGCCGTATCGGGTGGTGACGATCCGCTTTTCGATGTCGATAGAGTTGATAAGGACGTCGTAAACACCCTGGGACTGGGTCTTGTCCACGCCCATGCCGGAGGTGGCGTTGGCCTGGGGGTCGAAATCACACAGCAGGACGCGCTTGCCCTGCTCATGCAGCGCAGCCAGCAGATTGACACAGGTGGTCGTTTTGCCGACGCCGCCCTTTTGATTGACGATGGATACTGTTTTTGCCACGTGACACCTCCAAGAGATACGAATACGCCATACTATTTCTAATATATCATCCCTTAGTATAACACAAATGGATGGGGTTTCAACAGAAAGTTTGGAAAATTTCCGTTTATTCCGGACTTCGGGGGGATGATTTCAGGGGTAGGGAGGGGGGACAGCCTCCCACCGCGCCGGAATGCGTGGTACCCATGCTATCTCAACAAAAAAGGCAGTGTTTCACATGAAACACTGCCTTTTAAATGAAATACGATCAGGGAAGGAGCGTGCCCTCCGGGAGCAGCGCTGTCCCAATGTCGCTGGCGGAGAAGTAGACGTTGATGATCTCCACGGCGGTAGAGGCCAGCGCACCGCCGCTGCCGCCCTGCTCGATGACGATAGCCACGGCGATCTCCGGCTCATCGAAGGGGGCGAAGCACACGAACACGCCGTTGGCGACCTTGGCACCGGTCTGGGCGGAGCCGGTCTTGGCACCGGCGGAGACGATGCACTCCTGAAAATACTTGGAGATACTGCCGCTGCTGACCAGGTCGCCCATACCCTTTTTCACTGCGGCCAGGGTGCTGTCCTGCATACTCACGGTGGCAACTGTCTCTGGTTCGTAGACATACAGCGATTTGCTGCCGTCATAGGACTCCACGGACTCCAGCAGGTGGGCGTCATACCGGTCGCCGCCCCGCACCAGGGTAGCCACGTAATTGGCCAGCTGCAGGGGGGTAAAGAGGTTGTCGCCCTGGCCGATGGCGCACTGCAGCACGTTGCCGCCCACCCAGTAGTCGCCTACGGCGGTGCGGTATTCGGGGCTGTCCAGCACACCGGTCTCGCCCCCCAGCTCAAAGCCGGTACTCTGGCCCAGGCCAAAGGCGGTGGCGTATTCGTTCAGGGTATCGATGCCCATCAGGCGGCCTACCTCATAATAGAAGTAGTTGCAGCTGTGGAAGAGAGCCTCGGAGACGTTGATGTTTCCGTGGGTGCCGCCGCCCTGGTTGTAGATCCAGCAGGCGGGCTGGTAGTCGCTCCAGTAGGTGTAGCGGCCCCGGTCCCGGATCTTGCTGGTGGGGGTGATGACGCCGGTTTCCAGCGCGGCCACAGAGGTGACCATCTTAAAGGTGGAGCCGGGGGCGTAGGTGCCGGAGATGGCCCGGTTGGTCAGGGGCTTGCCCGGGTCGGCCAGATAGGTGTTGTACTCCTGGCCGTAGTTAGCCAGGCTGTAGGTGGGATAGGAGGCCAGCGCCAGCACGCCGGAGTCCTTCACGCTGACAACCGCTGCCGCCGCGCCCCGGCTGTCGGAGCCGTCCTCGGCATTCATTTCCGCTACGGTCTTGGCCAGGGCCTCCTCCACGGCGGCCTGAAAGTCGATGTCGATGGTCAGAGCCACGGTGTCGCCGGGCTCTGGCTGGGTGGCATACAGCTCACTGGTGATCTTGCCGTCCTCGTTGGTGGTGATGACCCGCTTGCCGTCCTTGCCGCGGAGGTAGGACTCAAAGGCCCGCTCGGCCCCCTGCTTGCCCACCTTGTCATCCAGGGCGTAGTAGTGGAGGGCAGAGGTGTCCTCTCCGGCCTCCTGGGCGGCCAGATAGGGGGCGTTCAGCTCGGCACGCTCCTCCTTGGTGTCGATGGAGGCGATGCGGCCCAGGATGTGGGCGGCATAGTCGGTGTGGTACTGACGCTCAGAGTCGGTGCCCACCACAACGCCCTGAAAGTCACCGTCGTTGAGGATGGAGATCAGCTCCACCGACACATCCCGGGCGAACTCATAGGGGAGGACGTAATAGTTGGGACTCAGGTCCCGCAGTTCCAGCTCATACAGCACACCGCAGACCAGTCGGGCTTCCAGATCGCTGAAATTTTCGGGAATGCCGAACTCCTCCCGCAGCAGCTCCAGCAGGTGCTGGGCGCTGAGTGTGCTGTCCCGGCCGCCAAGCTTACCGAGCAGGGTGTCTGTCATGGCGGGGAGGGCAGTCTGGCTCAGGTCGCTGTCAGACCAGCCTTTCTCCTGCAAAAACCGCTGAAAGCGGGCGCGCTGGGTGTCGCTGAGAGCGGAGATGGTGTAGCTGGTTGGCTGGGTGGTGGTGAGAGGCAGATTGTCCGGCCAGGTGACATCATGCTCCCGGCACAGAAGCAGAAAGCGCAGCAGCGCTTTGGCCACGGCAACATCCTGGCTGACACCCTCCGCCGCAGTTACCTTGGAGGGGGCGAAGTTGATGGTGTAGATCTCCCGGCTGGAGACCAGCGTTTTGCCGTTGCGGTCGGTGAGGATGCCGCGGTAGGTGTCCACGGTCTCGGTGGTGGTGACCTGGGTGGAGGAGCGGCTCAGATGCTCCTCGTAGTTGACCACCTGATTGTGGTACAGAAGGCCCGCATACCAGAGCAGCGCCAGGAGGAAAAGACCGATCAGAATGGCGGTGCGGCGGTTGAATTGTTTCTCCTCGCCCATGGCGTTCTCCTTTCGCGGGGGGATGGGATAACGGTCGTATGTCATAGCGCAGTTATTAGGTGAGGTCTGTCAAAAAGCGGCACAGCCGCTTTTACAGCCTCAGTATTCGTTGGGAAGCTTGTGGAACACGCGGCGGTACAGGGGCAATACCACCAGCAGGGCCGGCAGGGTGATGGCGGTCTCAATGAGGGCCATCCTGCCCATGAGGGCCAGATAGCCGCCGCCGGACAGCAGCTGTACCAGCACTCTGGCTCCGCCGGTGAGCAGCATGGCCAGGGCGGACACCAGCAGGCCGCACAGCCAGCCGGAGGGCAGGGCGCTCTCGCCAATGCGGCCGCTGAGCAGCCCAATCAGGGTGAAGGTCAGGGTAAAAAAGCCCCGGAAGGGGGCGGGCAGCAGCAGGTCGCACACAACCCCCAGACACAGGGCGAAAACAGAGCCCCGGCGCAGCCCCTCGTAGGAGGCCACCACCGCCGGGAGCATGGGGTATAGAAAGGGCCGCAGACCCCAGAGCTGGATCTGGTCCAGCACCAGGTACTGCAGGGCGGCCAGGGCCAGTGTTACCAGGCAGTATACCGTCCATTTCCAGATCAGATAGCTTTTCGGCATGGTACGTCACCTCTTAGTTGATGATCTCAAAGTCTGTGATGACGAACACCTCGGTCAGAGCATCCATGTCTGCCTGGGGACGGATGATGGCGTACTGGCTGAGGCCATCCTCGCTGGTGCCTACCGCTTCCACATAGCCGATGACCAGCTGGGAGGGGTAGTAGCCCCCCAGACCTGAGGTCACGATGAGGTCACCGGTGATGACATCGGGCTGCGCTCCCAGATAGCTCAGGCGCAGCCGCTTCTGCCCCATGAGGGAAAAGTCGCCCTGGGCCACGGCGCCCAGCTCGCTGCGAACCACCAGAGCGCCGATGGAGGCATCGCTGTCCAGCACGGTGCGGACGGTGGACCAGTTCAGCCCCGTTTCCGTTACCACACCCACCAGATAACCCGCCTCGGTGATGACGCAGTCGCCCACGGCTACGTCCTGCTGGGAGCCCTTATTGATGGTCAGCATGCTGGACCAGTTGGAGACGTCCTTTTCTACCACCTGGGCGGCGGCAAAGTGCAGATCCCGGCGCTGCTCCTGCAGCCCCAGCAGCTCCCGCAGACGCTGATTCTCCTCGCTGTCCTTCTCAGCCTGGCGGATGTCGGCCTTCAGCGCCTCATTCTCCAGACGCAGGGCTTCCACTTCGGCCTTCAGCTCATCAAATTCTGTAAAATACTGGACCCAGCCGCCCACTGTCTCCGTAATGGCCGCGCCTGCGGCGCGGAAGGGGGAGGCGATGACTCCGGCGATATTTGGCAGTACGGCGGAGGTGCTGGAGAAGAAGGTCATCACGCTGAGTACCACGGCGATGGCTGCCGCCAGACTCAGCACGATCATCCCATATTTGGTCAGTAAGCGCTTCAATGGCCTTCCTCCTTACGCAAACAGCTCCACGCCAAAGCCGGAGAGCATCTGCCCCAGCAGGTGCAAGGGCAGGCCCATCACGTTGAAATAGTCTCCCTGGATGCCGCTGACAAAGAGGGCGGCCTTGCCCTGGATGCCGTAGGCACCGGCCTTGTCTATAGGCTCGCCGCTGCGGACATAGGCGCGGATCTCCGCCTCTGTCAGAGGGCGGAAGGTCACGCCGGTGGTCTCACAGCGGGTGTCCAGCTGGCTGCCCCGGCAGACGGTCACGCCGGTGCAGACCTGATGGGTCCGGCCGGAGAGGGAGCGGAGCATCTCGGCGGCCTCCTCCTCGCTGTGGGGCTTGCCCAGGCGCAGTCCGTCCAGAAAGACCATGGTGTCGGCGGTGATGATGATGGCCGCGTTGTCCCCGGCCATAAGCCGGGCGGCCTGGGCCTTCTTCCGGCAGATGGAGGAGACAATCTCCGCCGGGGAGGCGGTCTCGTCGTAGCTCTCGTCCGCGTCGGGGACCAGTATGGTGAAATCCTCCAGCCCGATCTGGCCCAGCAACTGCCGCCGCCGGGGGGACTGGGAGGCGAGAATGATCTTGTTCAATGGTGTTTCCTCGATTCGCTGTCAGTTTTTGCTGCGGGTCACCGACCGGTGGAGCCGATGCCTCCCGCGCCCCGGGCAGTTTCGCTCAGCGCCTCTACCAGCTCCAGCTCTGCCTGTACAACGGGCAGAAGCATCAGCTGGGCGATGCGGTCGCCGGGCTGAACGGTGTAGGGTTCCCGGTTGGTGTTGAAAAGCCCCACGCCAAGGGGGCCGCGGTAGTCGCTGTCGATGACGCCGATGCCGTTGGCCAGGGTCACGCCGTTTTTGATGCCTATGCTGCTGCGCACGGCAACGATACCCACATAGCCCTCGGGAATGGCTACGGCCAGACCGGTGGGGATCAGTGCGCGCTCCCCGCCGGGGATCACAACAGGTCCGTCGATGCAGGCGTGGAGATCCATGGCGGCTGCACCCGTTGTGGCGTAGTAGGGGAGAGGAATGTCGGTTCCGATTTTGTCGGAGAGGGGTTTGATCTGTAGTTTCATAGTGGGTCCTTTTTGTTCAGTCGATCGTGTTGCTGTTAACGGTTGTCTAGTCGTTACGCTGCTTGTCTCCGATGGGGATATTTCGGCCTCCGGGCCGAGGTGCTTTTACCCGCAAGGGGTACGCCGCATCCGTAAAGCAGCAGAGCTGCTAACGGCTGCGCAGGCCTTTGGCGGCAAAGTACTAAACCTCTTCGGTTTCGGACTTCCGGCCTAGCTGGGCTTTTGTGTGCTTTTGCCACTTTTCTCACGGGAGAAAAGTGGAGAGAACTATGTTGAAATAGAAAAGTCACTCCACACCTCGATAAAACAGTCCCCTGGTATGATTCTCCGGCATATAGTCCCCCGCGCCCAGATAGCGCCGGAGGACCTCCGCACAGGTGTAGGCGTCCTCGGTGGTGAAGCGCAGGCGGGCATAGGTCAGACCGCAGCGGCGGTACTCGGGCTTGTCGGCCAGAAACAGGATCTTGCCGTTTTCGATCTCGTTGCGGCAGCCAAATACAGAGAGTACCGGGAAGGTTTCACCCTTCCGGTCCGTCAGGGTGTGGACGGTCCGGCAGGTGCCGCGGAGATCCTTTGTTTTGCAGCCCTTACCATTGGCGATGATGCAGTTTTCCATCACCATCAGGGGAAGGCAGCCATAGACGATGGCCTCGCAGGGGAGGGGCTTTCTGAGATCGCGCACTTGCTCATGGCGCAGCTCAAAGGATACGGCGGCGCTCTGCAGCCCCCAGTCTGCCAACTCCAGCAGGGCGCGGCTGTTGAACACGTTCAGCCCGTAGTCGCCCCGAACGGCAAAGCCCAGCTTCCGGGCCAGGGCCAGGTGGCCCAGATTGCCCACGGCGGCGCTGGCGCAGCCCATGGCCGCTGCCTGCTCCAGATACTTTTGCAGGGCTGGCTTCTCCTGATCCCGGCAGATGCGGGGCAGGGTGACGCAGAACTCGGTTCCACTGTCTAGATAGGGGGCGATGTCAAATTCACCGATGCGCTCGGCGGGGAGATATACGATGGCGGGCTTCTGAGCCATCAGCGCATCGCTCAGCTGGTCCCCCCGCCAGAGGGACACGGTGAGCTGCGGCTCTTCGGTGGGATTTTTGACTGTTTCAGCAGGGGGCGTGGACAGTTCCCGGCGCTCCGGCGGTGCGGTGCGCACAGCAGTCAGTGCATCCAGCGCGTCCCGCCGCAGAGCGTTCACTGTGCTGGCAGATAGACTGAGGCCCTCGTCCACCGAGGCGGTGATGGCCTCTGCACGGAAGGCGGTGCCGCCGGTCTTGGCCAGGCGCTGGCACAGCTCCTCCTCCGTCAGAGCGCGGCTGCGGGCCGCCTCCGGCACGGGACCGGCGGCGGTGACGGTGTGGCCATCGGGGTCCGCTGCTGTTAATGTGATGGCCTGTCCCGCCTGGATGCGGGCGGTGAGGGTGACGGGTACGGTACGCAGATTTTCCTTGTCATAGGCGGCCTTGGCGGCCTTGAACAGCTCTGTGGGCTCGGCGGCATTCTGGGGACGGGTGCCGAACATATGCGGACCCTTTTTCCCCTCCCAGTATCCCTCGGTAAAGCCGCTGCGGGAGAAGGCCTGCTCCAGCTGACGCAGTTCCTCCCGGCTGGGCAGCCGTCCCTCCTTCAGAAGGGCGGCATAGATCCGGGTGATCACCGCGACATACTCAGGCCGCTTCATGCGGCCCTCCAGCTTCAGGATGCTGACGCCCATCTCCTCCAGCTCCCGCAGATGGGAGGCCAGGTTGGCGTCTTTCAGACTCAAGGGGTAGCCCTGCTTGCCGCCGTCCAGCTGATAGGGCAGGCGGCAGGGCTGGGCACAGGTGCCCCGGTTGCCGCTGCGCTGGCCGATGAGAGCGCTCATGGCGCACTGGCCGGAGTAGCACATGCACAGGGCACCATGGGCAAAGGTTTCGATCTTGATGGGGCTGTGGGCACAGATATAGCGGATGTCCTCGCGGCTCAGCTCCCGGCTGAGCACTACGCACCGCATGCCCAGCTGCGCAGCCTCCAGCACACCGTCCAGGTCGTGGATGGTCATCTGGGTGCTGCCGTGGATGGGCAGATCCGGGACGATCTGGCGGGCCAGCCGGGCCACGCCCCAGTCCTGAACGATGACACCGTCCACCCCCCAGCGGCTGGCCTTACGCAGCAGCTCCTCCGCGCCGGGCAGCTCCCGGTCACCCAGAAGGGTGTTCAGAGTCAGGTAGACCTTCGCGCTCCGCAGATGGCAGTATTCCACCGCTGCGCGGTACTCCTCCTCAGAGAAGTTTTTTGCGCCCCGGCGGGCGTTGAAGTCCCCGAGGCCCATGTAGACGGCGTCCGCTCCGTTTTGTACGGCGGCCACCATGGATTCCCAGTGGCCAGCAGGTGATAAAAGCTCCATATCTCTTGTTCTGCCGCGTTATTTGCTCTGCTTGTCCAGCTGCTGCTGCAGGCGGAAGATCTCCCGCTTGCACTCACTCAGCTCGCTTTTGGCGCGGTTGGCATCGTCCAGATAGCCCTTCAGCTGGCCACGCAGGTTCTCGGTGCTGCTCTGCTGCTTGAGCATCTCGTCGGCGATGTTCATCGCGGCCAGTACAGCGGCATCCATGCGGCTGATCCGCCCACCGGCCATGATCTCCGTCATTTTGGAATCCACCATAGCCGCCACCTTCTGCATGTAGGCGGGGCTCTCCTCGGCCATCAGCGTGTACTCAGCGCCGCAGATACTGATAGTGATCCGGTTTTCCATATCCCATCCTCCTTATATATATGCGGAAGCGTTTTTCTATACTAATTCATAATAAAGTATACCATATTTCGATGGAAAAGCAATCAGGAACCTGTGAAGAGATTATGAATTTGTGGAGTGGAGTTCTTCCTGTGATAAGGGGGTGTTTGTATTGTTGGCTGCTATCTGTTTGTTACTCTGTTTGCCTCCGGCGGGGTTGTTCCGCGCCCTGGCGCGGGTGAATTTTACCTGCAAGTCCGTTTGTCTCGGCATCGTGGGCCGTCGGAGACAAAACGGAGTATCGTATAGATAGTAACTGACAATAAAAAACACCCCGCCCGGAGGTAGAAACTTCCCCACAAACTTGCCCCTTTACGAAAAAAGTCTTTTCGTGTAAAATGGTCGGAGAGAAAAATGACGGAAGGGGGGCGGGAGCCCATGAGCGGATATGTGCTGCAGCTGCCGGAGGACGAGAGCGTGGTCCTCTCCGGCCCGGTGGCCCGCCGCCTGATCCAGACCGGCGATGGCGATGCGGCCCTTTTGTATATTGCGGTGCTCACCCACCGTGGGAGCATCGACGATGCGCGCCTGCAGCGGGAGCTGCGCTGGCCGGAGGCCCGCTTTCAACGGGCGCTGACCATTCTGGCCAACCAGGGACTCGTGTCCCGGCCCGGCGGCGATGTGCCGCCGCCCCCGGCGGCGACGGGGCTGGAGCGGGATCATCACCGGCCGGAGTACACCCGCATGGACCTGACCCGGGCCATGGAGGGAAGCGAGTTTGCCGGGCTCACCGCCGCGGTGGAGGACCGGCTGGGCAAAAAACTCACCACACCTGACCTTGGGATGCTGCTGGGCCTGTACGACGATGTGGGCCTTCCGGCGGATGTGATCTACACTCTGGTGGGCTTCTGCGTGGAGCGCTCTGTCCAGAAGTACGGCCCGGGGCGCAAACCCACCATGCGCCAGATCGAGCAGGAGGGCTACACCTGGGCCCGACTGGGGCTGATGGATCAGACCAGCGCCGCGGACTACATCAACAAATACAACCGGCGGCGGGAGAAACTGCCCCGGATGATGGCTCTGCTGGGGTTGGGACAGCGCCGCCCGTCTCTGACAGAGGAGAAGTATATGCTGGCCTGGAGCGACATGGGCTTTGAGGACGATATGATCGAGCGGGCCTACGACCGGACCATGCTGAAGTGCAAGGAGCTGCGCTGGGGGTATATGAATAAGATCCTTACCTCCTGGCAGCAGAAGGGATACCGTACGCTCCAGGATGTGGAAAACGGCGAGGGCGCGGCCAGAGTGCGCCGCAGCGCGCCGCCGCAGCCGGAGGGACAGACTGCCCGGGAGGATATGGACCGCATGGCAAAATATCTCCAGCAGCTGCGGCAGCAGGGCGAAGGACAGGAGGAGCGGTAAATGGCACAGGATATTGGCATTATGGCTGCGGCGCAGCGGCAGTTTGAGCAGGACCGGGAAAAGCGCCGGGCTCAGCTGGACCTGCGGCAGATGGAGGTGTACCGCCGCCTGCCCCGGGTGCAGGAGATTGACCGCCAGCTGCGGGGGACGGTGGGGCGCATCATGATCGCTGCATTTGACACCGACGGTGACCCGGGTCCCGCCCTGCGGGAGCTGGAGAAGGAGAACCTGGCTTTGCAGCGGGAGCGGGCTGAACTGCTGGTGGAGGCGGGCTACCCCTATGACTACATCGACGAAAAGCCCCTCTGCACCCGCTGCGAGGACCGGGGCTATCTGCCGAACGGGACCATGTGCTCCTGTCTGAAGGCCTATTACACCCAAGAGCAGAACCGGCGGCTGAGCAAGCTGCTGGACTTGGGGGGGCAGTCCTTCGACACGTTTTCATTGGACTGGTACGACGACAAGGTGTGGCCTGAATACGGTGTCAGCCCCCTGCGGAACATGGAGATGGTGCTGGAGATCTGCGGCAACTATGCCCACAAGTTCGGCCCCCGCAGCAGCAACCTCCTCTTCACCGGCAAGCCGGGGCTGGGAAAGACCTTCCTCTCTGCCTGCATCGCTCGGGAAGTCAGTGAGCGGGGCTTTTCCGTGGTGTACGACACGGCGGCCCACGTGTTCCAGCAGTTTGAAAGCGGCAAGTTCGGCCGGGACAACCCCTTTGAGGAGGACCCGGACCGGGAGGTGGACCGCTACCTCAACTGTGATCTGCTGATCATGGATGATCTGGGCACGGAGATGACCACCAGCTTCGTCCAGGCGACCTTCTACCGCATCGTCAACGACCGGCTCATGAGCCGGAAGCAGACTGTGCTGTCCACCAACCTGACGGTGGAGGAACTGGGCCGTCGCTATGGCGAGGCTGTCCGCTCCCGTCTTCAGGGAGAGTATCAGATCCTCCGGTTTTTTGGGGAGGATATTCGGCTGCAAAAACGGGATAAGATGTATTGAGCAATCAAAAGACCGCCGAAAGGCGGTCTTTTTAGTTGACATAGGAATGCCTTTATTGCACAATATAAATAAAAAATCTTATAATGATTATGAATTGTGGTTTTTGACGCACCAAGCGTTTGAGGTATTACAGATTTATTGAGGGGGTGGGTCCAGAAGTCAAAATGAACTTGCTGGTGGTGTTGGAACGCACCACATCTATAGCTGAAGTCGAGGCGAACTGGGCAGAGCGCGTGGGAGACTGTTTCTCGGAGGGAGCCCTCTATAATTTTCTGGTGGGCGGTCCTGCGTTGTTCTATCACACCGAGGCTCTGAATTTTGGCCGGGAGTCTGAAGTAAGGAGTATTGCGCTGGTGTCGAGAGATGAGCACCTGGAAAAGGTGCGGGTGGAAGTGGCTATAGGTGATGAAGTGCAGCCGCTTATTGCCAGCTTTCATATCAATACTGACGGTCTCTTTTATAAAGTGGTAGTTGTCGAAGAGGATGTACAGTGATCGTCGATTTTGCTGCAATATGCTGTGAAGTTTTTGATAGACTTAAAAAACAGATCCTAAAGGTGTCTCAAACTGAAAAAAGTTCATATAAATCTGAACTTTTTGTGGAAATAGGGACTAAGCACAGTAAAAATGATGTCAATACACTTTCTCGCTGCGCCGATGAGGCTCTCTCAGCCGATACTCCGCAGCGTAGGCCACAGCGGCTGTGCCGCAAGGAGAACGCAGTGCGAAACCTGCCCCCAGAAAAAATAATACCTCCGACAGAAACTGTCCAAATTTTTCCTCTCCAAGCCGTAAAATGAAGGAAAAACAGTCTTGGAAAGGAACGAGCTGCCATGGAGGAGCATCAGAGCTTTACATATGAGTCCCGCCGCATCTATCAGATCCCAATCGAGAGGATCGCCCCCAATCCCCGCCAGCCCCGCCGACATTTCGACGAACAGGCTCTGGCGGAGCTGGCCCAGTCCATCCGGCAGCACGGTGTTTTGCAGCCATTGACGGTGCAGCGGGGCAGCCGGGGGTATGTGCTGGTGGCAGGGGAGCGGCGGCTGCGTGCCGCGGCCCTGGCGGGGCTGCAGCGGGTGCCCTGCGTGGTCATCCGCCTCAGTGAGGAGGACAGCGCCCTGCTGGCCCTGGTGGAGAATTTGCAGCGCAGCGACCTCCACTATCTGGAGGAGGCCGCCGCTATCGCCCAGCTCATCACCACCTTTGGTGTCAGCCAGGAGGAGGCGGCCCGTCGGCTGGGCCGGTCCCAGTCGGCGGTGGCCAACAAGCTGCGGCTGCTGCGGCTCAGCGAGAAGTGCGGCCAGTTGCTGCGGCAGTACGGCCTGACGGAGCGCCATGCTCGGGCTCTGCTGCGCCTGGAGGGAGAGGACAAGCAGCTGCAGGCCCTGACGCACATCGGGGAGAAGAGGCTGAACGTGGCCCAGGCAGAGGAGTATGTGGAGAGTTTGCTCCAGGAGCGGCAGCGGACAGGCCCCGGCCGCCGCCCGGTGTATATCATCAAGGATGTTCGCCTGTTTCTCAACAGCGTCACCCGGGGGATGGACACTATCCGCAGGGCGGGGGTGGATGCCCAATATGATCAGCAGGAGAGCGATGATGCCATCACCATCACCATCCAGATCCCAAAGAAAAAGTCCGCCGGGTGACCGGCGGACTTTTTGTGTTATGCTGTTACTGCACGACCAGGGGCTGCACGATGGATACGATCAGGTTCAGCAGGCGGGCAAATTCGCCGCGGACGCGGCCAGCAGTGGCCAGGACCTCGTTGTG
Organism: uncultured Oscillospiraceae bacterium; assembly: GCA_964429705.1. Taxonomy (GTDB): domain Bacteria; phylum Bacillota; class Clostridia; order Oscillospirales; family Oscillospiraceae; genus Pelethomonas. The sequence goes on along the minus strand of CAYSDG010000026.1, from coordinate 6,088 downwards.
GTTCAGCTCCTCGTCCAGCACGCCGGCGGCCATATTGGTCACGCAGCTGATGGCAGCCACGCGCATTCCGCAGTGGCGGGCCACGATGGCTTCGGGGACACAGGACATGCCCACCACGTCGGCGCCCATGTTGCGGAAGGCGCGGATCTCAGCGGGGGTCTCATAGCTGGGGCCGCTGTACATCAGGTAGACGCCCTCCTTCAGGTCGATGCCCTGCTCATCGGCCACATTCTTGATGCGGGTGCGCAGGCGCTTGGTATACACATCGCCCATGTCGGGGAAGCGGGGGCCGAAATCGTTGTAGTTGCGGCCGATGAGGGGGTTGTAGCCGGACATATTGATGTGGTCGCTGATGAGGACGAAGTCGCCCAGCTTCAGGAAGGTGTTCACACCGCCGACAGCGTTGGTGATGATCAGGGTCTTCACGCCCAGCTTGTGCATCACACGCACGGGGATGGACAGCTCCTGCTGGGTGTAGCCCTCGTAATAGTGGATGCGGCCGCGCATGCACACAACAGCCTTGCCGTTATGGGTGCCAAAAACAAAAGCGCCCACATGGCCGGCCACAGTGGACACGGGGAAGTTGGGAATATCGGTGTAAGGAATAACGACTTGATTCTCCAGAGTCTCGGCGTAGTCGCCCAGACCGCTGCCCAGAATGATGCCGATCTCGGGGGACATGGAGACATGCTGGCGGATATACTCATAAGCGGCGTCGATGCGCTGAGTAATAGTCATATGGATCGCTCCCTTTCGAAGTAAAGTGTTGACACATTGATTATATGCGAAACGGATGAAAAAGTCGAGAGGTATTGTGGAAGATTTTATTAAAAAATACAGGGGCTTGACAAAGGGAGGCGGATATAGTATCCTGTAAACAGTTAGCAGCGACTAACCGCTGCGCTATTTTTGAGCATAAGGTTAGTTGCGGCTAACTGCAAAAACGATCTGACAGAAGAGGTGAGCTGTATGCTGGTAGAAAAGGGTCTGGTGGACCACTGCGCGCCCACGCTGGCGTCTTTGAAAACGGGCAGCTTGTTCAACGCCGTCCACGATGGGGCGGAGGAGGTGGAGCAGCAGGTGGCGGAGCTGAACCGCCAGCTGGGGCCCCGGGGCATCCGGATGGAGATCGTGCGCCGCGGCCGTCTGGGCAGTCTGATCTATGTGTTCCGGCCCAAGCAGCTGGAGCGGGAGCTGGCCTGTCCGGCGGTGTGCGCCTTCCTGTCTCAGTATGGCTATGGTGACACCGGAGAGGTGGACCCCGCCATCTGCCGTCTGTGTCAGCGTCTGCGGGGTGGGGAGGACTTTCCCCATGAGATCGGCGTATTTCTGGGCTATCCGCTGGAGGATGTGCGGGCCTTTATCGATAACGGCGGAAAAAATTGCAAGTGTACCGGCTGCTGGAAGGTCTACTACAATGAGGAGGAGGCGCAGCGCCGCTTCAGCCAGTTCAAAAAATGCTCCGAGGTGTATCGTCGCTGCTGGGAACGCGGGCGCAGTGTGGAGGAGCTGACCGTGGTTTCCTGAGGCTGCCGGACAGGAAATATCCGGTGGCCGACATGGCCCCGGCAGGGGCCGTTTTGGGGTTGGATCATTGGCTTAAAAATTTTTTCAAAAAATCGAAAAAAAGTGTTGACATTTTGAAAAATCTGCGGTATTATATCAATGTTCCTTGCGGGACACAACGAAATAAGGACGCTTAGCTCAGCTGGCTAGAGCACCTGCTTGACGTGCAGGGGGTCAGCGGTTCAAGTCCGTTAGCGTCCACCAAAACACCTTTTGTCGAAAGACAAAAGGTGTTTTTTGTTTTTGTTGGCGGATGGTGTCTATTCAATCGTTTTGGAGGAGACTGTCAACGAAAACCGCAGGGCCGCGCTGCGCCAAATTTTCAGAATACCATCTTGACATTCTCACGGACAGAGAGTATAGTATTCAAAAATCTCCGGGAGGTGTGACAATGTTCGCCTACAGCTGTGGCTGCTTCATGAATAATGGCAAGTCCGTTAACGCAGAGCCTAAGTGCTGCATCGGGCTTACATTGTCATACACTTTTTAGGATGATCCGGTAAGGATTTTCATAAAAAATAGATGCAGTGCAGGCTGAAACGAAAGTTTTTCCTGCACTGCTTTTTTATTTCAAGGAGGAAAGAAAAATGAACGCACAAATTGACATCAGCGGCGTGACGCTGCAAACGGACCGGCTGCTCCTGCGCCCCTGGCGGGAGACGGACCTGGGGGACTTTTACGAATATGCCAGCGTGGACGGCGTGGGGCAGATGGCCGGGTGGATGCCCCACAGAGATATGGAGGAGTCCCGGCGGATCCTGGGCCATTTTATCGAGGGAAAGAAATGCTTTGCCCTGGAGTATCAGGGGAAGGTCATCGGCTCCCTGGGCATCGAAGCATACAACGAGGAGCACTACCCCGAGCTGGCTGACCTTGCTGGGCGGGAGATCGGCTACGTGCTGTCCAAGGAGTACTGGGGCCGGGGCCTGATGCCGGAGGCGGTGCGGGCAGTGATATCGTACCTCTTCCAGGACGTGGGGCTGGATTTTATCCTGGTGGGGCACTTCGACTGGAACCGGCAGTCCGCCCGGGTCATCGAGAAGTGCGGCTTTCAGTACGTCAAGACCTGCCCCTATGAGACTCGGTTTGGAACGGTGGAAGCCTCTGAGGAGAGCATCCTGTACCGTAGACACTTTATGGATGGCTTTTGCTATGCAAATGACACGGAGCTGGTGCAGGAGATCTACCGCCGCTGCGACGAGAGCAGCCGCCTGACCAAGTCCAAGGCGCATCAGGTGGAATTTCTCACCACGGTGAAATATATCGAGGAATATCTGCGGCCGGGGATGCGCATTCTGGATATCGGCGCGGGAGCGGGGACGTACAGCCTGTATTTCGCCCGGCAGGGGTACGCCGTGTCCGCTCTGGAGCTGGCGGATGCCAATATTGCCGCGTTTCGCGAAAAGCTGACGGCGGAGGACACCGTGGACCTGGCGCAGGGCAACGCCCTGGACCTCAGCCACTATGGGGATGACAGCTTTGACATCGTTCTGCTGCTGGGGCCGCTGTACCATCTCCACAGCGAGGCGGACCGGCTGCGCTGCATCGACGAGGCCAGGCGGGTGTGCAGGCCGGGGGGCAAGCTGTTTCTGGGGTTTCTCAGTAACGACATGGTGATCCTGACCATGTTCAACGAGCGCCCTGACTATTTCCTCAATGGCGACTACGACAAGGAGACCTTCCGCTGCGACGATTTCCCCTTCGTGTTCCACACATTGGATGTCTGCCGCGCTCTGCTGCAAAAGGGCGGGGTGCGGGTGCTGCGGGAGGTGGCTGCCGATGGTGTCAGCGAGCTGCTGAAGGTCAAGATTAACGCTATGGATGATGCCAGCTTTGCCCAGTATCTGCGCTTCCACTATTATACCTGCGAAAAGCCGGAGCATTTGGGGGTCTCCAACCACTTGCTGTTTGTAGGGGAGAAGTGAGCGGTTGTTTTTCCGGCGGCGGCCTGCTATACTGGTCGTGAAAACGGTACAGATCCGGTTCGGCAGTGGGCTTGTTTCACGTGGAACATCTGGGATCTGATATGAGCATGAGCGACAGGGAGGATATGCATGGAGCGGGTAGCATTTGTGACCGGCGGCAGCCGGGGGATCGGGCGGGCGGTGGTCCGTCAGCTGGCGGAGGACGGCTATGCCGTAGGCATCAACTACATCCAGGCGGAGGCGAAGGCCCGTGAGCTGGCGGAGGAGCTGACAGCTCGGGGTTGCCGGGCCATGGCGGTGCAGGCCGATGTGGCGGACCGGGAGGCGATCACTGGGGCGATACGGCAGGTGAAGGAGGCATTCGGACCGGTATCTCTGCTGGTGAACAACGCCGGCATCTCTGAGCAGCAGCTGTTTCAGGACGTCACGCCGGGGTTCTGGCAGCGGATCTTCGCCGTCAATGTCACCGGCGCGTACAATACCATCCAGGCGGTGCTGCCCCATATGATCCGGGAGCAAAGCGGCTGTATCGTCAATATCTCCTCTATCTGGGGACGCCGGGGCGCGGCATGCGAGGTGAGCTACTCCGCTACCAAGGCGGCAATTATCGGCCTGACCCGGTCGCTGGCTATGGAGGTAGCGCCTTCCGGCGTTCGGGTCAACTGCGTGGCCCCCGGCGTGATCCACACGGACATGGTGGAGGTCCTGGGGGAGGAGACAAAGGAGATGCTGGTGGAGCAGACGCCCATGGGCCGCCTGGGGCGGCCGGAGGACATTGCCCAGGCGGTGTCATTTCTGGCCAGCGACAGGGCATCCTTTATCACCGGGCAGGTGCTGACAGCCGACGGCGGGTTTATTGTATAAGAAGGATATAGTGCCGGTGAGGGACTCTCAGCAGCCCACCGCAACGATGCGCTCTGTTCGGTCAGCGGATTAGGCTGCCAAGCTTAGCGGCTCTTCATTTCGAGGGCCAACAGGCGCACTATTGAGAGATGGTTCTTGGTGGGAGCAGAGTCTGCCGATAACTTTTTCTATTCTGACCCACCACACGAGCCACCCAGCTAAACTGGAAGTCCGAAACCAACGAGGTTTCGGCGGCGTTTTGGGTACTTTGCCGCCGAGGGCAAAGTACCTCGGGCCGGGGGGCGAACCCCCTAAACAGAGCTACCGAATCGATCCCAGCAACCGACAAAACCCCCACCCTGCGCTTCACCGCAGAGTGGGGGTTCATCATGCTGTGATATATAATTACATCAGCTTGGTGGTATAGTATACCAGCTCAGCGAAAATAGCGATACCCAGCAGCCACATCACATAGTAGGCCGCGCCGGGGACAACCAGAGACACAGCGATGGCGACGATGGCCAGAGCAAACAAACCATAAAGGATGCGGTAATCACATTCGGGGGAAAGGACCCGCAGTCCCTTCAGCTTACCCTCGCCCTGCTGGGCCTTCCGGGTGAGCACAGCCAGAGCGGCCACAGCGATGATGCTGCACACAGCACCGACCAGGACCGGGAGCTTCCAGGCCCCGCTCAGACCAGTGGAGCAGACCCACACGGCGAACAGCGCTCCGGAGAGGACCACGGTGCTCAGGAAGCACTCGTGCTGGTACAGGAAGAACACCAGACCCAGCAGCGTCAGGACGGGGACGACCGTACACATCGTGGTGATGCCCTGGGGGTAGAAGGTGGTAGATACCCAGCCGGAGATGGCAAGGAACAGGCCGATGCCGCCCACCAGAGGTGTGACCTTGCGGCACTTGGGGCAGTTCTTCTTCCAGATCTTCACGGCGATAGCGGCGACCAGCAGCACCAGACCGCCGATCATACCCACCTGCAGCACGGTGTGCCACAGCAGCAGAGCGTCTACGGTGCTGGTGACATAGTTGCGATAGGCCAGCAGCAGCCAGCACTCCGCCGCCAGACCCGCAAGGAATACATTAAAGACGTTATGCAGGGCGGCATTTTCCAGCTGCTGCTTTTCCGCCTTTTTCTGACTGATAGATTTTTTTGCCATGTATGCAAACCTCCGATGCTTCGAAAAGATAATGTCGATTTCAGGCGCGCCGAAGCGCGCATTATATCATTCTACCAGATGTGAGGCCCTTTGACAAGGGCGACTTTCCGGAGCGTGGAAAAGAGGCCCGGGAGATCAGTTGATCTGGCGGCGGCGGGAGAGGTTGATAGTGCCCTCCTGCATGTCGCCGATCATGTCCAGGCTCTTGCCGGTGCCCTCGGCCACGCAGGCGATAGCATTCTCCGCCACGGTAGTGGAGATGCCGGTACGGTCCTGGATCAGCTTGTCGAAGCCGTAAATCAGGCTGCCGCCGCCGGTCATAACGATGCCGTTGGTGGACACGTCGGCCACCAGCTCCGGGGGCGTGCGCTCCAGCACGGCATGGATGCTCTCCAGAATGCGCTCGGCAGGCTCCTCGAAGGCCTCCAGCATCTCAGAGGAGGAGACGGTGATGGTCTTGGGCAGGCCGGTCATCAGGCAGCGGCCCTTGACATCCATGGTCTTTTCCTCGTCCATCTTGTACACGCAGCCTATGGCGATTTTCATCTTTTCCGCGGTGCTCTCACACACCAGCATGT
>CAYSDG010000025.1:0-21111 GCA_964429705.1 uncultured Oscillospiraceae bacterium | reverse complement strand
CCAGTGACCCCCTGCTTGTAAGGCAGGTGCTCTAACCAGCTGAGCTATGCTCCCGGGTGCAGCGCTCGATTTTGTTCAGTGCCGAGCGACAAGGGTTATTATACGCACATCGTGTCAAAAAGTCAATACCTTTTTTGAAATTTTTTCAAAAAATTTTCAAGGGCAAAAACAGCCCAAAATACGGCCATTTTCTGCCCCCACCCGTCCGCCGCCGCAGGGGCCATAGGCCCCTGCGAAAGCGGCAGCTCACACCTTCTTCTCGAAGTAGCGGAAGGTCTCATCCTGACCCGCGTCCCGCATACAGGCGGAGAGCATCCGCAGCGAAGCGGCATTCTCATGATAGCACTTGGCCACCAGTCGGTACAGCCCCAGCTCATAGAGGCTCCACTCCGCCACCCGGTGGAATGCCTCTGCGCCGTAGCCCTGTCCCGCGAATTCCGGCAGGATGCGGCAGCCCAGCTCCGCCGCGCCCTTGTAGTCAAAGCTGTAGAGCACAGCCTCACCGATGAACTGCCCGTTCAGCCGGATGGCGAAGTTTACCGCCAGGCGGTTCTTGAAATCCCGCCGGGCCACCTTCAGGAAGTAGTCCTCCGTCAGTTCCCCCCGCAGATCCTGCTTATAGTCATAGCCCCACAGGCGGTTGCGCTCCTCATCGGTACACAGGCGGAAATAGTCCGCCGCGTCATCCCGCCGCAGCTCGTCCAGCGTCAGCCGCTCGCTCTCCAGCCGGGGGACCTTCTTCAGCTCCGCCATCTCATTGCGGACACTGATCTGGACCTTTTTCCCCATGTCGGCGGGCAGATACTGCAGCTTGCTGGTGCGAAGCCCCTTGTCCGCCGCGTCATCCTCCCGGTTCATCCAGGTCACCTCTCCGCCGAAGGCAGCGGCAAAGGACTGGACCATGGTGGGATACACCCCCTCGTACTGGGCCAGCGCCTTCTCGATATGGCAGATCATGGTGTCGCCGCAGATCTCCCCCAGGGCGATGGCAATAAAGCGGCCCTCCAGCTCGATAGCACCGGCGCGCACCCAGCTTTTGCCCACCTGGCGCATCAGCTTCCGGGCGGCACAGAACTCCGTCTTTGCCAGCTCACCGTCCTTGTGGAAGCCCCGGTGAAACTCCTCCCAGAACGCCTCCACCTTCTCCGCGTCCTCAGGGGTGATCGGCCGGAAGCGGGCCTCGGGGTACAGCTTGCGGAATTTGTTGATATGGTTGCGCTGCCCGGAGTAGCGGCGGCCCGCAAAGCCCGCCAGGTCCTCCGCCCGGTACAGATAGTCCTGCCAGATGCGGCTCGTGGACACGCTGACATAGGGGTAGCGCTCCAGCAGATGGTCCCGTGCCTCCACCGGCACCACGCCGAAGGCCGGAGCCACGCCGTGCTCCACGCACCAGCGGTCGATCTCATCCAGCGCGGCGTCCACATCCCCCACACCGGGCATCGGCAGGGGATAGTCGAACAGGACCCCCTGATCCTTCGTGCGGTTGACCACCACCAGGCAGCCAGCCGCCTCCGCCCACTGGGAGCGCCAGTACTGCCGCCACATCAGCTTGGTGCCCAGGGAGTACTCCGCCAGGCGATAGGGGCAGCGGCTGTAGTACTTGCGCAGCTTGGCCCCGCTTTTGACATTAACAGGTTTGAATTCCAGCATACAGATCTTCTCTCACTTCTCGTTGGTCTTGTCCAGGATATGAACGTTCAAATGGCTGCAGGTCATCTCCACGCCGTTCTCCGCAAAGCTGCGGCGCAGCTCCTCCAGCGAGGCGGCAAGGGCATCCCAGTAATCCTCCGTGCTCGTCCAGAAGCGGACGACATACTCCACGGAGCGCTCCCCGTATTTGGACACCAGCACCACCGGTGCCGGATCACGCAGAACGCCTGCCGTGCGCTCCACAGCCTGCAGGCAGGCGCAGCGAACCGTCTCCACCGGGTTTTCATAGGCAACCGATACCGTGTGGCTGACCCGTCGGACGCCCCGCACCGTGTGGTTGACGATCTTCCCCTCCACCAGCTTGCTGTTGGGCAGCATGATCCGCAGTCCGTCGAAGGCGTCCAGCTTGGTGTGAGTCAGGCCGATCTCCTCCACCGTGCCCTCTCCATCGTCGGTGGCGATGTAATCCCCCAGGGAGAAGGGCTTGGAGAACAGGATCACCAGCCCACCGGCCACATTGGCCAGTACATCCTGTACCGCCAGGGAGACCGCCAGACCAAATACGCTGACCAGCGCAATGAGGCTTGTCACGGGGACTCCCAGACTGTCTGCCACGATCAGCGCCGTCAGCAGGTACAGCGCGCCCTTGACAGCGGCGGCGATATACCGGCCCACGCGCTCCTCCAGCCGGGTCCTTGCCAGCACGCGGCCCAGCAGCGCCAGCACCACCCGGATAGCCGCCAGACACACCAGCAGCAGCACCAGCGAGGACAGCACATCCCCCAGGGTCAGCGCGCCCAGGCTCGCATTCAGCGCATTTGTCAGCGCAGAGGTATCCACACTCATTTTTACCGTTCCTTTCCCGTTCTTTGCCGGTGTGCGGCCTGCAGCGCACGCCGCCCCGGCTTGCTCATAGTTTCATATGATACCATACTTCTGCGCCGCTGAAAAGCCCGTTTCACCATATTTTTTCCAAAAAAGCGCAAAAATACGCCGACAGCAGCCGGCGTATTTTTTCAGCTCCTCAAAATGCGGTGATACCGCTCTTTTTCCGATGCGGTCACAGGGTAAACCGGGCGCGGTACATCTCAAAATTCCGCTGGAACTTGGCGTCCCCGCCGCCCTTGACACCATTGAGATACTCGTGGGCCTGATAGGCGTCCTGCTCCGTCTCGATCTGGGCCACGGCGATATTGGAGCAGTGGTCGCTGACGCGGGAGCAGTTGTTGAGCAGGTCAGACAGGATGAAGCCCAGCTCGATGGTGCAGCTGCCCTCCTGCAGGCGGCGCACATGGTTGGCGCGAATATCGTTGATGATGCAGTCGATGACCTGCTCCAGAGGCTCCACCTGCTCCGCCAGCGTCAGGCTGTTCTGGCTGAAGGCACGGGTGGTGAGCTCCAGGATCTCCCGCAGCGCGGAGAGCAGCACGGCGATCTCCTGTCGGGCCGCGCCGGAGAAGTGGATCTTCTTGGTGTGGATCTCCTCTGCCGCCTTCCACAGGTTCACAGCGTGGTCGCCAATGCGCTCAAAATCGCCGATGGTGTGCAGCTGCTTGGAGACGCGGCGGCTGTCCGCCACGGACAGCTCCTTGCCGCTCAGCTGCACCAGGAGGGTCCCCAGCTTGTCCTCGTAGTAGTCCAGCTTCTCCTCCTTCTCCTTGACCTGCTGGCCCAGCTTCTCGTCATAGCGATCCAGCAGGGACAGGGCCTGCAGGATGGTCTCCTTGGCCAGCACGGCCATCTCCACCGTCTTGTTCTCGCACTCGGCGATCGCCACAGAGGGGGTGGACAGCAGCAGCGGGTCCACAAAGGTGGGCTGCACCTGCTCCTCGGCCTCATCCTTTCGGATCACGCGGAACGCCAGGCGCTCCAGCTGCTTGGTAAAGGGCAGCAGCAGGAGCGTGGTCGCAACATTGAACACACTGTGTACCGCGGCGATACCGGCGGGATTGATCGCCATATCCATGAATGCAAAATCAAACACCAGGTCCAGACCGTAAAACAGGGTCAGGAACACCGCCGTTCCGATCAGATTGAAGGAAATATGCACCACAGACACCCGGCGGGCATTGCGGTTGACACCGATGCTGGAGATCAGAGCCGTGACACAGGTGCCGATATTCTGGCCCATGATAATGGGCAGCGCGATGCCGAAGGTGATGCCGCCGGTGAGAGACAGGGCCTGCAGAATACCTACAGAGGCCGCGGAGCTCTGGATCACACCGGTGAACACCGCCCCCACCAGCACGCCCAGGAAGGGGTTGGTGAAGGCCGTCAGAATGCTGGCAAACTCCGGCATATCCGCCAGAGGGCTCATGGAGTCCTTCATCAGCTCCATACCGTACATCAGGACAGCAAAGCCCACCAGGATGGAGCCAATGCTGCGGGCCCGGTCCTTCTTGGAGCTCATGATCAGCAGAATACCGATCAGCGCCGCGATGGGGGAGAAGGACTCCGGCTTGATAAGGCGCAGGAAGAAGTTTTCGCTCTCGATGCCGGACAGGGACAGGATCCACGCCGTCAGCGTGGTGCCCACATTGGAGCCCATGATGACACCGATGGTCTGCCCCAGCTCCATGATACCGGAGTTCACCAGGCCCACCAGCATCACCGTCATAGCGGAGGAGGACTGGATGGCAATGGTGATGCCTGCGCCCAGCAACAGGCTCTTAATGGGGTTGTCGGTCATTTTGCGGAGCAGCTGCTCCAGCTGTCCTCCGGCCATTTTTTCCAGGCCGCTGGACATAACGGACATACCATACAGGAAAAAGGCCAGTCCGCCGCACAGGGTAAACAGGGAAAAAATATCCATGTTTGCGTCTCCTTGTTCTTTTGTGATCAGATGTGTGAAATGCAAGCGCACTCAGTTTATATTATACACATTCCCGCCCGCTTGTGAATAGATTTCAGCAAAATTTTCCGGAAATTTTTGCCGTTTTTCTGCGCAAACAGCAAAAAAGCGGAGGCATACCGCCTCCGCTCTGTCTATGCGATTCTGTTACGTTGCATCCGCCCGGGTGATCTCCCGCACGGTCAGCTGCTCGCCGGACACGGAGAATTTTACCTCCAGCCCGGCAAAGGCCATGCCGTAGACCCGCTCCGGGTCCTCCTGATAGGAGGGTCTCGGGTCCTCTGCCAGCACCCCCAGCAGGGCCTCCCGCTTCTCCGGCGGAACCAGCTCCAGCAGTTCCGGCGGACACGCCACATCCAGCCGCAGCCGCTCCACCCGGTCCACAAAGCCGCCCACCGCGTCTGTATGGCAGTCGGAATAGGGCACATAGGGCTTGATGTCGTAGATAGGCGTTCCGTCCATCAGGTCCGCGCCGGACACATGCAGCACAGGCCCCAGCTCCGGGTGCTGCTCGATGCTCTCCAGCCGCACAGAGGACAGGCCGATGGGGTTGGGCCGGAAGGGGGAGCGGCAGGCGAACACGCCCAGCCGCTTGTTGCCGCCCAGCCGGGGCGGGCGCACCGTGGGGGACCAGGTATCCCGCACCGCCTGAGAAAACTGCCAGATCAGCCAGATGTGGGAGAACTCCTCCAGTCCCCGCAGCGCGTCGGGATTGCGGTACTCCGGCTCGAACACCACCGTGGCCCGGAGCTGGCGTACCAGCCCGCTCTGACGCGGGATGCCGAACTTGGTGGGGAAATCACTGTGGATGCGGGCAATGACACTGACCGCGTGCTTCTGGGCCATGGCTTGGTCCTCCCTTTCGGTATCATTTCCCGTTCATTTTGCCTGAAGTCCCCGCTTTTGTCAAGGCGCGGCGCCTCACTGCTTATAATACTGGGCCTGTGCATGCCAGAGTGCGTAGTACATACCGGTCTTGTCGGCTACCAGAGCGTCGTGGGTACCATGCTGGACCACCTCGCCGTTGTGGAAAACAGCGATCTCGTCGCAGAACCGGCAGCTGGAAAGCCGGTGGCTGATGTAAATGGCTGTCTTGTCCCCGGCGATGGCATTGAACCTGGTATAGATCTCCGCCTCCGCAATGGGATCCAGCGCGGCGGTTGGCTCGTCGAGAATGATGAAGGGCGCGTCCTTGTAGATAGCCCGGGCGATGGCGATCTTCTGCGCCTCGCCGCCGGATATGCTGACGCCGTCCTGCCGGTAGTCCTTATAGAGACAGGTCTCCAGCCCCTGCGGCATCGACGCCAGCCGCCGACCAAAGCCCGCCTTTTCCAAGCAGTTCGCCACCCGCGCGGCATCGACATCCGTGCCGCAGGCCACATTCTCCCCAAGAGGCAGGGCAAACAGCCGGAAATCCTGAAACACCACCGAGAAAATGTCCATATACTCCCGATAGCTGTATTTGCGGATGTCAATGCCGTTCAGGAGGATCTCTCCCTCCGTGGGGTCGTACAGCCGACACAGGAGCTTGATGAAGGTCGTCTTGCCGGAGCCGTTCATCCCCACCACCGCCAGGCGGCTGCCGATTTGAAAGCGCATGTTCACATGGCGCAGGGCGTAAGTCTCCCGGCCGGGGTAGCGAAAGGACACATCCCGAAACTCCACCTGATAATTCCGGTCCCGCCGCTTCTCCACCGTCAGGCTCCCCTGGTACATGCGGTCCGGAATATCCAGAAATCGGAACACCTGCTCCAGACACACGGCGTTGCTCCGCATGTCCCCGCAGGTGGCGATAAGGCTCGCCGCGCCGCCGGAGACTTTGGTGATGGCAGAGATGTACTGGGTCACAGCCCCCAGGCCAAAGGCCCCGGCCCACGCCTTCAGACACACAAAGACATAGGCCGCCCCGGTGAACACCACCGACACAGCGGCGGATGCCCCCTGGTACAGGCCGATGGGTCCCCGGGCCAGGTGGGCAAACATACCGTCAGAGCAAAACAGCCCTTTCTTGTCCCCGAAATACCGCCGGGCGATCAGATCCTGCCGGTAGATCCGCACGTCGGCGGCCACCTCCGTCCGGCGGCTCAGCAGGCTGTAAAATTGATAAAAGCGGTTGGCCAGATTGTGGGCCCCCAGCCGCTCCGCCCAATAGCGGCTGGCCCGGTTGGCCAGCATCGGTGCCAACCAGGTAACAGCCAGCAGTACCGCCACCACCAGTGCTGCCAGCCATGGCTCGTTGAGCACCGTGTAGACCCCGGCGCTGTCGGGCACCCGGCTGACAAAGAGGGACACCGTCAGCGACACGCCGCCCAGGATCGTCAAAAGTGCGGTACATAGCTCCTGGAGATCGCACACCACCCGGTACAGCCCCCATCTGCCGCTGTTCTGGTTCTGGCGGATCGTTGACAGCAGTTCCAGATTAGCTGCCTCGTCCAGATTGGCGTAGTCCGTATGCAGCAGCTTCCCTGCAAAGATGTGCTCGATCTGATAGTGGGCGCTTGCGCTCTGGATCTCCTTCCACCGGTTCAGAAGCGCCGTTCCCAGCGCCGCAGCAGCCCCGGCCGCCAGCGTCAGAACGACCAGCAGCCGCAGCCGCACCGGGTCCCGGCCTCCGGCCAGCTCATCCACCACCAGTGCCGCCAGCCAGATCCCCACATAGGGCGTCAGCGCCGTCCACAGGGCGTACAGGAGTCCGGACAGCACCAGCTGCCGGCAGTTCTGCCACAGCAGGACCACAGCCCGGCGGTTCAGCGCCAGTGTCTCCCGCCAGGACTGGATATTCTTGTCGTTACGCATGGTCTGTCTCCCCCTCCTGGTAGTATTGGCTCTGCACCTCGTAGAGGGCGGCATACTCCCCGCCCCGGCGCAGCAGCTCCTCGTGGGTCCCCTCCTGGCAGATCCCGCCGCCGCCCAGCATGATGATCCGGTCACAGAAGCGGGTGGAGGCCAGCCGGTGAGAGATATACACAGAGGAGCGGCCCTGGGTCATCTCGTTGTACTTTTGATATAGCTCCGCCTCCGCGATGGGGTCCAGCGCGGCGGTAGGCTCATCCAGGATCACGAAGGGAGCGTCCTTATAGAGCGCCCTGGCCAGCATCAGCCGCTGGGTCTCGCCGCCGGAGAGCAGCACTGCGTCCTCGTGGACCGTCCGGTCCAGCATGGTATCGTATCCCGCAGGCAGCGCCTCGATCCGCTCCCGCAGCCCCGCCTTCTCCACGCAGGCGCGCACCCGCGCCATGTCGATGCCCGTCTCCCGCTGGGCCACATTGACAGCCACCGTCCCCGCCAACAGGGAAAAATCCTGAAATACCGCCGAAAACAGGGCATAATACTGCCTGCGGTCCAGCGTCCGGACATCCCGGCCATCCAGCAGCACCCGGCCCTCCGTGGGGTCCAGAAAGCCGCAGAGCAGCTTCACCAGCGTGGTCTTGCCCGCGCCGTTGAGACCCACCACTGCCAGCTTCTCGCCGGGGCGGAGGGTCAGATCAACACCGTGCAGCGTGTCCCGCTGCGCGCCGGGATAGCGAAAGGAGACGTGCTCCAGCCGCAGCTCATGGGGAACCTCCGCCGCGGCCTCCACGCTCTCGCCGCCCTCGAACCGAAAGGGCTCCGGAAAATCCAGAAACTCCCGAAGGGTGGAGAGATCCATAGACTGTCGGCGCAGCGTGCCAAAGCCGGTGAGGATACCGGTCACCCATTGGGTAAAGCCGCCCACCGCCGAAAAGTACAGCAGAAATTCCGCCACGCTGATGCTGCCGCTCAGAACCTGTCCGATCAGATAGGCATAGGCCGCGCCGCTGCGCACCAGCGCCAGCACCAGGTCCGCTATCCGCCCCCATAGATACACGCCCTCCGCCCGGCTGTGGAAGGCATCATAGGCCCCCATAGCCTTGTCGTACAGCTCCTCCAGCCAGGGCCGCAGACCGAAAATTCGGATATCCTTGGCCGCGCCCAGGTGCTCCGCCTGGCCCGTCAGGTACTCCAGGCGCTTCTCCTGCTCCGCCGCCTCCTCCCGGTGGCGATAGCCGTAGCTGCTGAGGTAGCTGGTAAGGGCGTAGCCCGCCGCTGCCGTGACCAGCACGACAGCCAGCAGCACCGGCTCCACCGCCGTCAGCAGCCGGGCATAGAGGAGAAATCCCAGAAGATTCGCTGTCAGATCCCGCAGGGTCGTCCATACGGCCTCCGCTGCCGAGGCGTTGTTCCGCGTACACTGGATCGCCCGGAGCAGCAGACTCTGATAGTCATCGTCCCCCAGATTGGGGTAGGAAGTGGCGGCCGCCTTCTGGTTCATCAGGCTGATGATCGACATCCGCACCGTCACCTCACCGAACTGGATATTGCTCTCCACATACTCCTTCGCCGCCGATACCACCATCAGCGCCAGCACGAATGCTCCGATCGTCCCCAACAACTGGCCCACAGAGGCATGGCGCTCCACAGCGGACAGCACCGAGGGGGATATATACAGATTGATCAGCTCCAGCCCTACTAAACACAGAGCGGAGAGGAGATTCAGTACCAGCACCTTCTTCTCACCGGTGGTCCAGGCCAACCGGACCATGAACCAAACATTCTGCCCCACGCCATAGGCGGGTCGGGGCATTTTTTCGTTGTCTCTCTTCTTTCTCATGGAGAACACCAGCCTTTCTGCTGTGCAGTATAGCATAAAAAATCGTCCCCGGACATTCCAGGGACGAATCGTTGATTTTGTGGGATGAATTGTTTTTGGGGGAGCCTCACCCCTGCGGCAGCAGGATCTCCGTGGTGAACGCTCCATCCTCGCTGTTGCGGCTGAGATAGCCCTCCAGCCGCTCCACGATGGCATCCACCCGCATCAGGCCCAGGCCATGGCCCTCCCCCTTGGTGCTGCGAAAGCGTCCGCTCTCCTTTTGCAGTTTTTTCCCGGCGGTGAGGTTGGTGAAGGAGAGATACAGCTGCGTACCCCGCATATCCATGTACACCCGGATCATCCGCTGCTCCGGTGGGAGCTGGACGCTGGCCTCGATGGCGTTGTCAAAGAGATTGCCGATGATGCAGCACAGGTCCAGCTCCGACGTCCGCAGCTTCACCGGGATGTGAGCGTCGCACTGTACGGTGATCTCTCTGGACCGGGCCAGGGAGATCTTGCTGTTCAAAATGGCATCCGCCATGTGGTTGCCGGTTTTTACCACCGTGTCCACCGCGTTCAGGTCGGCGTCCAGCTCATCCAGATAGGTCTTCAGGCCCTCCAGGTCGCCGTTGGCCGCCAATACCTTCATCAGCTGGATGTGGTTGCGGTAGTCGTGCCGCCACCCCCGCATCTGCCGATACATGTTGTCCACCTCCCGGTAGTGGGTCTCGATCAGCTCCTGCTGATAAGCGGCGATCCGCCGGTCCATCCGTCTGGAAAAAATGCCCATATCTGCCGCCTCCTGTCGCATCTGGCGTAAGCTCGCCGCTAGATATACTGAATGATCGCCCGGTTCACACCCTCGTAGGCCCCCCGGGGCAGGGGCAGCGCCGCGCCGTCCGCCAGATGAAGCTCCGTTTTCGTCACCCGGCGGATTTCCGTCAGATTCACAATGGCAGACCGCCCCACCCGGTAGAACCGCTCGTCCAGCTTTTTCTCCAGCTCTCCCAGGGTCATACGCGCCGTGATGTCCGCGGAGGCGTGGATCGTGACATAGTTGCCGGACACCTCCGCCCAGCGGATCTGGTACAGCGGCAGGCGCACCAGCTCCCCGCCGCTCTCCAGCAGCAGCGCCCGCTCGTTCTTCACCAGCTTCTCTGCCGCCCGGTCCAGCACAGCGAAGAGCTTTTCCTCCCCCACCGGCTTCATCAGGTAGTGCAGCGCCGCCACCTCATAGCCCTCAGCGATATAGTCGGCGTAGCCGGTGATAAAAATGATCTGCACCGCGTCGTTGTCCCGGCGCAGTGTCCTGGCCATGGTCACGCCGTCCATGCCGCCCATCTCGATATCCAGCAGCAAAATGTCGTAGTCCCGCTGCTCCTCCCATCGGAACAGGAATGCCTCCGCCGAGGGAAACTCCTCCAGATGGACGGTTTGACCGCCCCGGGCAGCCCAGCGGCCCGCCAGACTCCCGATATACTGCCGGTCCGCGTCAGAATCGTCGCAGACCGCGATCTTATAGTGCATATGCCGCGCTCCTCGTCTGTTATCTCGCCAAATTTCGGCACAGCCCGCCGGGGCGTGCCGCTTTTCTCTGATTATAGCAGAAGTTCGCCGCAAATGCGAGTGCATCCCTGCCGCACCAGCCCTATGTCCCCGCCCGGTCACACCGCACGGCCACCCGGCTGCGGCCGCCCGGCGTGCAGGTAAAGAGGGTCAGGGGCCAGTCCCCCGCCGTCATCTCCTCGATAGCCGTGGGTGCCATGGCCTCCACTGCCGCCACCTGATAGTAAAACACATTTTTGTCCACATCGGTAAAAGTCACCGCATCCCCCGCCCGCAGGCCCTTCAGCCCGCCGAAGTGAGTGGCGTAGTTGTGGGCACAGATGACCAGATCATCCAGATAGGCGGAGCCGCTGTAGCGGCAGGGGGCCGTCTTCAGCCGCGGATAGCTCCACTGACTGTGGACAGGCAGCTCCAGCCCCAGGGCCGGAACGCGCAGCACACCGATATACGCCTCCCCGTCCACGGTCTCCATGGGCATCTCCATCTCCGGAGCCAGCAGATAGTCCGGACGCTCCGGCTCGGTCGCCTGCCCCGGCTCGTCCGCCACGCCGGGCGCGGCCTCCGGCTCATCCACTCCCTCCGGCAGCAGCTGCGCCACCGTCTCCCGGGCAGCACGGCCAGCCCTCTGCTCCTCCCACAGGTTGTAGGCTGTCAAAAAAAGGGCCGCTGCGATCAGCAGCAGCCCCAGCTGTATCAGGATCGTTCCTTTGGTTCGCTTCATTGCTCGCTCCCTCTCCGGCGCAGCAGACCCAACACGATCAGCCCCAGTCCGGCGCAGAGCAGCACCGGGACCGGCCACCACAGCTGCCCGGTCTGTGGCAGCGTGGGCTGCTGGGGCGCATCTGGGGTCTGAGGTGCGTCGGGTGTGTCAGGCGTATCAGGTTCGTCTGGCGTATCCGGGATCTCCGGCGCATCCGGGCTGTCTGGTGTCCGGGTGTTGGTGATGATCACCGTTGTCCCCTCCTGGGTGATGGCAGCCGTATAGCCCGCCGCCCGCTCCTCGGACACAGTCCAGCGGAAGCTGGCATCCAGCCCCTCCCAGGTATGGCGCCAGCTGTTGGCGGCGCTGAGGCGCACCGTATCCCAGATCTGGCCGTCACGCAGGAGATACACCGTCACGTACTGGGGGCGCTGGCTCTCACAGCCCGCGTCATCCCACACCTTCAGCACATGCAGCCGGGTGGCGGCGGGGCTATCCGGCATGTCCGGGACCGGCGTAACGTCCGCCTTCTCGGAAATATCCACCTGATAGATCCAGTCGCCGCTGGCCGCGTCCCGGCTGGGGAGCAGCACCAGATAGGGGACCGGGTCGTAAAATGTTCCATTCTGTCCATGGCGGCTGCCGGAGAGGAGATACAGCCCCGGCGTCAGCCTGCCCGTGCCGGTGGGAAAGGACAGCCTGCCCGCCCCATCCGTCACGCCGCTGTCGGCGGGGACCAACTGCGCGCGCAGAGCATAGCCATCCAGCGTCAGCGCCTGGGCGCGCCAGGCGGCATCATTCTCCCCCAGGATATTGACAAATTCGGTTTGAAAATCCTCTGCGGCGGTGAGCGCGCCGGTCTCATCCACCGTGGCCACCAGATACAGCCGGAATGTCGCCCCCACCAGAGGCTCCGTCCCGTCCCTGTAGGTGACCGTGAGGCCCACATCCCGCGTCAGGTCAATGCGCCCGGCGGCCAGTGCCGCCCCGGACAGCGTCAGCGCCAGCAGCAGCGCCGCCAGTCCGGCGGCCAATATTCTCTTACAGCGCTTCATCTTCATCACCTCTGTGGAATCTGTGTCTCCGGGGCAGCAGCAACAGCACCAGCAGCGCCAGCAGCATGGGTGCCGCCACCACGGGAGCCACCAGCAGCGGCTCGATCTGGATGGCATCTGCCGTCACACGGATGACCCTGGCCTCCTCCACATTGTCCACCCGGCGGCCCCGCACCAGCAGGCGGTGGGTGTTGATGCCATAGGGCGTACAGGTGACCAGGGTGCAGTAGTCCTGCCCGGACTCGATCTGCAGTGCCGCCGTCTCATGGGGCTCCACGATCAGGATCTGATCGACCTCATAGGTCAGCACCTCGTCCAGCACCCGCAGCAGGAACAGGTCCCCCTCCGCCAGCTTATCCAGGTTGGTGAACAACTTGGCGCTGGGGAGGCCCCGATGTCCGGACAGGACACAGTGGGTGCTCTCGCCCCCGGTGGGCAGACTGCTCCACTCCAGATGCCCCACGGCGACCTGGAGCACGGACTCCGCCGTGCCGTGGTAGATGGGCAGGCTCACCTCGATCTCCGGGATCTCGATATAGCCCATGATCCCTGTCCCGGTAACATCCAGCAGCGCGTCGTACTGCGCCTGCTGCTCCTGGGACAGGAGATAGCCGTTGTCCCGCCCGGTCAGGGAGACATTGTAGGCTCTGGCCGCCTGCCAAAGCGCATCGTAGTCCGCCACGTCCAGCCCGGCCACATTCTCCGCGTAGCTGGCGATGGCCTGGGTGGCGTGCTGGGAGTTCCAATAGTTGCTGACGCTGGGGTACAGCAGCAGGGACACCCCCGCAAGAAGCACCAGAACCAGCAGCCCCGTTATCCAATTGCTCTGTTTCTTCTTCATGCGGGATTCTCCCTGCCGCTGTGGGCAGAGGGGAGCCTCCCTTCTGCCCACAGGGCGTCATCGGTTTTCTATCAGCCCTTGCTGCTCATGCGCTTGCGGGTCACCAGCAGCACCACGGCTGCCAGCACCAGCACGCCGCCCAGGGCGTAGAAGATGGTGGTACCCATGCCGCCGGTAGAGGGCAGTTCGGTGCCGGAGTTGTTGTTGATCTTGATGCAGACCGTGTTATATGCGCCATTTTCCGCACCCTTGATCTCGACCTTCTCATCCGCGCCCAGCACGTTAAAGCCGGGGAGCGTCTCGACCTCATGGAGGTAATATGTATCAGCGTCCAGACCGTCGATCTCGATCTTACCACTTTCATTCGTGGTCAGGATAGTGTTCTCGGGCCAGGTGTTAGGATAGGTATAAACACCCTGTGCATCCGCGGTAACACCGCTGGCCACCCAGCCGGTGATCTTGCCGTTGGCCACAGTGGCCACCTTGGTCTTGTCGCTGTTCAGCAGGACAAACTTGACACCCTCCAGAACGCTGCTCTCGTTGCCGTTGGCGTACTTTAGAACATCCATATCCCAGGTATAGGTGACAGTTTCGCTCTTGGGCGTGGACTGTGTATGATTCTCATCGCCGTAGTCCAGCCAGCTGTCGTTGGGGTTGCCGGGCAGGCCCACAACAGCGCCCTGATTCAGTGTAGCGGTGTAATACACGTAAAGCTCGGTCGCATTCTTCAGGCCATCCAGATAAGTCTGCTGGAAAGAAATCTCGAAGGTGCATGCATCGTTCAGAGTATCCGTGGTCGCCGCATAGCTGCCAGCAGCCAGCTCGGTCGTCATTGCTGCATCTGTATAGATCTTGATGCTGCCCGGATTCAGGTCCAGTCCAGCGCTCATCTGATCGTGTACGACCACATTTTCAGAGCCGGCAGGCAGCGTGACCTTGATCCGGAACTCCACAGTCTGCCCCATATCCGCATCGTTGCTGTCGCCCCACTGATTATTGGAATCCTCCTTGACCTGCTTATCCAGAGTGGGGACCTCATTCTTTTCCTGAATGGTCACATTAGGCTTGCTGGGCGTTGTTGCAACGATCACCTTGGTACCGACCGTGGAAGTGATGAGATAATAACCGGAATCCAGATTACCAAAGACAACACCAGCGCCAAAGCCGCTATAGCGGATAGACTGGAGGGGTACAAGCCTGTGATCGCTGGCAAATTTGTCAGCGGCCTTACCGAAGGCCTCCATGGACGCGGCATCGGCCTTATCGTCCTTCCATGTCACATATCCCTGTGCGTCAATATTGACATATGCTGCGCCCGCGCCGTCACCCGTGAAGAAATCCTCCCATGCTTCATTCACAGTATAGCTGTAGGCCGTCTGATCGTCATCGACCGACAGATCCAGCATTTTGTAAAGGCTGTAGGTCGCGCCCGCCTTCACGTCCGTCACGGTGATGGCGTTTTTCAAAAGATCGATGTTGGTCGCAAGTGCCGTAACACTCAGGCTCAGCGCCATGACCATGGCCAGCACGAGGCTGGTCAGCGTTTTGATGTGTTTCATAACTCTCTTTTCCTCCTGAAATTTTAAATTTTATATTTGTTTGCGGGGAAGGGAGTGTCAGTGGTTGGAACACGCCCCCTTTCCGCGTTTGTTGGACCTATAGAGCAGGTACGCCGCCGCAAGGAGCGCCGCGCCCGCGATATAGCAGAACTGTACGCCGCTGCCGCCGGTCTGGGGCAGCTCGTATCGCTGGATCTGGTTGGTGAAGGTCACGGCAGTCACCGCATCCTCTGAGCCAGCCTTCCAGATCCCGGTGACGGCGGCTTGCAGCTCGCCGCTGGCTTCGCTGACCGTGACCTCCGCCACGTAGACCGACTGGTCGTAGATCGTCCCGGTGCTTTCCTCCGGAATGACCTCGGCGATCCTGTAGCAGAAGGTTTTGGGCAGCGATCCCAGATCCACCAGCGGGTAATCCAGCTGGAAGCTGCCTTCACCCGTATCCAGCGCGACCGTGATCTCCAGCGTCTGCGGCTCGAAGCCGTCCACCGGGGTCAGATCATTCTTACCCTTGACCTGTGTCAGCGTGAAGGTGTAGATGTGCTCCCAGCCATCTGGAGTCAGCAGGGTCTTCTGGACCGGGATCTCCACCGACGCGCCTGTTTCCGCGTTGTTGACGGTGACAGCCACCGTGGACTCCACGCCGATCACACCGCTGGCCTGATCGCTCGTGGTCACATCGCCGACGATATAGCTGACCACATAGCCCGCCGAGGAAGCTTCCGTCTCCGTGACGGTGAACCGCGTACCCGCCAGAATATTGGCGATCACGGCAGTCTCGCCGGGGGCCAGCGTGATCAGGCCGCCCTCCGCGGCATACCGCGTCTCACTGCCGACCTGATAGGCCGTTCCAGCGGGCAGGGGCGCACCGTCCAGCGTGACGCGGAACTGGAACTGCCCCGTGATCCGCGCTTTTTCGTAGTCCGTGACTGTCTTTGTAATGGTCAGGCCGCCCAGCTTACTGGTGGTCACGTTGTTGTCGAAGCGGAACACCGTGGAGCCTTCTGACACATCCTTAACGGGGCTGTCAACTCCACGGAAGGTATCGCTGCCGACGGTCACATGGGTGTAAGAATCCTGCGTGGTGCTGCTGCCATTGACGCTGACGGAGCCGTACTGTCCGAACACGTCCGCGTCCAGCAGCTCCCGGACGAAGTATCTGCCGGCGTTCTCCTGAATGCCGCTGAACACCGCCATCTGCCCGGCCTTCAGGGTGAAAACACCGTTTTCACCCGTCGTACCAGTGCCGATCCTGCTGCCCTTGGTGTCCAGAATGTCATAGCTGGTGCCCGCGCCGATGAACGGCGTCCCACCGTCCTCCTTCAGCACCTGGAATCTGAAGTCCGGGTCCCCCAGCAGGGGCAGCTTGCTCTCGTCATCCACACTCAGTTCTTTGGTGACAGAGATGGAGTTCTTCCGCAGCAGCGGGAAGTTGAAGTTCAGTCTGCATACAGAGGAGCCGGAACCGCGCTCCATGTAGAAAAACTTGAAGCTGTGGGTGGTGTAATCCTTGAATGTCCCCTTGTCATTAAGTCCGTCAGTGGACTTCCCAGCTGCCGTCAGCAGTTCCGCAAAGGTATAGGTTTTATACGGTGTACTCGAAACATCGCCGCCGTGCTCGGTGTCCAGAGCGTAGTAGTGGACCAAGCCATTGACAAAGTCGATCTCGCCGCCCACATGGCGGTGGATGCCGGTGAGATCCAGGAACAGCACACCATCGACATACACCCACACATCATCATCGCCGGTGAAGTAGAAGACCATCGGCTGCTGTCCGTCGTTGCCGGTCAGACCGCCCTTGGGCTGCAGGAAGTTCATGGACATATCCATGCCGAAGAAGAAGTTGGTCTCCTCGTCCCAGTCGATGTTGTACATCTTGTTTAGCAGAGCATCCGTAATTGGGCTGGTATCGCCGGAGGGCTTATCGCCGCTGCCACCGCCCGCCGTAAAGTAGTCCTCAATGGCATTTTTGGCAGACCACTTATCCCAAGCGTTGCCACCGGATGCAGAAACGCTACTCAAATCTGTACGATACTTTGCCAGCATATCCACCAGCTGTTGCTTGGTCGCACTGTCTTTGTAATTGCTGGAATTTACCAAATCATTGATAATTTTTTGCCCATAGCCACCGATAGCTGTAATCTTGCCCACCTGAGTAGCTTTGGTGCTGTCCGTGATGGTGTTGAAGGGCAGGAAGTTGCCGAAGGGGTAGACGATGAAGTTGGGCGTTATAATCTGGTCGTACAGTGTGAATTTATCATTGCTGTACTGAGCGTGATTCCAGCGGCTGTTGTAGTAGTACGCCCCGGTTTTTTCATCCTTCTGGAACAGACCGTCGATGGACTCCGTGTTCTGCTTGGTAACAGCCTCGCCGTTGGTGAACAGATAGCTTAAACTGGTACCATCCGTTAAAGCAGGATAACCGTCCTTCAGCGTACGGGAAAGTGCCTCAATGCCAACGCTCATGCCGATGGGGCGGTTGGTCACGCCATAGCTCGAAATATCCAGCTTGTTGATATCGCCGCCTTTATTGGCAGCAATGACCGCATTCTTACTCAAGCCATTTGTCCTGACATTTGAGCCGCCATAGCCGATGTCGGTGATATTGGAATTGCCGAAGTCGATGTAATCCACCACATGGCGATTAAAGGTATTGCTTTCCATATATGCACCGCCGTTCCACTGGAAGCCGGGGTACTTCTTGTTGCTGTTGTAGTAGTTGTTGATAGATTTGTTGTAATCGTACAGGTTCAGGTCAATGAAGTCTCTGGTACTGGCATAGGGAACGACCGTAGGTGTATCGAATTCAAAATTCTCGGTCAGCGTCTCCGCGCCCCACAGCCACTCCAGCTCCAAAAGCTTCTCCCGGTTTGCGACAAGCTCCTGCTCCTCCGGCATCAGCTCCTCATAGTAGCCATAGGTGGTTTTTGCCTCCTGTGTCATGGCGCTGTAATACGCCTCATACCCCTCCTGATAGCCGGATTCCTCGTAGGCCGTCAGGATAGCCGCGACCTCCTCCGCCGTGGGCAGCGCGGCGATCCGGTCGATCACATACTGCACCGCGCCGCTGACCGGCTCCGCCTCGTCCGCCTGCTCCGGTGTATCCTCCGGCGGCTCCGCCTCGTCTCCGGCGGGCAGGCACTCCTCCGTATGGGTGTGCTCCGGCAGGCCGCAGGCCAGCGCCGCCTCCTCAGCAAAACCGCCGGATACCTGCTGGCGGCAGGCGTCGGTATGCTGGTGGGTCTGCGCGGACAGAATGCCGCAGACCAGCGCACCGCTCTCGTCGCGGCAGTCGGGGGTATGCTCGTGCTCCGCGATCTGCTCCTGTGTACAGGTCAGGGTCCAGGCGGCCTGCCAGCACGTGTCGGTGTGGCGATGGCCCGCCGGGTCCTCTGGCCGCTGACAGATCAGCTCCTCCAGCTGCTCATAGCACTCGGTCGTGTGCTGGTGGGCCTCGCCCTCCTCCTGACCGCAGATGCACGCGCCCTGGGTCACGGCAGTACAGCCCGCACCGTGCTCATGCCAGGCCTCCTCCTGGCCGCAGATCAGCTCCTGTGTCTCCTGCCAGCAGTCCTCGCCGTGGATGTGCTCCACGACCGCAGGCAGCGCGCAGATGAGCTGCCCTGCCTCATCGAAGCAATATTCGTCGTGCCTGTGGAGCACCACGTCTGCCAGACCGCAGACCAGGTGTCCCTCGGCGTCAAAGCAGTCCGCCGTGTGGCTGTGGCCCTCCGGCACACAGACCAGGACGGTGCTGAACTGCTCTGTCTGCACCGTCTGGAAACAGTCCGAGCCGTGCTGATGCTCGTCCTGTCCGCATATGTAGTTGTTTTCCAGCGTGATGGCCGGAAGGATCAGCGCATAGGTGGTGCAGAATACTACCACCGCCGCCAGAGCTGTGACGATCCTGTGCCACAGCCGTCTGCGCCGGTGCGCCCGCTGATAACGCTTCGCGTCCGGAAGGAACGCGTTCTTCACGGTCCATCACCTCCTTCTTCCAGCACGATAGCACTCGATTTTGTTCTGTTGTTATCCGATCGCGCGATCGCGCCGAACCGGTCCAGCGGCCAGAGCCGAAACACGATCTTTCCCACGATCTGCTCCTCGGCCACACAGCCTACGTTGGTGTGCCGGGAGTCCACCGAGGTGGCGCGATGGTCGCCCATGCAGAAATACCGGTTATCCGGCACCTGATAGGGCAGGTCGATGTTGCAGTCGCCCAGAGCCTTCTCCGTCAGATACGGCTCATCCAGCAGCTGCCCATCCACATATACATTGCCGCTCTCGTCGATGTCCACCCACTGGGCGGGTCCGGCGATGCAGCGTTTGACCAGTATTTTGTTCCCGATGTAAAAGGCCACCAGGTCGCCCTGCTCAAACGCGGCACCCTTGACGGACACCACGATCTCCCCCTCCTCCAGGGTGGGAGACATGGAGGAGCCGTAGATCTGCAGCACCGGCATCCAGATGGTGGCCACCAGGACGGCTGCCGCCGCCACGACGACAAGGGTATATACTGTGCTGTGCAGCACAGTACGATACCGCGCGCGGTATCGTACTCTATCCAATTCTGCCCGGATCTGCTCCACCTCCGGCAGATCCAGCTCCTTCCGCCGCCTCATGCGTCCGCTTTTCGCGGCCCCACGACGGACAGCAGCCGCTGCAGCTCCGCGTGCTCATCCGAAAACGCCTGGAGCCTGCTGGAGACCTCGTCCCAATAGGCCTTGGACTCCGCCTCGGCCTTCTCCAGCATCGCCTGGCAGCGCTGCTGGGTATCACGCTCCAGAATGGCGCTGCGCTCCTCTGCCTCGGCCACGATGGCCGCAGCCCGCTCCCGGCTCTCCCGCTCCATGCGCCCGCACAGCTCCTCCTGGCGGCTGCTGAGCTGCTCGATATTCTCCGTATACTGGCGGCAGGCGGCCTGCGCCGCCTCGAAAATACCGCTCAGCTGCAGCGACGCCTCGGCGATGGAGCCCGCCTGATCGATCCGCAGCTGCCGGTCCGCCAGCGCGCTCTCAGCCTTGCGCAGCTTGCCCTGGAGCGTCTGGATCTCCGTGCCCTGTTTCAGCAGCAGCTCCAGCAGTTCGCGTCGATTCAGCTTTTTCAGATCCTGATCCATGATGTCACTCACCCTGCTTCGTGCTATGTTCGCCCCAATCAACTGCCGCGGCAGCATGTTCGGGGGATTCGACAATAATCGACATTAGTATAGCACCGCCCAAAGTTGAAAATCAAGATACTCAGGACCATTCCAGTGTGAATTTTCAGCAAATTTTTAAGTCCTCCGCGCCATCGAACAAACGTAAAAAAGCCGCGGCGTACGGCTTGACAATCTTATCCGAATTGGGTATATTAAAAATTCAGAATATATCACTTATTTTATATATAGGAGACGATGATTATGGCACAGGATAAGAGACAGGTCGACGCCATCACCGCCCGGGACGTTGATTTCGCCCAGTGTTCACCGATGTGTGCAAGAAGGCCGAGCTCATCGACTATTCCAGCATCAAGGGCATGTTCATCTACCGCCCCTATGGCTACGCCATCTGGGAGAATATGCAGAAGGAGCTGGACGCTCAGTTCAAGGCCACCGGCCACGAGAACGTAATGATGCCCATGCTGATCCCCGAGAGCCTGCTGCAGAAGGAGAAGGACCACGTGGAGGGCTTTGCCCCCGAGTGCGCCTGGGTCACCTACGGCGGCAGCGACAAGCTGGAGGAGCGCTTCTGCATCCGCCCCACCAGCGAGACCCTGTTCTGCGAGCATTTCAAGAACATCATCCACTCCCACCGCGACCTGCCCAAGAAGTATAACCAGTGGTGCAGCGTCCTGCGCTGGGAGAAGACCAGCCGCCCCTTCCTGCGCCACCGGGAGTTCCTGTGGCAGGAGGGCCACACCATGCACGCCACCGAGGAGGAGGCCCGCGAGGAGACCCTGCGGATGCTGAACATCTACGCCGACTTCTGCGAGAACGTGCTGGCAATGCCCGTCACCCGCGGCCTGAAGACCGACAAGGAGAAGTTCAACGGCGCTGAACAGACCTACACCGTGGAGTGCATGATGCACGACAAGAAGGCACTGCAGTCCGGCACCAGCCACTATTTCGGCGACGGCTTCGCCAAGGCCTTCGACATCTCCTTCACCGGTGCCGACAACAAGCCCCACTTCCCCCACCAGACCAGTTGGGGCGTAACCACCCGTCTCATTGGCGGCATCATCATGACCCACGGGGATGACAACGGTCAGGTCCTGCCCCCCCGCAGCGCCCCCACCCAGAACA
>CAYSDG010000024.1:9238-22254 GCA_964429705.1 uncultured Oscillospiraceae bacterium | reverse complement strand
CTACAAGTACTACTGCGATCTGCGCCGCTACGGCTCCTGCCGCCACGCCGGCTTTGGCCTGGGCTTCGAGCGCATGGTGATGTACCTCACCGGCATCTCCAACATCCGCGATGTGGAGCTGCACCCCAGAACTGTGGGCAACGCAGAGTTCTGATATTTTTGAACAGCGAAAGCTCGGTGCGCCGGTCCGGCGCGCCGGGCTTTTCCTTTTTGCACAATTTTTTGATAAACTTCATATTTGAGATCGTGTACTCCTGTTTTTAGAATGTGTTTTTTCCTGAAGCGGGCAGCTGTCGAAAAAAAGCATCAAAAAAACAGAAATCCTGTAGGAAAAACCGGCGTGTAAGCAGTCTAATAGATGAAAAGGGAATTCCTGGATCAGGCAAATAGGAGGTGTGGGCATGACAGAGGCAGAATATGTCCGGCGGGCGGAGGCCATCCGCTCCCGCCTGTACCGCACGGCGCTGCTGTATCTGGGCAGCGAGGCGCTGGCGGTGGATGAGGCCGTCTACAGGGGCTTTCTGGCCCTGAAAAAGCTGCGGCAGCCGGAGCACTGTGAGACCTGGCTGACCCGCATCCTCATCAATGTGTGCAAGACGGAGCAGAAGCGGCGGGGGCGGTTCTGTGCTATGGAGGACGCGCCGGAGGAGAGCTGGGACGGGGCGCTGGATCAGCTCCCGTTGCGCCAGGCTCTGGCGGCGCTGCCGGAGGAGCTGCGCGCGGTGGTGATATTGCGGTTTTTCGCCGGATACACCCTGGAAGAGACGGCCCGGGCGCTGGCAGTACCCCGGGGGACCGCAGCCAGCCGCCAGAAGCGCGCGCTGGAGCTGCTGCGTCTGGATCTGAAGGAGGAGTGACCATGGATAGAATGGAAGAATACCGCGCCCTGCTGGCGCAGCTGGAGCAGGAGCCGCTGGAGCTGGCGGGCTCCGTGGAACGGGCAGGGGAGCGGGCCCGCCGGACCCGGCACCGCCGGCGGGCGGCGGAGTGGAGCGGCGGCTTTTTGTCCCTGGCTGCCTGCTTTGTGCTGGCGGTGAATCTCTGCACGCCGGTGGCTCTGGCCTGCGGCCGGGTGCCTATTCTGCGGGAACTGGCGCAGGCGGTGATTGTCAGCCCCTCCCTCTCCGCCGCTGTGGCCAATGAGCATGTGCAGCTGGTGGGACAGGAGCAGACGGTGAACGGCTATACCGTTCGGCTGGAATATGTCATTGCGGACCGGAAGCAGGTCAACGTGTTCCTGACGGTGGACGGCGAACTCCCGGAGGGGGATGACCGCTTCAGCGTCAGCGTGCAGGCGGCGGAGCCGGAGGGGGTGGAGTATTCCGCCATGGGCGCACTGATGGAGCCGGGGGAGCTGGACTACGCAGTTCTTAACTTCGCCGCAGATACACCCCGACAGCTGACGCTGCGGGTGCAGGTAGACAGCTGCATGGCAGAGCGGGAGCGGCTGGCTGTGTGTGACTTCGCGTTGGAGCTGGATCCCTATCAGCTGGGGCTGGGCCGAACGGTGGCGGTGAATCAGACCTTCACGCTGGATGGCAACCGGCTGACTCTCTCCGCTGTGGAGCTGTACCCCACCCATATGCGCCTGCACATTGCGCAGGATGCAGCAAACCCAGACTATCTGGTGAGCCTGACGCTGACCGCCAACGGGGACGGCCGGGGCCTGGAGCGGGTGGACAGCAAGGGACTTGTCTCCACCGGCGGCGGGAAGGAGGGCAACTACACGGTATACACCGCCAGCCCCTGGTACTATGACTGCGAGACGCTGAACTTGACCATCAGCGGCGCGGCCTGGCTGGACAAGACCCGGCAGGAGACCACCATCGACCTGACGGACGGCACAGCCCAAGGCCTCCCGGATGGCGTGACCTATCTGGGGATCACAGATGGGGCGGATTCCTACCGCTGGACAGACGACGGCAGGGAGCTGCGGTTCCAGTGCGAGGAAGCGCCCTTTGCCGGGGTATTCGGCAGCGCGTTCCGGGGCGGAGACGGAGAGACCTGCCGCAGCCCCGGCTCCGCCTGGACCTCCGGCGAGCCGGAGCGGACGTATTACAGCCTTGGGGACTATCAGGGAGGGCTGGTCATTCTGGAGAACTTCTGGTCCCATGTGGCGCACTATGAGGAGCCGCTGGTGCTGACGGCGGATGTAAGCGAACGATAGAGAAATGGCGGCGGTGATATACCGCCGCCATTTTTTGACGTTCAACAGAAAATATCCTGTATTTCCAATACGATTCGTCATATTATTTTCAAAAACTACGAAAAGTTTATAAAAATCGCTCTAAAAGAAGATGCGGACGGCCAGCGCTGCCGCTGCAAAGGCTGCCAGATCCGCAATCAGCGCCGCCGGGACGGCATAGCGGGTCTTTCGTATCCCGGCGGCACCGAAGTACACCGCGATGGTGTAGAAGGTAGTTTCCGTGCTGCCCAGCATGACGGCGGCAGTGCGGCCGACGGTGGAATCCGGGCCGTACTGGCGCATCAGCTCGCTGCCGATCGCCAGAGCGCCGCTTCCGCTGACCGGGCGGACCAGGAGCAGCGGCGCGGTCTCCGGCGGGATGCCCAGAGCCGTCAGCAGGGGGGCGAGAAGGTCGGCGACAGCTTCCATCGCGCCCGAGGCCCGCAGCATATAGACGGCAGTCATCAGTCCCACCAGGGAGGGGAGGATGCCCAGCAGTGTGGTCAGTCCCTCCTGTGCGCCGCGCGTCAGCGCCTCGTAGACGTTGACGCGCCGCCCTACAGCAAAGAGGGAGACGGCGGCCAGCAGCAGAGGGACCAGAGAGGCGGATAGGTCCATTGTCTGTCACCTCACTTTCGCCACAGGCGGGCCAGCAGCCTGGCCGCCGCCGCACCGGCTGTGACAGACAGAGCGGATGCCAGCCAGACGGCGGGCAGGATGTCAAAGGGAGTTTGAGACCCCAGCACGGTCCGCACACCGGCCACTGTGGTGGGGAGCAGCTGGATGGAGGCGGTGTTCAGCACCACCAGAAGGCACAGCTCGTCGCTGGCGGTGCCGCCGCAGCCAGCCGCCATGCGCCGGGCGGCCTGGATGCCCAGGGGGGTAGCGGCGTTGCCCAGCCCCAACAGATTGGCCGACAGATTGCCGGAGAGCGCGGCCATGGTGTCAGCGTCGCGGCTGGCCTGGGGCAGCAGACGGCTCAGCAGGGGGCGGAAGAGTCGGTTAAGGCCATCCGCCAGGCCGCAGGCCTTCATCACGGCCGTCACACCGCTCCAGAGACAGAGAACGCCCGCCATCTGGAGGCACAGCTGCACTGCCGCTGCCGCGCCTTCCATGGCGGCGCTGCCTACCGCGCCGATCGTCCCGCGGAGCAGTCCAAACACCACGGATACCGTCACCATTCCTGTCCAGATCCAAGCCATTGCCATATGCTGTCACTCCTCTGCGCTGAGTGGGCGGCTGGGCCGTCCCGCGCTTCTATATATGCGGTTTAATGCACCAATATGTGGAAAAAATAGTAGAAAATGGAAAAAAAGATTGCGTTGCAGGAGACATTGTGGTACGCTAAAGTAACAAAGGAGAGGTATTGCGATCATATAACAGCATAATATATGGAGGTGGTGTGACTTGAAGTCCACAGGTATTGTGAGGAAAGTCGACGAGTTGGGGCGGATCGTTCTGCCTGTCGAGCTGCGGCGTACCCTTGGCATCTCGGAGAAGGATCAATTGGAGATCTTTGTGGATGGCTCCTCCATCGTGCTGCGGAAGTACTGTCCCACCTGTGTTTTTTGTGACAGCGCCCGGGATGTTGCCGTTTTCCGTGGCAAGAATATCTGTCCGAAGTGTATGGAGGAGCTGCGGGAGGCCGCGCAGATCAAATAAAGGACATACGGCGCCTTGCGGGGCGCACATGCGGAAGAAAAAAGGCTCTGACAGCTGTCAGAGCCTTTTCTTGTGCGGTTTGCTCGCCGTGGAAAGGCGGGAGTGGGACTTTTGCCAGGCGGTGTTGCAAGAAATGGCCGGATATGCTACAATATTTAGTTAATGACGAGCTGTTAGTAAGGAGAAAAACTGACTATGAAACGCGACTTCCATAAGCAGAGCCTGATGAGCATCTTCATCAGCTACTTCCGCCCCCATTTGGGGCTGTTCGGCCTGGATATGGCCTGCGCGCTGATGATCTCTCTGGTTGATCTCAGCTTCCCCTATATCTCCAGAATGTGTATGTACGATTTGATCCCGGAGAGCAGGTATCAGGCGTTTTTCGCGGTGATCGCGGTGCTGGTGGGGGCTTATCTCCTGCGGGCGGCGCTGCAGTATGTGGTCTGCTACTGGGGCCATACCTTCGGTGTCCTGGTGGAGGCGGATATTCGCCGGGACCTCTTCAGTCACTTGCAGACGCTGTCCTTCGGCTTCTACGATAAAAACCGCACCGGCCATCTGATGAGCCGCATGACCAGCGAGCTGTTCGACATCACGGAGCTGGCGCACCACGGCCCGGAGGATATTTTTATCTCCGGCGTCACGGTGGTGGGCGCGATCATCATCATGTTCACCATCCAGTGGCGTCTGGCGCTGGTGATGATGCTGCTGATCCCCGTGTTCCTGCTGGTGGTGACACTGAACCGCCGGAACATGGCCAGCGCCTCCAAGCGGGTGAAGCAGAATACCGCCGGCATCAATGCCGACATTGAGTCCAGCATTTCCGGTATGCGCACGGCCAAGGCCTTCTCCAATGAGCGCGCCGAAAGTGAGAAGTTCGACGGGGCCAACGAGCGATTCAAGACCTCCAAGCAGGTCTACTATCGGGCAATGGCCCGGTTCATGAGCTCTATGGAGTTCTTCATGTGCATCATGCCCGTCACCGTCATCGGTGTGGGCGGTCTGCTCATTATGGAGGGCCACATGGACTATGTGGATCTGATCACCTTCAGCCTGTATACCAGCACCTTTATCAACCCCATGCGCAAGCTGTCCACCCTGTCGGAGATGCTGGTCAACGGCTTTGCGGGGCTGGCACGCTTCGTGGAGCTGATGCGCATCGATCCTGAGCTGCAGGACAAGCCCGACGCGCTGGAGCTGCATCATGTCCGGGGCGAGATCCAGGTGGAGGATGTCAGCTTCTCCTATGAGCGGGACGATACCGAGGTGCTACACCATGTCTCCCTCCATGTCCAGCCCGGCGAGACCATTGCCATCGTCGGCCCCTCCGGCGGCGGCAAGAGCACGCTGTGCAACCTGATCCCCCGCTTCTACGATGTCACCGAGGGCAGCATCCGGCTGGATGGACACGATGTGCGGGACGTGCAGCAGCAGAGCCTGCGCCGCAGCATCGGTGTGGTGCAGCAGGACGTGTTCCTCTTTGCTGCCAGCATCATGGAAAATATCCGCTATGGGCGGCCGGATGCCACCACCGATGAGGTCATCGCCGCCGCCAAGCGGGCGGAGATCTACGATGACATCATGGCCATGCCCGATGGGTTTGACACCTATGTGGGCGAGCGGGGCGCGCTGCTTTCCGGCGGCCAGAAGCAGCGCATCTCCATTGCCCGGATCTTCCTGAAGAATCCCCCGGTGCTGATCCTGGACGAGGCTACCTCCGCACTGGACAGCGTTACCGAGGCGAAGATCCAGCGCGCCTTCGACGAGCTGGCCAAGGGCCGCACCACCCTCATCATCGCCCACCGGCTCTCCACAGTCCGCAGCGCCAACCGTATCCTGGTGGTGCGCGACGGTGTCATCACAGAGCAGGGTGACCACGAGACGCTGCTGCGGCAGAATGGTGACTATGCCATGTTGTATAATACCCAGAATCTTCACGGATGATATGCCCATGGATAAAAATACAATGATCGCGAAGGTCGCCCAGGACCCGGAGGACCGGCTGCTGCTGGCCAGGGTGCTGGACAAGTACGACCAGACTCAGCGGCGGAGTATCCCCTCCGCCACGGTGTTCCTCTCGCCGCGGGAGCAGGCGCTGGCCACGGCCCTGCTCAACACCGCCGGTATCCGCAGCAGCTATACCTTCGACGGCGGCTATGAGGACGCGGAGCGGAAGCTGCTGGTGTTCCTGCCGGACTGGGCGGAGGATGCCCAGGGGGAGCTGTCCTTTCTGCGGGCCAGCTTTCAGGGCGCTGACAGTACCCTGACCCACCGGGATATTCTCGGCAGCCTCATGGGGCTGGGCATCACCCGGGAGCGGGTGGGGGACATCCTGATCGGGGAGCACAGTGCCGACATCGTGGCCTCGCCCTCCCTGGCAGAATTTCTGCTGCGGGAGTGGTCCGGCGCGGGCCGGGTGCGCCTTTCGGTGGCGGAGATCAGCCGGGAGGAGCTGCTGATCCCGGAGGTGAAGCTCCAGCGGGTGCAGGACACGGTGTCCTCCATGCGGCTGGACGCGGTGGTGGCCACCGCCTTCGGCATGAGCCGGGGCAAGGCGGCAGATCTGATCGCCGCGGGGCGGGTCTCTCTGGACCATGTTCCCTGTGAAAAACCGGACAAGCCGGTAGGAGAGGGCTGTATCGTTACCGCCCGGGGCTTTGGAAAGGCCGTTGTGCGGGAGTGCAGCCGCCTGTCGAAGAAGGGGCGGATCATCCTCCTGATGGATCGGTATTTGTAAGAGACTTTGGTTTTTTGTTGTGAGCGGGTATCTTTTTGATAGCCTGTTTGGGGGGATTTCGGCCCCCGGGCCGAGGTACTGTACTCATATGTAAGGGGTTTCGCCCCCGGGTGAGTGCCACTTTGCCCTGTATCTTTTCGTTCCTCTGTTTTGTCTCCGACGGGGACCTTTTGACCGGCCAAAAGGTCCGAAAAGCCGCCGGGGGACACCCCCGTGCCCCCCGATTTTTGGGGGCGAATGCTTGTGTGGTGCTCCGGCAGAGAAACAGACCTTCGGCCGGGCGAGTCCCGGTGTCAGATCCATCTCCCAGAACTTCGCCTGTCGGCCCACGCAAAGAAAGCCCCGATGGGGGCAGCAGGTGCGTCTATCCGATACGCAGACAATGGTGCGGCGGAAACTTGCGGGCTTTCGTATTCGGGACATCAGCAAAGAACCGCAGCTATGCGCCCAACTCGGTCAGCGGCTTCGGCTGACAAGTTTAGCGGCCCCTCATTTCGAGGGCCGGCAGGCGAAGTGCTGAGAGCAGTATCTAAATGGGAGAAACGACTCTCGATAACATGTTCTATTCTGACCCGCCGCACAAGCCACCCAGCAAAAGCGGGGAGTCCGGCCCGAAGGGGGCCGAAACGCCCACCCAATCATAAAAATAAACAACAGTAATAAGGAGAAACTACAATGGAACAGAGCAGGATCGACCGGATCAACCAGCTGGCCCACAAGGCCAAGACCATTGGCCTGACCGAGGAGGAGAAGGCCGAGCGGGCCGCCCTTCGCCGTGAGTATATCGACTCCGTGGTGGGGAATCTGAAGCGGGAGCTGGATCATGTCTATATCGTGGATGAAAAGGGCCATGAGACCAAGCTGCGCAAGAAAGAAGGAAAATAATGTCCGAATACTACGATAAGGAGCGGTTTACCGGCGGGCAGCGGCAGCCGCAGAAGCAGCCGGACAACACCGGCTGGTACAGCTGGCCTGCCATCATCGTATTGTTCGCCATCGGCCTGTGGCCCTTGGCGCTGGTGCTGCTGCTGCGGAATATCCTCAGCAGCGGAAAGACGGCTGCCCGCCGGGACACGCCCTCCGCTGAGGCCCGCATGGAGGCCACGGTGGAGGAGGCTGTGGAGCGGGCCATGGCCAAAGCGGCGGAGAAGAAGCACACTGCCACCGCCGTTCAGGAAACCATGGACAGGCGCCGCGCCGCCGCCGCGGAGAGCAGCGTAAAGGCTGCGGCCAAGGCACCGAAAAAGAAAGCGGCGCCGAAAAAGAAGAAGGAGCAGCCCCAGAAGGTCCCCGGCAAGCTGCTGCGGGTCGTCGGCCTGTGCCTCATCGCTATCGGCGCGATGGCCAGCATAGATGCCGCCGCCAATCTCCTGCAGGGCTGGACCTACTATCTGGAGAATCTTTTCACCGGCCTGGGTTTTCTGAGCGCCGGCGGCATCATGTGGGGACGGGGCCGCTATCTGGCCCATATGACCCGCCGCAGCCAGCGGTATATCCTGGCCATCGGCAATGTGGATGTCATGCCCATGGGGGAGCTGGCCAAGCGGGTCAACCGTACGCCGGAGAAGACCGCCAGGGAGCTGCAGCGGCTCATTGACAAGGGCTACCTGGGGGAGGACGCCTATATCGACCACGAACGGGGTTATTTCCTGCGCTTCGGCGCTACGCTGGAGGAGGAGAAGCCCGTGGAGGCGGCGGAGAGCGTTCCTAAGGAGAGCCAGGAGGGCTATTCCGGCATTCTCCGCAGTATCCGCCGCGCCAACGACCGCATTGCGGATGAGAAACTCAGTCGAAAGATCGACCGCCTGGAGCAGATCAGCGGTCTGATCTTCAAGGAGGTGGAGGAGCATCCGGAGAAGCGCAGCCGCATCCACACCTTCTTCGACTACTATCTGCCTACTACGCAGAAACTGCTGGATGCCTATGCGGACTTTGAGGAGACCGGCGTGGAGGGGGCGCATCTGGGCGAGGCAAAGGCGCGTATCGAGCAGACCATGGATGCCATTGTTGAGGGCTTCGAGCACCAGCTGGACCAGCTCTACAGCAGCGACGCTATGGACGTGGTCAGCGACATCAAGGTTATGGAGACCATGCTGGGCCGGGATATTGCCTCCGCCGCCAGAGATTTCGGCTATGACCAGCCCCAGGAGGAGCAGGACGGCGGCATCACCTTGGAGCTGTAGTGGAAATTATTCAAACAAAGACCCAGGAGCATTGCGGCTCCTGGGTTTTGCTTTTTTATGAGATTGTTACACTGCTGGTCTTCGACGGGCGAAGTCCTGGGAGATGGATCTGGCACCGGGATCTGCCCGGCTGAAGGCCTGTTTTTTAGATGGATCACTGTACGAGCATTCGCCATAAAACTTCAGGGGTCCGGGGTGCTCCTCGTCGCATTTTGGTGACTTTTTAACGATAAAAAGTCATCCGTCGGAGACAAAACAGAGTATCGAATAGATAACAGCTATCAACAAAAAGCACCTCGGCCCGGGGGCGGAAATATCCCAAAAGCATCCTGCCCAAAACAAAAACTCCCCTATTCCTCTGCCAGCGCGGAAAAATCCAGCTCATACACCTGGACAGGCCGCCCGCGGGAGCTGGAGGTCTGGGTGTAGACGGGTCTGGCCACGCCGCCGCGGCAGAGATTGGTGAGGATGCGGTTGGCATTGCGCACTGTGATGCTGAAGCGGCTGGCCAGCTCCTGGGTGGTGATCTTGTCGGAGCCGGAGAGCTGGATGTTGGTGAGCAGCTTCTGCACGGTCATGGTGGAGAGACGGCAGCGCTTGGCGATATGGCTCACATCGGGGAAGGCATGGGTGTCGATGACCATGCGGTTTTCGGAGCTGAGCGGGCCGATGAGATGGCCGGAGGCATCCTTGATATAGCTGCTGCCGGAGAACCGGGCCTCCTTGGCGGCGGCGTTGACATTGGAGAAGGCGTGGGAGACCGTGCTGCCGATGCCGTAGCCCACCGTAACCCGGAAGGGCAGCTTGGCGCTGCAGTAGGCGTGAAGACGGCAGATCTCGAACTCGTCCGTGATATAGCGCAGGGTCTGCATGGAGGTGAGCAGATAGTAGGCGTCATCCGCCTCCTGTATCATGCAGTCCAGCAGGTTGTCCTTCATAAACTGGTGCAGACACTGCAGCAGGGCCTGCATATTTTCAGGGGTGTTGGCGCGGGTACCGACGGGGGAGATCTGGACTGCCGCAGGCAGGTTGTCCTGCAGCTTCTTCAGCTCCAGCTTGGCCAGCACCTCGCCGATCAGCGTCTCCAGGTGACTGTCGGACACAAAGGGGCAGCGGTAGGGGATGCCACGCTCCTCCAGATGGGGCAGGATGCTGCTGTACTGGCAGATCACCAGGTCGAAGGCATCAGCGTCCCACAGCTGGTCGATCCGGCGGATGATGTAGTCTTCGGCGGCCATGGGGCTGGGCTGCTGACAGCCGCGGATCCACTCGTGGTTGCGCTGGTCCACGCTCTGCAGGTCTGTGATCGCCAGAAAGTCACGCACCGAGTAACCACCGCTCATGGGGAGCAGGAAGTCCAGAGCGACCCGGTCCAGGTCCAGCTGCCGGTTCTCCGTCAGCAGCAGGAGGATGTCCTTGTAGAGGGCGTCTGTCCCAATCTGGAAGGAGATGATGGGTTTGGCCAGCTTGGGATGGGTCCGCTCGATGGCGGCCAGCGCGCTGGGACCGCTGACGATGAAGGCGTCCGCCTGGTCGGCGTACTGCTCGTATACCTGGCTGATGTGAGAAAAGTTATCATAAGTGACCACCGTACAGCCGCACTCCGGCTTCAGCCGCTCCAGCGCCTGAAGCATCGGCTGGCGGAGATAATGGCTGGTGATGAACACGATTTGTTCGGACATGGAAAAAATCACCTCGCGGGATATTGTAGCAAAGCCTGTTCTGAAATTCAATGCTTTATTCCAAAAATCAAAAGTGGATTGTGACTATTTTCAAATATTCAAACGCCAAATTGTTCAAAGCACTGAAAAGCGGCGCGAATCAAGGAAAATAACACAGGGAATATTGACAAAATGAAGAAAAAAGAATATTTTATAGCTACAGAAAATCTATTCCTTAAATGTGCCATAAATATAGCCGCCGGGGTGTGTGTTGCCCGGCATTCCCTCCGTCCGCTGTGGCGGGCTGAGAACGATGCACTGCCGGAGCATTTCCGGAGAGCATATATAATTTTTAGGGAGAAAGGAAGAAAAAACAATATGGCAACCATCAAAGACATTATCAACAGCCCTCTCCTGCTGGCTCTGGTCTGCGGCGGCCTGCTGTACATCACCGCGTTTTCCGTGGTGTATCTGCTGAAGGCAAAGAAGCGCGCGCTGGAAATGGGCATCACCAAGAAGGAGGTCAACGACATCATAAAGTCCTCCCTGGTATTCTCTGTTGTCCCCAGCCTCTCCATCGTTATCGGCCTGGTGGCGCTGGCGGCTTCTCTGGGCACTGTCTGGTCCTGGTGGAGACTGTCCGTCATCGGTTCCCTCTCTTTTGAGACGCAGATCGCCAGCTCCCTGGCCTCTGTCCTGAATTTTGGCAGCACCACTGAGATGATGAATAACGCCACCGGCGAGCAGTTCGGCGTGGTTATGATCCTGATGAGCGTAGGTATGCTGGCTGGCTTCGCCATCCTGCTGCCCTTCGGCAAGAAGTTGATGACCTCTGTGGACAAGACCAAGGGCGGCAGCGGCTGGAGCAACGTTCTGTCCGGCTGCTTCATGCTGACCCTGCTGGCTGTGTATGTCCCCGTTCTGCTGATCTCCGATACCATCCAGGCTCTGGTCATGGTCACCGGCCTGATCGTGGCAGTCATTCTGGGCATTGTGGCCAAGAAGCCTGGTCTGGAGTGGGTGAACAACTTCGTCATGGCGGGCTCCATGGTGGTCGGTATGCTGTCCTCTCTGCTGTGGACCGCGATCTTCTGAGATAAGAAAGGAAGGATACGAATATGAGCAACCAAAACAAGACCTCTGTGCAGCTGGATTCCTTCCAGATTTGGGCACACCGCTGGGGCCGCATCGGCACCCTCATCGCCCTGGTCTATATGATTTTGCTGCCCTTTATCGTTCTGGGCGTGTACAACTGCATCCCCTCTCTGGGCTCTGTCTTCAACGTGGCGACGCTGGGTATTCTGGCTATCTATATCCCCGTTGGTATCTCTGAGGCTCTGAGCTACACCCCCCTGATGGGCGCTTCCTCCTATCTGGGCTTCATCACCGGCAACATCATGAACCTGAAGCTGCCCTGCGCGGTCAACTCTTTGAAGATCGCCGGCAAGGAGGCCAACACCCCCGAGGGCGACGTGGTCTCCTCCATCGGCGTGGCTGCCAGTTCCATCAT
This sequence comes from uncultured Oscillospiraceae bacterium, assembly GCA_964429705.1. GTDB lineage: Bacteria > Bacillota > Clostridia > Oscillospirales > Oscillospiraceae > Pelethomonas. The sequence continues at coordinate 10,316 of CAYSDG010000024.1, read as the reverse complement.
GACCGTCGCCATCCTGACGGTGGCTGCTCTGCTGGTCTCCGTCATCAGTCCCATCTTTGAGCTGCCCGCCGTGCAGACTATGTCCAGCTATCTGCTGCCCGCTCTGTTCGGCTCCATGACTCTGGGCCTCTTCGCCTCCACCGGCTCTGGTTCCAAGGTCGTCGTGGGCGGTCTGAAGGGCGTCATTCCCGTCATCATCATCGTTTCCGTGGTGACGCTGGTTGCCCGCCTTTTCGGCATGGGCTCCATCATGCTGGGCATGGTCGGTTTCCTGATCCTGGCGATGCTGCCTGTGGCTATCATCACCTCCCGCATCATGTGGAAGAAGGGCATCATCAAGGTAGTCGACAAGGAAGAGAAATAATTATCAAGTGTACCTCCCCTTTCCATAAGCGGCCGCGCCGGAGTGATCTGGCACGGCCGCTGCCTTTTCCTGGCTGTTGGCAAAAAACCATCCGCACCGACTCGGTGCGGATGGTTTTTTTATGGTATCGGGGGAGTGAAGTGCGCTGGGTCAAAATGCAACTTTCATAAAGAGCGCCACGCAGCACAGGATCACAGCCAGGGGGACGTAGATATAGCGGCCTACGGCGTACCAAACCGCGCCGCGCTTTTTCTGGCTGCCCAGATTGACAGCGGCCAGCAGCTCATCCTTTTTCATGACATAGAACCAGGACACCGCGCCCAGGGTCGCGCCGATGGGGATGATGTAGATGGAGACGAGGTCCATCCAGGGGCCCCACTTGGAGATAGGCTCCATACCCAGGCCGAAGCCGAGGCAGAGCACGCACAAAATGGCCAGCACGGCGGTGCGGCTGAGCTTGGGGAAGCGGTACAGAAGAGACTCAGCCACCGCCTCGAACATATTCTGCAGGGAGCTGACACCGGCGAAGATCATGGCGATGTAGAGGATCACGGCGAACAGCTGGCCGAAGGGGATGTCCTGCAAAATGGTAGGCAGCGTCACGAACAGCAGGCTGGGACCGGCCCCCACATCCAGTCCGTAGGAGAAACAGGCGGGGATGATGACCAGTGCGGCCACCACGGCGGCGATCGTGTCAAAAAATGCCGTATGCTG
>CAYSDG010000024.1:0-9228 GCA_964429705.1 uncultured Oscillospiraceae bacterium | reverse complement strand
CGCCGTATACGATCATGCCGCTGCCGGTGACGGACAGGGAGAAGAAGGCCTGCCCCATGGCCCAGATCCAGATCATGGGATCGGTCAGGGCCTCCCAGCGGGGGGTAAACATAAAGCGGTAGCCCTCTGCCACCTCCGGCAGGAAGGCAACACGCACTGCCAGCACCAGGAAGATGAGGAAGAAAAGGGGCATCATCACCTTGTTGGTTCGTTCGATGCTGTGGGCACCGAAGTAGAGGGTCAGCAGCGTTCCCACCACCACAATGATGTGGTAGGGGACCACGGAGTAGGGGGCGGAGGAGAAAGCCTCGAACCAGGCTCCGGCGTCCGCTGTCAGCAGTGTACCCAGCAGGGAGTCCACCAGCGCTTTCAGAATGTAGGTCACGATCACCGCGTAGCCGATGGCGATGCACAGAGAACCCGCCAGAGGCAGCCAGCCCAGTATGCCGCCGACCTTCCCGGCCCGTTGGCCTCGGGTGGACCAGGCGTTCTGATAGGCACCCAGGGTACCTGTCGCGGCCCGGCGGCCCATGGCAAACTCTGCCGGAAGCCCCACATAGCTGAAAATGAAGATAAAGAGCAGATAGATCAGCAGAAATGCGCCGCCGCCGTTGCTGCCCAGCTTATTCGGGAAGCCCCAGACGTTGGCCATGCCAACCGCGGACCCCACTGAGGCCAGAATGAAGCCCCAGCGGCTTGCAAAGCTTTTGGTGTTCTTTGAATGTGCCATCATCTCACCTATCCGGCCGCAAAGCGCGTTTTCGCGGGCGGCCTGTTTGATTCATTCTATCCCGCCTGGAGATAGTTTTATCATTTTAAAGCTTTTAATAGTAAAAGTCAAGGAGAGAAATGTCCACGCACTGTGGGCAATCAGCGGAACGATTTGCTTTGTGGAAAGAAAATGAAGATTTGTGCGGGAAATAGCGGGAAAATGGGCTGAATGGAACCTGAAAAGAAATATTTAGAGATTATTCACAATCCCAGGACCTGGCTCTGCTATGATGGGATGACCAAAGGAAGGGAGACCGAACGATGAAACATATCATACCTATGCTGGTGGCCTTTGCCCTGCTGCTGACAGGCTGCCAGAGCACTGACAAGAACGCGGGAAGCGAGGGGAGCGGGCGGGATACCACTCAGACCGCAGCTGCTCTGCCGGAGGACGCGGTGAGCATCGCTCTGGCGGATAGCGGCATCACCGTGGACGGCGAGGCCATTTCCAGCGATGCGGCGGACGCGGTCTATGCCGCCCACGACATCGTATTCTATCTGGAGGGGCAGGGGATCGCCTATGGCGAGGGGACCGAGGCCGATGCCCACGCTCAGAGCGAGGCCGACGCGCACACCGTGGTCCACATCACCCAGCCGGGGACCTATGTTCTCAGCGGCACCCTCTCCGCCGGTCAGGTGGCCGTGGATCTGGGGGAGGACGCGGAGGAGGACCCCAACGCCGTGGTGACGCTGGTCCTGAACCAGGTGGACATCACCTGCACCGTGGCTCCGGCAGTCATTTTCTACAATGTCTATGAGTGCGGCAGCGCTGACGAGGAGACGGCGGCCAAGGATGTGGACACCGCCGCCGCCGGGGCCAATGTGGTCATCGCCGACGGGACGGAGAACCGGGTCGTCGGTTCCTATGTGGCCCGGATCTACAAGCCGGAGAGCGTGGAACTCAACGACGCTGGCACAGAGGTGACAAAGTCCAAGAAGCTCCACAAGTACGACGGGGCTTTCTACTCCAAAATGAGCATGAATGTTGACGGCGGTCAGCTGGGCAGCGGTACCCTGCAGATTGTGGCGGAAAATGAGGGCCTGGACAGTGAGCTGCACCTGACCATCAACGGCGGCATCATCAGCATCCTGTCCGGCAACGACGGCATCAACACCAACGAGGACAACGTCTCCGTCACCACCATCAACGGCGGCTTTCTGAGTGTACAGGTCACCGGCGAGACCGGTGAGGGCGACGGCATCGACTCCAACGGCTGGATCGTTATCAACGGCGGCACGGTGGTGGCCATGGCCTGCTCCGACAGCATGGACGCTGGCATCGATTCCGACATGGGCATCTATCTCAACGGCGGCAGTGTGATCGCCACCGGCAATATGCTGGACCGCATCGACGGCGGCGACAGCAGCTATGTGGTGTTCCAGTTTGCTCAGCGCCAGACCGGGGATGCCGTGGTCACGCTGCGGAACGCCGCCGGTGACGTGGTCTTTGCCCACCAGCCGGTGAACGACTATAGCTATCTGGTCTTCGCAAGTGAGGACCTGGCAGAGGGGGAGTATACCCTGTGGAGCGGAGAGACGCAGCTGGCAGGGGCCAGTAGCTCCGATATGGGAATGATGGGCATGGGCCAGATGCCTGCCATGCAGGAACCCCCGGAGGGCATGGAGAAGCCTGAGGGAATGCAGGAACCCCCGAAGGGCATGGAGAAGCCCGAGGGGATGCAGGAGCCCCCGGAGGGCATGGAGAAGCCTGAAGGGATGCAGGAGCGACCCGGCCACATGGGCGGCATGAGCGGGGAGCGCTCGGAGACCTTTGTCATTACCCGGGGCGGCAGCTATTTCACCGGCGTTGCTCCAGCGGAGGAGAATGCCTGAGGACAGAGTGGAACTTTGCTGCCGGTGGTTGCATTTTTTCCACAGGTTCGGTATACTTTTACCAGTATTCCAAAAATGATGGAGGAGCTTTCCATGAAGATCTATGTTGCAGACGACTACCAGGGCATGAGCCGCAAGGCCGCCGCGATCATCGCCTCCCATGTGACGCTGAAGCCTGACTGCGTGCTGGGCCTGGCCACCGGTTCCACCCCGATCGGTATGTATCAGGAGTTGATCGCCGGTCATCAGCGGGGCGACCTGGATTTCAGCCAAGTCAAGAGCGTGAATCTGGACGAATATGTTGGTCTGGCCCCCGACCACGACCAGAGCTACCGCTACTTTATGAACACCAACCTCTTTGACCATGTGAATATCGACAAGGCCAACACCAATGTTCCCAACGGCCTGGCGGCCGATCCCGAGGCGGAGTGCCAGCGGTATAACCAGGTCATCCGGGATATGGGCGGCATCGACATCCAGGTGCTGGGCATGGGCCACAATGGTCACATCGGCTTCAATGAGCCTGCGGACCACTTCCCCCTGGAGACCCATGTGGTGGAGCTGACCGACAGCACCATCGACGCCAATGCCCGCTTCTTCGCGGACCGGAACGAGGTGCCCAGAAAGGCTATGACCATGGGTATCCGCTCCATTATGCAGGCCCGCCAGATCCTGGTGGTGGTCAACGGCGAGGGCAAGGCCGACATCGTGAAGAAGGCCTTCTTCGGCCCCGTGACACCCCAGGTTCCCGCCTCCATTCTGCAGCTGCACCCGGATGTGATCCTGGTGGGCGATAAAGCTGCCCTCAGCAAGATCCTGTAAATTTTTCGGGAGAACGGCCGCACCGTTTCCGCAGAAGGGGGCAGATCGCGATGCTGCGCGTCCATATCGACACAAGCGCCCTGGGTCCGATGGCGGATTGGCTGAAGCGCCGCCGCGCTGGGGAGATTGACTGGCAGCGGCTGGGGGAGATCCTGGATCTGCCGCCCTATTAGCTGGAACTGGCCCGCTTCGGCGCGCCGGGGCTGCCTGTGTGCGGCATTTCCCGGGAGGAGGCAGAGGACTACTTCCTGCACTTCGATGAGAAGCGCTTTGAAAATCCCCGCCTGCAGAGCAACAAGGAGCTGTGCAGTGCTTTTTACGCAGACCCGGACCGGCTGGAGGCGAGCGTGTCCCTCCTGACCCGACTGGACAGGGATGACCTCAGGCGGGTGGAGCGCCTGCTGGAGGCGGCCCTGCCGGAGAGCATGTGCCGCGAGGACCGGCAGTTTACCGTTGTGTTGCTGTTTTCCATCGGAAATTCCCAGGGCTATCCCTGGGGGGACAGCATCGTGTTCGATGCGGCCAAGATGGATCTGCTTGCCGACCGGGATGCTCTGCTGCATGTGATCGCCCACGAGCTGCACCATATCCTCTTCCCTTCGCTCCTGCCGGAGACGCTGACAGGACAGGAGATGTACGCGGTAGGTCTGGCGGCCGAGGGGCTGGCCATGCACTTCTGCAACAACGCTCAGACCCGGTATAAGGACAGAAAATATCCGCAGCTTCCGGGCTGCGGAGTGGCGGAGGCCGATTTTGCCCTGTACGACAGGGAGTGCGCGGCGCTGTTTGCAGAGTTTGCTGCGGACTATCGGCGTGCCGCCGGTATGACGGCGGCCGAGGCGGCAGCCCTGCTGGCGGCGCGCTATGAGCAGCCTGTCTACACCAGTCGGCTGGACGGCTCTCTGCACCGAGTCACCCAGTACCCCGTCTACTATCTGGGGTGCTTTCTGTGGGGGCTGATTGATCTGGCACTGGGAAAGAATGTGCTGCTGCATACGCTGAAGCATCCCGTCGCCTTTGCCCGGACATATAACAGAGCGGCGAAAAAGCTGGGCATCCCCTGGCATCTCCGGTCCATGTGACGCGGTCCGCCGCAATGGGTAGCTTTTATGATGAATAAAACAGGCTGCGCCTTTTGGCGCAGCCTGTTTTGCTGTTTTATTACGCTTTGAGACTCAGACAGCTCTCAGCCGGTCGATGATCCGGTTCATCTCATCCCAGTGGGCCTCCATGTCCGCCACCAGCTTGAACTGGGTGCGGCAGCGGTCCAGATTCTGGCCTGCCCGGTGGGTGCGGAAGTAGGTGTCCCCCACCAGATAGTCGGTGAGGAAGCGAATGCCGCACTCCAGGGTCATGAGCTTTGCGCCCCAGGGGAGGTAGTCCAGCTCCGCGCTGGTGAGGGTGCCGCCGGCCCCTTCGATGAAGGCTTTGGCGTAGACCTCGTACAGCTCCAGATCAATGGACATTTTGCTCAGATCCTGCTCGTCCTCGGCGCAGTGGTTGGCGCCGAAGCGGATGGAGTCGCCAAAATCGTTGATAGAGAGGCCGGGCATCACGGTGTCCAGATCGATGACGCAGATCCCCTCACCGGTCTTCAGGTCGATGAGGACATTGTTGAGCTTGGTGTCGTTATGGGTGACCCGCAGGGGCAGAATGCCGTCCCGCAGGGCCTGGAGGGCCACAGAGCAATCCTTCTCCCGGGCCAGGGCGAAGTCGATCTCCGCCTGGCAGTCCTTGGCCCGGCCCAGGCTGTCCTGGGCGATGGCATCCTTTAGCTTGGCCAGCCGGTCCTCGGTGTCGTGGAAGCGGGGGATGGTCTCGAAGAGGGTGCTGGCATCGTAGCCGTCCAGCATCTTCTGGAAGCGGCCGAAGGCACGGCCGGATGCGGCGAAGAGCTCGGGCGTCTCGGCGGTCTGATAGCAGTAGATACCCTCAATGAAGGGGTAGGCCCGCCATGCGCCGCCCTCACTGTCGGTGAAGAAGTCCTCACCGCTTCTGGGGCGCAGGACCTCCATGGCCTCCCGGGCGCGGTCGCCGCCGCTGGCCTGGATCTTCTTGCCCAGGTACTCGGTAACGCCGATGATGTTCTGCATCAGCTGCTGGGGATTTTTAAAGGCGGCGGCGCTCATGCGCTGCAGGATGAAGCAGCGGCAGGGGTAGTCCGCGGGCTGGGTGTGGACGCAGAAGGTGTCGTTGATATGGCCGCAGCCATAGCGCATGGCCCCCACCACAGGTGCGCCGAAGTCGAAGGCCGCCAGGGCCTCGTTGAGATGCATTTCAGCAGTGGACATTTCTTACACCTCCCACAGGTTGTCGGGATAGAGCCCCGCGGCTGTCTTCTCCGCGATAGCGGCCACTACAGCGGGCCTGTCCGCCTGGTAGGTGACGCCGTACCACTTGTCGCTGCTGCGCAGCACCTTGACCCGTGCCTTGCCCTCATCAATGAGGGCGCTGATGACACTGGGCAGGTAGTATTCACCCTTCAGGGGATTTTCAGCGATCGCCTTGTCCAAAAAGGCGGGGAAGCGCTGCTCGGCCTCGTCGATGAAGCCGCGGGTCAGGCCCCACAGGTTCAGGGACACGATAGTGTCGCCGGACAGGTGCTGCCAGGTGCTGCCGCCGTCCTCGCTGAAGCGGGCGTCGCTGCCGTCCTTCTCAATGCAGGTACGCTCAGTGACCCGGAGGAGATAGTTGTTCTCGTCCTCCTCGCACACGCCCCGGGCCACAGAGCCGTTCTCGGTGATGGTGCTGCGCAGCTGGTAGCCCACCATGGCGAACTCACAGCAGCCGGGCTGGTCGGGATGGGTGCTGAGATAGTCGTAGATGGCCTGGAAGCCCTCGGGGCCATAGTAGTCGTCGGCATTCACCACGGCGAAGGGGCCGTCCACCACCTTGCGGGCAGCCAGAATAGCGTGGGCGGTGCCGAAGGGCTTTACCCGGCCATCGGGGACTGTGTAGCCCTGGGGGAGATCGGTGAGCTCCTGGTAAGCGTACTTGACGTTGATGACCTTGCTGAGCCGGTCGCCGATGGCGGCCTTGAAGGTGTCCTCGATCTCGTGCTTAATGACGAAAACCACCGTGTCGAAGCCTGCGCGGCGGGCGTCGTAGATGGAGTAGTCGATGATGAGCTGGCCGTGGGTGCCCACAGGGTCCACCTGCTTGAGTCCACCGTAGCGGCTGCCCATGCCGGCGGCCATAACGACCAGAACGGGTTTATTCATGGGATGTTTCTCCTTTTTTGAAAATACTTGTTGGAATATGTTGCAGCTTTGATAGCGGTTTGTATTGATTTGTAACGCTGTTTTTTGGGGTTAGCCCCTCGGGCGAGGGGGAGTTCCGCGCTTTGGCGCGGGTGACTTTGGCCTCGGCCCCAAAGTCACCAAAGGTCCGCCGGCCCCCTTCGGGCCGGACTCCCCGCTTTTGCTGGGTGGCTCGTACGGTGGGTTACCGGCAGTCCCGAATACGAAACTCGCAGGGTAGCACCGCACCATGGTCTGCATGCTGGATAGACGCACCTGCTGTCCCCAAGGAGGTTTTCTTTGCGTGGGCCGACAGGCGAAGTTCTGGGAGATGGATCTGGCACCGGGATACGCCTTGCCGAAGGCCTGTTTCTTAGCAGAATCACCGCACGAGCATTCGCCTAAAAATTCGGGGGGCCGGGGAGCTCCCCGGCGCTTTTTCGCCACTTTTTAGCGGTAAAAAGTGGCCCGTCGGAGACAAAGCAGAGGAACGAAAAGATACAGGGCAAAGTAACGCGGCCCGGAGGCCGAAATATCCCCGCCGGAGACAAAACAGCGTATCGAACAGATACCATCTCACAATAAAAAACAAATCCGCCGGGGCAGAAAGAAAACCTTTACCCCCGATAGCCGTTTGGGTTCATAGACTGCCACTTCCAGCTGGACGCGCACATCTCCTCAATGCCCAGCTTGGCGCTCCAGCCCATCTCCTCCCTGGCCTTTTTGGGGTCGGCGTAGCAGGCGGCAATGTCGCCGGGGCGGCGGGGGTCCACTACGTAGGGCAGGGTCTTGCCGCAGGCCTTTTCATAGGCGTGGAGCACATCCAGCACGCTGTAGCCGGTGCCGGTGCCCAGGTTGCAGACGAAGAGACCGCAGTTCGTCTCCAGCTTCTTCAGTGCGGCCACATGGCCCTGGGCCAGGTCCACCACATGGATGTAGTCCCGCACGCCGGTGCCGTCGGGAGTGGGGTAGTCATCGCCAAAGACGTGGAGCTTCTCCAGCTTGCCCACGGCCACCTGGGCGATGTAGGGCACCAGGTTGTTGGGGATGCCGTTGGGGTCCTCGCCGATAAGACCGCTCTCATGGGCGCCGATGGGGTTGAAGTAGCGCAGCAGAGCCACGTTCAGGCTGGGATCCGCGGCGCAGTAGTCCATCAGCACCCGCTCCAGGAAGAGCTTGGTGGTGCCGTAGGGGTTGGTGGTGCCGCCGGTGGGGAAGTCCTCCCGGATAGGAACGCTGGCGGGGTCGCCGTAGACCGTGGCGGAGGAGGAGAAGACGAAGTTCTTCACACCGTGCTCACGCATCACGTTTAGCAGGGTAAGGGTGCTGACCAGATTGTTGGTGTAGTACTCCAGGGGCTTGCGCACGCTCTCGCCCACGGCCTTGAGCCCCGCGAAGTGGATGACGGCGTCGATGTCGGGGTGCTGCTGGAAGACGGCCTCGGTGGCAGCCTGGTCACAGAGCTCGGCCCGGATGAAGGGGACGGACTTGCCGGTGATGCGCTCCACCCGGCGGATGGACTCCTCGCAGGAGTTGGAGAGATTGTCCACCACGACGATCTCATAGCCTGCGTTCAGAAGCTCCACACAGGTGTGGCTGCCGATGTATCCGGCGCCGCCGCTGACTAAAATTGCCATATGTAATACGACCTTTCCGTGTAAGTTGACATAGTGTGCTTTCGCTGGCCCTATTGTAGACGCTGCGGCCGGGAAAGCCAATAGAATATTCAGGATGATACCTGCACTTTTTGAGCAGGCGACATCTGAAACCAACACTATATTATAGCCGATAGTGCTGCCGCTGGCAAGGGGGAACGCGGGGTGCTGGAAGGGGTGAGCGCTGCCATGGAAACGCGACCGGTTCGGCAGAGGGCGAAATTTTTCCCGGCGGAGCGACGCAGCGCGGCAAGTAATAGATGACAGAGAGAAGATTTGGTGCTATAATCATACTGAAAAATTGTGCTTGCCCCAACTTCGGGGCGGGCTGTTGATCAGGAGGAGCGAAATGAATCGTTTTGGAATTGAAGTGGCGCTGAAGAATGTCCCTGTTCTGGACAAGGACTTTATGCCCATCCACCGCTTTAATCAGGAATTTTTGAAAACCGCGAAAAAACCGGTTTCCCTGGCGGTGGAGCGCTCTGACGGCCAGATGGCCGCCTGCCACACCTATATCCACGGTACGGCGGAGATGCACGAGGCGGACTGCTACTATATCGAGCGGCTGGTGAAGAACTTGCTGTGGATGAAGGGCGGTTATAAGATCTACATCAACGACGAGGCCATGTGGACCTATCTGCACCAGGTTTACGGCCCCGGCGGGCAGCAGGCGTTCGACTGGGACTATATGGCCAATATCTTCGAAAAGCCCTTCGAGGTGGTGCTGGCGGACCAGGTGCCGGAGACCAAGGACGCCCCCAAGGCCATGGGCGGCCATTTGGAGGGCTGCCGGATCGGCTTCGACGCCGGCGGCAGCGACCGCAAGGTGTCCGCTGTCATCGACGGCGAGACGGTCTACTCCGAGGAGGTGGTCTGGTTCCCCAAGACCAACGCGGACCCCGATTACC
>CAYSDG010000023.1:0-22397 GCA_964429705.1 uncultured Oscillospiraceae bacterium | reverse complement strand
CGGAGCCGAAGTTGCCGTGGCCGTCCACCAGCATGTAGCGCATGGAGAAATCCTGGGCCAGGCGGACCATCGCGTCGTAAACTGAGCTGTCGCCGTGGGGGTGGTACTTACCCAGCACCTCACCCACGCAGGTGGCGGATTTCTTGAAGGGCTTGTCGCTGGTCAGCCCCGTCTCATACATGGAGTAGAGGATACGGCGGTGGACAGGCTTCAGGCCGTCCCGCACATCCGGCAGGGCGCGGCCCACGATCACGCTCATGGCGTACTCCAGATAGCTGTCCTGCATCTCGTGGACCAGCTTGGACTCTGTAATGACCTGATCCGGGAACGCAATATCCTCGGGTTTATAATTTCTGTTGTGTGCCAACTGTTGTCACCTTCTTAATCGAGTATAAAAGACTTTACAAAGCGGCAAAGCCGCTTTGCATAATATGTTTAGAAGTCCAGATTCACCGCGTACTTGGCGTTCTTCTCCAGCCACTCCTTGCGGGGCTCAACCTCCTCGCCCATGAGGACAGAGAAAATCTGGTCCGCCTGCACAGCGTCGTCCAGTGTGATGCGGCGCAGGGTACGCTTTTCAGGGTCCATCGTGGTGTCCCACAGCTCGTGGTAGTCCATCTCGCCCAAGCCCTTGAAGCGGCTGATGAGGACCTTGGCATCCGGGTTGTCCCCGCGCATCTCTGCGGAGATGGCATCGCGCTGGGAATCGGAGTAGGCCACACGAACGGTCTTGCCGCGGGTCAGCTTGTACAGGGGCGGCACGGCAGAGTAGACATAACCATTCTCGATCAGCGGACGCATATAGCGGAAGAAGAAGGTCAGCAGCAGGGTACGGATATGGGCGCCGTCCACATCGGCATCGGACATGATGATGATTTTGTGGTAGCGCAGCTTATTGATGTCGAACTCCTCACCGATACCGGCGCCCAGCGCCACGATCAGAGGATAGAGCTTGTCGTTGCCGTAGATCTTGTCGGCCCGTGCCTTCTCCACGTTCAGCATCTTGCCCCACATGGCCAGGATTGCCTGGAAGCGGCTGTCGCGGCCCTGGATGGCAGAACCGGCTGCACTGTCGCCCTCGACGATATAAATCTCGCACAGGCTGGGGTCCCGCTCGTTGCAGTCCTGCAGCTTATCGGGCATCTGACCGGACTCCAGTCCGGTCTTGCGGCGGACGGATTCTCTTGCCTTCCGGGCGGCCTCGCGGGCGCGGTTGGCCATCAATGCCTTGTCCAGCAGCAGGCGGGCCACCTTGGGGTTCTCCTCCAGATACTCCTCCAGCTGGGCGGACACCAGGTTGTTCACCAGGGTACGCATCTCACTGTTGCCCAGCTTAGCCTTGGTCTGGCCCTCAAACTGGGCATCCGTCAGCTTCACGGAGATGACGCAGGTCAAGCCCTCGCGGCAGTCGTCGCCGCTGACCTTGTCATCCCCCTTGATGATGTTCACCTTCTTGCCGTAGGTGTTCAGGGCGTTGGTCAGTGCGCGCTTGAAGCCCTCCTCGTGCATACCGCCCTCGGGCGTGCGCACGTCGTTGGCGAAGGAGACGATGGTCTCCTGATAGCCATCGTTATACTGCATGGCGACCTCCGCGGTGGAGTCTCCCTTGGAGCCGCTGACATAGATGACATCATCGTGGATCTTGGTCTTGCTCTGGTTCAGCCAGGTGACATACTCCCGGATACCGCCGGCATAACACATCTCGTCCTGGTCCTCCTGGCCGGGACGTCTGTCAAAGGTCTTGATCCGCACACCGGCATTCAGAAACGCCTGCTGGCGCATCCGGGTATGGATCGTATCATAATTATAGGTGGTGACATCGAACATCTCCGGGTCCGGCTTGAAGGTGACAGTGGTGCCGGTGCGGTCCGTCTCCCCCACCACGGTCATGGACTGTGTGATGTCGCCCCGGGCGAAGCGCATCTCATAGATCTTGCCGTTTTTGTGGACCTGGACCACAAGCCACTCACTCAGCGCGTTGACGACGGAGGCACCCACGCCGTGCAGACCGCCGGACACCTTGTAGCCGCCGCCGCCAAACTTACCGCCGGCGTGGAGAACTGTGAAAACGACCTCCAGCGCAGGCAGGCCCGTCTGGGGCTGGATGTCCACGGGGATGCCGCGGCCGTTATCGGTGACGGTGATGGTGTCCCCCTCGTTAATGGTGACGGTGATCTCGTCGCAGTACCCCGCCAGAGCCTCGTCGATAGAGTTGTCCACGATCTCGTACACCAGATGGTGCAGACCACTCTCGCTGGTGGAGCCGATATACATGCCCGGGCGCTTGCGGACCGCCGCCAGTCCCTCCAGGACCTGGATCTCCGATCCGCCGTACTCGTGCTGGACCTGTGTTTCGTTAATTTCAGACATTGATTGACCTCCTTGCTCCCTTCTCAAGGGAGCCCTGTTCGCTTTTTTCTGTTCGCCGGAAAAAAGCAATAAAAAGAACAAAATTTATCGTTTCACGGAGACATATACTTCTCCGGGATCACCAGTTTATAACGCGTCCCCACTCTCCCCGTCGTGGTCGCAGCCGCAGCCGTCGTCCATCATCTCCACGGGGCGCATCCGGCGCTCCTCCTTGCGCAGCTCAACCAGCTGGTGCAGCTGCTCCTTCACCTGGCGGGGCTGTTTCACATTGCGCAGCTCCAGAGCGGGGTTGGTCTTGTCTGAGGAATGGATCACTACGCTGCCAACACCAAAGAGCCGCTGGCCCAAGCTCCGCCGCAGCTCCAGATCCCGCACACGGTACAGCAGGATCTCCTCCTCCCGCAGATTCAGCCAGCCACTCTCGCAGAAGATCCGGTCCTCTGTCAGTCGGTATTTTGTAAAGGACAGGGGCAGGCCCAGATGCCGTTTCCTGTCGCTCCAGATATAGTGCAGCTTATCCATGACTGTTCTCCTTTCCAAAACGCAGCGTCTCCAGCCGCCCCAGCAGCGTGGCAGGAGCCAGCGGAGAGATGTATACCCGCTGCCAGCTGCCCTCGGGGCAGCAGACAACGATGGATTTCGGCAGATCCTCGCCCACGGTGATGACCATGCCCTCCTCCTCCGCCTGGCGCAGAAAATCCCGGGTGGCCCGGGCCGTGGAAGCATTGTCCATGTCGAAGATGCCCACGATGTCCTCCCGCGGGACGGATACGTTGTTGCCCAAATGCAGATACATTACGGCCGCTCCTCCACTTCCCCGTTTTTCACGTGAAACACTTTGCCCTTCACCAGGGCGCTGAGTCGGTCGTCCTCGCAGCAGGTGATGAACACCTGCCCCTCCCCCAATCGGTTCAGAACGAACTCCTGCCGCCGGGGGTCCAGTTCGCTGAGCACATCATCCAGCAGCAGCACCGGGTACTCCCCAACGATCTCCCGGTGGATCTCCCGGTCCGCCAGCTTCATAGCCAGAGCCGCTGTGCGGGTCTGGCCCTGGCTGGCGAAGCTCTTGGCGCTCAGTCCGTCCAGCAGTACCTCCAGATCGTCCTTGTGGGGTCCTGATAGACACTGCCGCACCGCCATCTCCGCACCAGCGTGCTGCCGCTGGTGCTCCAACAGCTGCTCCACCAGGGTCCGGTGGTCGGCAAAGGGATCGGTGACGGTCTTCACTGTCTGGTACCGCAGCTCCAGCCGCTCCCGGCCACCGGAGCACTCCCTGTGGGCAGCGGCAGCATATTGGTCCAGCAGTTGGGCGAAGCGGGCGCGGTAGTGGATCAGCACAGCCCCGGTCTCCGCCATACGCAGCTCAAAGTCCGGCAGGGCGGACAGCAGATCCGGCTTCTCCTCGCTGTCCCGCAGAATACGTGTCTTGTGTTCCAGCAGACGGTGGTACTCCGTCAGTGCGGCGGCATACCGGGGCCGCAGCTGGGACAGGGATATATCCATGAACCGCCGCCGGGCAGCGGCCCCCTCCCGGATCAGATACAGGTCCTCAGGACTGAAGTACACAGTCCCCAGCACCCCACCCAGCTCCGCGGCGTTTTTTGCCGGAACTTTGTTGACGGTAATCTTTTTCCGTCGGCCAGCGCGGTACTCAATGCGGCTGACAAAATCCCGCTCCCGGGAGAAGATGTTCCCCTCCAGGGTAAAGCCATCCCCGCCGAAGCGGACCAGCTCCCGGTCCGTGCGGGTGCGGATGGACCGGCCGCAACTGAGACACAGGATAGCCTCCAGCAGATTGGTCTTGCCCTGGGCATTGTCGCCGTAGATAACGTTGCAGGCCGGGTGGAAATCCAGGGTCTGGCTCTGGTAATTTCTGAAATTTTCCAGCGTCAGCTTATCGATCCGCATAGGCCACGGTGTAGCTGCCGCCGTTGAAGCCCACCACGTCGCCGGGGCGGATCTTCTTGCCCCGCATGGTGCAGACCTCACCGTTGACGGCGACCTGCCCATCCAGGATCAGCTGCTTGGCCTCCCCGCCGGTGGAAGTGAGGCAGGCAAATTTCAAAAGGTCCTGCAGCTTGATGAATTCAGTTGTGATCGTGATCGTTTCCATAATGGCTTCCTTTGTTTATATAATTGGGATCTGTAGTTACTATCGATTCGTTACTCCGTTTACCTCCGGTGGGGTACTTTTTCCCGCGAAAAAGTACACAAAACTCGCCCTGGGCCAAAACTCCTTTAACAAAAAATTATGTTAATTATTCTTCAGTCTCACCGGCAGCACCATATAGAGGAAATTCTCCTCCCCCTCAACAGGAGTGATGACACAGGGGGAAATGCCGGTGTTCAGCTCCAGGCGCACGGTATCAGCAGGGGCGTACTTCAGTGCCTCCAGCAGATAGCGGTTGTTGAAACCGATCTCCAGTCCGTTTCCGTCTCCAGTCACCGGACAAATGTCCTTAGCTTCGCCATTGGCGGTCTTTGCGGACATATAGACCCGGCCCGCGTCGAACACACAGCGGACAGGACTCTTCTGCTTTTCGCTGATGACCACGCTGATACGGTCGATAGAGCTGATCACCGCCTTGTTATCCACAACGATGTGGATAGGATTGTTGCGGGGGATGGCGGTCTTGTAATCCAGGAAGTCGCCCTCCAGACGGCGGCAGATCAGCTGGGTATTGGCCACCTCGAAGAGCAGATGGCGATTACCGAGAGTAATCACCGCCAGATCCTCGCTGTCCTCGCAGATTTTTTCCACCTCGTTGAGTGCAGAACCGGGAGCAACGAAGCTGAATGCACCGCTGTCCACCTGATCCAGAGGCTCCCGGCGCAAAGCCAGGCGGAAGCCGTCCACGCTGACCATGGTCAATTCGTTGTTGCCGACCTCAAAAAGGGAGCCGGTATGGACAGGGCGAGCCTCATTTGTGGAAACTGCGAAGCTGGTCTGACTAATCATGGCCCGCAGCGTTTTTTGCTGGATTGACACACTATACTGGTCCTCCACCTCTGGCAGATCCGGGTAGTCGGCGGCAGAAATGGCAAGAATGTCGAAAGATGCGTCACCGCAGGTCAATTTAACGTTCATATGTTCGTCAGACGAGAACACCACCACGTCGTCAGGCATCCGGCGGATGATGTCGCCGAACAGACGTGCGCTTAATACGAGGCTGCCGCTTTGAACGACGTCGGCTTCCACGGTAGTGCGGATGCCGGTCTGCATATTATAGCCGGAGATGGTGAGTTGCTGCTCGGCCTGCAGCAAGAGCCCCTCTAGTGCCGGAATGGAGCTTTTGGCAGATACCGCCCGGGAAGCGGTGTTGATGGCAGTTTGCAACAGGCTTTTTTCACAGGAAAATTTCATAGAGGCCGTTCCTTTCAGTGGTTAGGATAGTGCAGAATGCACTGTCAGCAGAGAAAAATTATATTATTGTTTTAGTAGTAGCGGTAGTAGAGGAATTTTTTGTGGAAAACCGGAAAAAGTGTAGATTTTGCAAGGTTTCTTGCGTCCACCTGCTGGTGTGGAAAAAGAAATTTTTTCTCCACAGGTTTCCACAGGCCCTCGTGCGCGTCGGATTTTCCACACTTTGTGTGCAAAACCTTTTGTGAATTGTGTGGAAAACTTTGGGGATAATGTTGATAAATCCGGCTGGAGCTGAAATTCGGGTCCGCTGTGTCCCCTGTTCCTCTCTTATTTGGTGGAATTGATATTGGTGGTGATGCTTTTCACCGTCTCGGCGAAGCTGGTGTCCTTCTTCATCTTCTTTTCCACCTGCTCGATGGAGTGCATTACGGTGGTGTGGTCCCGGCCGCCAAACTCCGCGCCTGCCTCGTTCAGGGAGAGGCTGGTCATGCGGCGGATGAGGTACATGGCGATCTGCCGGGCGTTGACACACTCCCGGTTGCGGGTCTGGCCCCGGACCTGGTCCTCCTCCAGCCGGAAGTAGCGGCAAATCTCCTTGATGATGGCATCGGGCGTGATGATGAATTCGCTGGATTTGCTCATATCCTGGATGGCCCGGTCCACAGTGGTGCGGTTGATCTCGCTGCCCTCCAGATCGTGGAAGGCCTTGATCTTCTTCACAGTGCCTTCCAGCTGGCGGACGTTGGCTGTGATCTTGCTGGCGATATAGGAGGCAATGTCATCGTTGATGACGAAGCCCAGCTGTACTGCCTTGTTTTTGATGATGGCGATACGGGTCTCCAGCACAGGGGGCTGCACATCCACCATCAGGCCCCACTGGAAGCGGGTGCGCAGTCGGTCGTCCAGCTGGGTCATCTCATGGGGCGGCCGGTCGGAGGTGAGGACGATCTGCTTCTTATTCTCATAGAGGGTGTTGAAGGTGTGGAAGAACTCGTTCTGGGTTTCTACTTTGCCGGCCACGAACTGAATATCATCCACCAGCAGCAGGTCAGCCTCCCGGTATTTGGTGCGGAAATCCCCGGCACGGCCGCTGCGTACGGATTCCACATAGTCGTTGATAAACTCGTCGCCCTTGATATACACGACCTTGGCGGAGGGATTGTTGCCCCGGATCACATGGGCGGTGGCGTACAGCAGGTGAGTTTTGCCCAGGCCGGAGTCACCGTAAATGAAAAGGGGGTTGTAGTATTCACCAGGCTTGTCGGCCACAGCCCGGGCCGCGGAGCAGGCCAGTCGGTTGGAGGAGCCAACAACGAAGGTCTCGAAGGTGAACTCGCCGCTCTCCATCATGTTCACCGGCTTGCTGTACTCCTTGTCCTGATAGCGCAGCAGTCCCTCGTCGTCCAGCAGCTTTACATCCATATCGGCGGAGAAGATGTCCTTCAGGCTCTCCTCGATATTGGGGATGAAGCGGTCCTGGATGTTGCTGCGTTTGAAGGCGTTGGGGCAGTGCAGCACCAGGGTGTTGCCGTCCAGCGCGACAACGGTGGTCTCGTCGAACCATGTTTTGATGGTTGTTTCGCTGAGATCCTCCCGCAGTCTGGTCAATATCATGGACCAGATATCGGAAACAGATTGCATAGAAGCTTTACCTCTCTCTCTGATACTGCTCCCCGGTCAGGCCGTGACCGGAGAGATCGCGTGCGCAGCACACGAAAATTGCGCCAGCGGCGCGGTTCCACGGCGCACAGGCGGCGGACGCACGCCCACGCTGTGGAAAATATCTTTTTTCAAAAAGGGCCGGCTGCGGCGGGATGCGGGCAGACCGGGACCCGTGATCTCGAAAAATATCCACCTTCTATTATACCACAAGTCAGGGCTTTTGGCAAATACATATTCTAATATAAAGTTTCGAAAGATATTTGCGTTTTCAACAAGATGTGGGATGCTGTGTGGAAAAATGACCACAATATTTGGTATCAAATGGGATGAAAGCCCAAAAGTGGACAAAACGATGAAAAATTTATGGCTTTTCGCAAGTTTTTGTTGACAGAGGTGCAATTTTTATGTATAATAACTAATGCTTGTCAAGAGACAGGCCGAATACTGTCAACTGCGGGGTGGTTTTTGCCGCCCGCCGTCGAGTAGTGCGGCTGCGCCGCACAGCAAATTAAAACAGGAGGTGTATGCAAATGTTCCGTACCTATCAGCCCAAGAAGCGTCAGCGCTCCAAGGAGCACGGCTTCCGCAAGAGAATGAGAACTGCCAACGGCCGTAAGGTCCTGGCCCGCCGTCGTGCTAAGGGCCGCGCTCGCCTGACCCATTGAGGTCGCGGAGTTTGCATCGCGAATAAATAGATCAATGAGGGACGGTGAAGAAATTTGCCGTCCCTTGGGCGCTGTTAAAAGCTTTTTGGCAGATGCCCGGTCTATTGACGCAGGAGAGGTCTGATACCAGTGAAAAAGAACGTCACCGTCAAACTGAATCACGAGTTCAGGCGGATCTACAGCAAGGGTAAGAGCGCCGTGACCCCCTATCTGGTGGTCTACTGCCGCCCCAACCGCCTGGGTCACAACCGATTGGGTGTCACCGTCAGCGTGAAGCTGGGAAAGGCCGTGGTGCGCAATCGCGCCCGCCGCCGCCTGCGGGAGCTGTTCCGGCTGGCCCAGCCGGAGATGAAGCAGGGCTACGACGTGATCCTGGTGGCCCGCTCCCGGTGCGCCACAGCGCCATATAGGAAGCTGTCCGCCGCCTTTCGGCGGGGCTGCGCGCAGCTGGGGCTGCTGGCAGAGGGGGACAAGTGAAGGGCCTGCTGCTGGGGCTGATCCGCTTTTACCAGCGGAACATCTCCCCTGGCCTTCCGCCCCGATGCCGGTTTTATCCCACCTGCTCCCAGTACGCGGTGGAGGCCATTGAGAAATATGGCCCGCTGCGGGGTGGCTGGCTGGCGCTGAAGCGGTTTTTGCGATGCCACCCTTTTTATAAGGGTGATTTTTTCGACCCCGTCCCCTGAGGGCGGGTGCCACACAAATGAATATCCGGAGGAGATCAACCAATGGGCAAAATTATTACCATTCCCTTTGCTGCCCTGCTGCGCTGGATCTATGCCTTTACCCAGTCCTATGGCCTGTCCATCATCCTCTTTGCCGTGGTCATCAAGGTCGTGCTGCTGCCCTTCCAGATGAAGAGCAAGCGGAACATGATCCGCATGGGCCGGCTGAGCAAGAAGCAGCAGGAGCTGCAGAAGCAGTATGCCAAGAACCAGCAGAAGTTCCAGGAGGAGTTGCAGAAGCTCTATCAGGAGGAGGGTGTCAACCCCATGGGCGGCTGCCTGTGGTCCTTCCTGCCCCTGTTCATCCTGATGCCTCTGTACTCCATCATCTACCGTCCCATCACCCACTTCATGGGCTTCAGCGACAGCGAGCTGGAGGCCATCAAGGAGATGGCAACGGGCCTGGGCTATGCCGGCTCCACCAGCACCGCCTATGAGCAGATCGGCCTGACGGACTTTATCAGCCAGCACTGGGCTGAGTTCGAGGGCAAGATGGAGGGTCTCATCAATGTGGACTTCACCTTCCTGGGGCTGGACCTGAGCGCCACCCCCACCAGTGCCTTCGGCGATTTCCATCTGAGTTGGGGCTGCATTGGTCTGCTGCTGATCCCTGTCTTCGCCGCCCTGGCGCAGTACCTCAGCAGCATGATCATGATGAAGTCCAACGGCCAGGACAACACCGCCCAACAGAGCCAGATGCGCATGATGAACCTCATGATGCCCGCGATGTCTCTGTTTTTCTGCTACAGCATGCCCGCCGCAATGGGTGTGTACTGGATCATCAACAGCGTCCTCATGGCGGTGCAGGACCAGGTCATGGGCAAGTTCTTCACCAAGAAGATCGAGGCCGAGGAGGCCGAGCGCGCGGAGAAGATCGAGGCAGCCCGCCGCCTGCGCCAGGAGGAGGCCAAAAAGCGTGCCGCCGAGCAGCATGAGCAGGAGAGCAGAAAGCCTGTCAAGAAGGTCCAGCCCCAGAAGGCGGCTGACCGCGACTCCACCACTGAGGCCGGCCGCGTGGGCGACCGACCCTATGCCCGGGGCCGCAGCTACAAGGAAGACCGCTACGAGAAATAAGGAGAAAAACCCGATATGGCAATGAAGTTTATTGACATGACGGGCAAGACCGAGGAAGAGGCTATCAGCAAGGCGCTGAGCGAGCTGGGCCTCGACCGGGACGATGTGTCCGTCGAAATTTTGGAGCGTGCCAAGCGCGGTATCTTCGGTATCGGCGCTGCCCCCGCCAAGGTCCGCGTGACCTATGGCCTGGAGGAGGAGGCCGCTCCTGCCGCGCCGAAGAAGGTCGTCAGCGCGGAGAAGCCCCAGGAGAAGAAGGCTGAGAAGCCCGCCGAGGCTCCCAGGGTGGAAAAGACCGAGAAAAAGGCCGAGGCGGTGAAGGCTGAGAAGCCGGAGCGCGCTGAGAAGTCTGACAAGGGCGAGCGCCGCAGCCGTGACAACAGCCGCCGCAAGAGCGAGCGCGCTCCCCGCCAGGAGAGCAGCGAGGCGCAGGAGGCTCCCATTGTGGTGGAGCCGGAGGATCTGGGCGAGATCTGCACCGACGAGAAGGCGCAGCAGATCGTCACCTTCCTGACCGGCCTGCTGCAGCACATGAACAGCACCGCCGCTGTGAAGGTCTACCAGCCTGAGAAGGGCCGCTACAAGGTCATTCTGGAGGGTGAGAAGCTGGGCCAGCTCATCGGCCGCCGGGGTGAGACCCTGGATGCCATCCAGCAGCTGACCAACTACGCCGTCAACCGCAGCGCTGACAAGCGGGTGCGCATCCATGTGGACGCTGAGAATTACCGCCTGAAGCGGGAGCAGAGTCTGCAGCACCTGGCACAGAAGGTGGCCGCCAAGGTCATCAAGTACAAGCGCAATGTCACCCTGGAGCCTATGAACGCCTACGAGCGCCATGTGATCCACACTGCCCTGCAGGATGTGGAGGGCGTCACCACCTACTCCATGGGCACTGAGCCCAACCGGAGAGTGATCGTGGCATACGATCAGAAGCAGATGTAAGAGATTCACCTGATTAAAACAGCCGCCCACAGGGCGGCTGTTTTTTGATTTATTTATCTGGAGCGTTTCTGCTGTCTGTGATTTGTCTGTATTATCCTTTTCACTCGCCGGAAAAGGACATTAAGGGCGCAAAAGGGGGAGAGGGGGTTTCGATTTGGTCCAGACCACCCTCTCCCCTTTTGGATCCCTTTTCCTTGAAACGACGTCTTCAAGGGGGGCTCACCGCCCCCTCGGCAGAGGGCCTACCCCCATCTCATCGGCCAGCGCTGCGGTCATTCGGGTTCTGTATCATCCAGATACATCTCCTCCGCGCCTTGCAGGGCGTTTACCAGATTTTCACGGAGCAGTGTGGATACCATCTCCATGCTGTTCCCCTTCACCGCCACCATGTCGATGAGCTGGATCGCATCATCCACTTTTGCCACCAGATATGTGTATAACTTCTGATAGTTCGCGCCCATAATGCTTCCTCCTTTGAGATTTATAACATAAAAACTAACATATCATTCACCAATTGTCAAACATACACTTATGTGCAAGAGGTGAGAATATGGAGCATGAAAAATTGATCCTGCACCCGAAACGGGCCAAGGGCGAGGACGGACATAAGACATTTTCAATCCGCGTAAAGGACGAACTGGTGGATAAACTCAACGATATTTCGCAAAAAACCGGTTACAGCCGCAATGAGCTGATATGCACTCTGTTGGAATATGCACTGGAACACTGCACCATATCAGACCAGCAGTAAACCCGGTCTACACATGTCAAAATCGTAAAAAGATTGTTTTTCAATCTGAAATACAATCCTATAATCAATATAGCATTTGGGATAGCCTGTTGTCAAGGAGTGATGATATGGCTGTATTTATTCCCAAGCAGTACAAAAAAGAGCAATTTACGATACGCATGGAGCAAAGTATGCTGGCACAGGTCGATGAACTGGCTGCGCAGTATGATTTGAGCAGAAGTGAGTTTATTGTTCAATGTGTCAGCTTTGCAATAGAGCACATGTCTCCGGAGAAGAAGTGATACGCGACCGCCACTGCACGCGGGGAGATTCCATAAGAGGGGCCGCGGCCTCTCTTTGGTCGTTTCAAGGAGAGGGGATCCAAAAGGGGAGAGGGAAATCGAAATCCCTCTCCCCTTTTGTGGCTTTTGGCCACTTTTGGCCAGTCAAAAGTGGCATCCCCAGCAATGAAAAAATAAGAAGGATCTACCCGATTACCTCCCCCAGTGCCGTCCCCAGCAGCCTTGCACTCAGCAGTGCCTCATCCAGGCTGTTTCCGGCGGCTCCCATCTCGATGAGGAGGCTTCCCGGTGTGGTGTGCTGGTTGTAGCGGGAGTTGCGCACGGTGATAGGCCGCATCAGGGTGGGATAGTCGGCCAGAATGTGAGCCTGCACCGCTACCGCCAGCTTCAGATTCTCCCGCCAGCCGGGGTGTTCCAGCCCGCCGCCGTCGGTGCCAATGACGAAGGACATCTGGGCGGCGTTGACCCCTGCCACGGAGCTGACCACCTTGTAGGGGGTGCCGTTTCCGTCGCTGATGGCATCCCGGTGGATGTCCAGCACGAAGGAGATCGTGGGGTACTGGGCCAGATAGCGCTCCACTGCGGTCAGGGAGCGGCCGTAGGCCCCGCTGTACTCCGGGTAGTCGTGGAGCGTGGTGTCGTGGAGGACGGTGAGTCCCGCCTCCTCCAGCGCCTGGGCCAGCTCCTCTCCCACCCGGACGGTGTTGTAGGCGTTGTCGGTGGTGCGGCAGTCGCCGCTGGGAGTATACGCCTCTCCAGGAGGCATGGTGTAGGCCTCACTGCCGTGGGTATGTACGATGAGCACCTGCGGTCCCTCCTCCTCTGCCAGAGCGGCAGCAAAGCTGCCGTCAAAAAGGCTGACGTCGAAGGTGTTGTCCGAGGTGTTGGTGATGTACACGTTTCCGCTGACGATGTAGCCGTCTGTGGAGGTGGGTACCAGCGTTTTGGCGGGTACGCCGTTGTCGGCGAAGATCAGCGGCTCGGTGGGCTCAGCGGGTTCCTCCGGCAGCACGAGGGTGTCGCCGCTGTCATCGCTGGCGGTGTCCGCCGTCGGGGCGCTGTCCTGTGGCCGGGGATCGGTCTCCCACTCCTCCCTGCTTCGCAGGGTGAGCACGGCCTCCCGGCCGCCCAGCAGCACCGGACTCTGGCTCAGCACCAGCTCCACCCCAGCGGGCAGAGCCTGGCCGCTTCTGGTGTCCCCCAGCTGGCTGCGCAGCAGGGCCAATGTCAGCTCACCCTGCTGGCCGATGGCGGAGAGAGCGGCCTGGGCCGAGGGGCTGGCGGCGGTGACGAATACCAGCCGCAGCACCAGGGCAGCGGTGAGTGCGGCGGCGGCCTGCCGCCGCAGATGAATGCGCGGTCTTGTCCCCATAATAGACCTCCTTTGTGGATAGTTTGCTTGTCCAGTCTATGCGGAGCTGGGACTCGTCAGAACCGCGGGTTTCCACAAAATGGTTGTCAAAGGTGGAAAAAAGCGCTATAGTAGGAGAAAACACAGGAGAAATGGAGAACGCTGTCATGGGAAGATTTGACGGGGTGCTGCTGGTCAGCGATTTTGACAACACCCTTCTGTATACCGACGCTGCCCTGAACGGGGAGGAGATCTGTCCCCCCATGTCCACGCGCAATGTGGAAAACATCCGCCGCTTTATGGCGGAAGGGGGGCGCTTTGCTGTGGCCACGGGCCGGGCTATGGGAGCCTATCTCCCCTATGACGCTATGGTACCCACAAACGCACCGGCTATTGTGGATAACGGCGGCGCTATCTATGACTATGACGAGGCGCGCTATCTCCTCAGCAGCACTCTCTCCGGCCAGGTACTGACCCATCTGGAGGACATCCTGCGCCGCTGGCCGGAGGTGGCTCTGGAGCTGTACCACCCGGAGGGGCCGCTGCAGGTATTCCAGCCCACGGAGTGGAACCTGCGTCATGCTCAGCTGACAGGTCTGCGTTACCATGAGGTGCCGGATGTCAGGCCGGAGACCGTTCCCCTGCCCCTGTCCAAGGTGCTGCTGGTAGCGGAGCAGGAGTCGCTGGAGGCGATCTGTGCCTTCGCGGCCCAGGCGGACTGGGGGGATCAGTATGAGCTGATTTTTTCCAGCGATCATCTGTTGGAGATGACTGCCCGGGGGGCCAACAAGGGAGCCATGGTCCTGCGCCTGAAGGAGCTGCTGGGCTGCCGCACACTGCTGTGCGCCGGGGATCATAAAAATGACCTCCCTATGCTTCGGGTGGCGGACCGGGCTTTCTGTCCCGCCAACGCCGTCCCGGAGGTGCTGGAAAGCGGCTGCCAGGTGGTGTGCCATGCCCTGGAGGGGGCCGTGGGGGAGATCATTGAGGGGTTGTTTTTGGAGTAGGCGGGGGGCTTTTTTGTTTGCTGGCAGTTGACCGTTAGTCTGCTGGGGGAATTCCGCACTCCCGCACGCGGAATATCCCCAAACAGACTGCCGAATAGGAACCAGCTGGCCGCAAAAGATCGTTACCCCCCCAATAACTCATCTACCTCCTCTGCCGTCAGCCCGGGCTGGGCGGCCAGACTGATGCCACGGCCCAGCAGCCGCCCCAGGGTTCGGATCTGGCTGTCGATGCGGTCCGGGGTGACAAACAGGCGCTTTCCCTGATTCGGCAGGCACCGGGGGCGTTCGCTCCCCTGCCCCGCCCCGGTCAGGATGTCCCGGGTGACGGTGTCGATGTCCACCACTGTGGGGACGCCGATGGACAGCACCGGGACGCCCAGGGTATCCCGGTTCAGGGCCATCCGGTGGTTGCCCACGCCGCTGCCGGGAATGAGACCTGTGTCAGACAGCTGTACGGTGCTGCACAGCCGACTCAGTTCTCTGGCGGCCAGCGCGTCAACGAGAACCACGGCGGCGGGCTGCACGCGCCCGCAGACACCTCGGACCCACTCCGCTGCCTCCACTCCTGTCTCGCCCAGCACGCCTGCCGCCAGGGCGGCCACAGGCCGCAGAGCGGGCAGGATCGTTCCCAGGTGCCGGGTCACCAGCAGTTGTCCCACGGTCTGCGGCCCCAGCGCATCCGGCGTCATGGCGGCGTTGCCAAGGCCCGCTACCAGTACCGTCCCCTCCTTTGGCAGCAGCGGACGCAGCAGTGCGGCCAGCGCCTGAGAGGCCCTGGCGGGAATATCCACATTTGCCTGCCAGATAGTGGAAATATCCAGTGTCAGGTAGGTCCCGCATGGTTTGTTCAGGGCTTTTTCGCCCGCTTCATCCAGAATTTCCACCCGGTGCAGAGGAAATCCCATGCACTGGTCATCTGTGGCCCGCACGCCCTGCAGCCGGGTCATTTTTCCGGCGCTTTCGCGCCAGAGCTGGTGGGCCTCCTGGGCCAGATCCGTCCGAATCGTCAGCATAACTTGTGATACGCCCCTTTTTTCAACACAAAATGTGGTAGTTTATGGCTATTTTCTCACCTGACGTGGACTTTATGCAAAAAAAGTTGAAAAATTTGAGAAAAACATCTTGATTTTTTTGAAAAAAGGTGCTACAATACCATTCTGCGTGGGGTAAGTGTTTCAGGCTTCCCCATAGATCCCACTGGAGGAGGTGTTTGGTTTGCCGAATATTAAGTCCGCTAAGAAGCGTGTGCTGGTGGCTGAGGTTCGCAATGCCCGCAACAAGGCAGAGAAGTCTGCTCTGAAGACCGCTATGAAGAAGTTTGAGGCTGCTGCCGCCGAAGGCAATCGCACCGAGGCCGAGGGCGCTTACAAGGTCGCGGTCAAGGCCGTTGACAAGGCTGCCGCCAAGGGCATTCTGCACAAGAACAATGCCGCTCACAAGAAGAGCGCCATGACTCTGAAGCTGAACCACATTGGCTGATTAACCAAACAACGAAAGACCACCCAAACTGGGTGGTCTTTTTTGTTGTCTCGGGGAGTTTTGCTTCCCGGGCGAGGTGCTTTACTGTGCGGGGCGCATAGGTGCGGTAGGTTGCTGGGTGTCCAGTTGACGAAGCGACGGGGCCGCACCGCACCATTGTCTGCATGTCGGATAGATGCACAGGCTGTCCCCGTTGTTGCCCTCTTTGCGTGGGTCGTCAGGCGAAGTTATGGGAGATGGATCTGACACCGGGATGTACCCGACCGGAGGGCTGGTTCTCTGCTGAAGCACCGCACGAGCATTCGCTTAAAAATTTCGGGAGTCCGGGGTACCCCCGGCGCGTTTTGCCCACTTTTTCGCGGGAAAAAGTGGGCCGCCAGAGGCAAACAGAGGAACGAATAGATGGCAGCTAACAGGAAAGATCGCCCTGCCGGGGCGCAGAATATCCACAAAAGAAAAACCTCTCACTGTATACACCGTAGTGAGAGGTTTTGTGTTATCCGCCCAGATAAGCCTTTTTAATGACCGGGCTCTTCAGCAGCTCCGCGCCGGTGCCGGTGGTGACGATCTTGCCCGTCTCCAGCACGTAGGCCCGGTCCGCGATGGACAGGGCCGCCTGGGCATTCTGCTCCACCAGCAGGATGGTGGAGCCCGCCTTATGCAGGCTGCGGATGATCTCAAAGATTTGCTCCACCAGAATGGGCGCCAGACCCATGGACGGCTCATCCAGCATCAGCAGCTTCGGGTGGGACATCAGAGCCCGGCCCATGGCCAGCATCTGCTGCTCACCGCCGGACAGGGTGCCAGCCACCTGACGGCGGCGCTCCTTCAGCCGGGGGAAGAGGTCAAAGACCATCTCCAGATCGGCGCTGATGCCGGATTTCGGCTGGGTGTAGGCGCCCATCTCCAGATTCTCCTCCACTGTCATCTGCAGGAAGATCCGCCGCCCCTCCGGCACCAGGGCCAGTCCCTTCTCAACGATCTTATGAGCGGGGACCTTCTGCAGGTCCTGCTCCATGAAATGGATGGAGCCGGTGCGGCTGTGGAGCATACCGGCGATGGTGTTCAGCGTGGTGGATTTACCGGCACCGTTGGCACCGATCAGAGTTACGATCTCCCCCTCCTCTACGGAGAAGGACACTCCCTTGATGGCGTGGATGCTGCCGTAATATACGTTGATGTCGTCGACCTTCAGGATGGTAGACATGTGGTTACGCCTCCTTCTGCTTGCCCAGATAGGCTTCGATCACGGCGGGGTTGTGCTGGATCTCCTCAGGGCTGCCCTTGGCGATGATCCGGCCGAAGTTCAGCACACAGATACCCTCGCACACGTTCATCACCAGATTCATGTCGTGTTCGATGAGCATGATGGCGATCTGGAACGTGTCCCGGATCTTCAGAATGGTCTCCATCAGCTCCGCCGTTTCCGAGGGGTTCATACCGGCGGCCGGCTCGTCCAGCAGCAGCAGGGACGGATTGGTGGCCAGGGCGCGGACGATCTCCAGGCGGCGCTGGGCGCCGTAGGGCAGGCTTCCGGCGGGGACATTGGCCAGGTCCTGCATGTCGAACAGACTGAGCAGCTCCAGGGCCAGGTCGTGGGCCACCTTCTCCTGCTTCCAGAAGGCGGGCAGGCGGAAGATGCTGCTGGCCATGCCGTAGTGGATGGACGTGTCCATACCGGCCTTCACGTTGTCCTCCACGGACATGTCGTTGAACAGGCGGATATTCTGGAAGGTGCGGGCGATACCGGCGTGGCTGACCTGCACGGTGTTCATGCCGTGGGTGGCCTTGCCGTTGAGGAGGATAGTGCCGGTGGTGGGCTGATAGACCTTGGTCAGCAGGTTGAAGACGGTGGTCTTGCCTGCGCCGTTGGGGCCGATGAGTCCGGCGATCTCCGTAGGGCCAATGGTCAGGTTGAAATTCTCCACCGCCTTCAGGCCGCCAAAGGTGACGCCCAGATTGCGGCACTCCAGCACCGGCGGCTTACCGGCGTCCCGCTCCGGCACCATGGCGTCGGAGGGAACGGGGACCAGTTTGACACGGTTGGGGCGCATCATGCTCATTTGTCAGCGCCTCCTTTCTTCTGCAGCCTGCGGGGCAGCTCGCCCAGCAGGTTCTTCAAGGTGGGGTTGTTGGTGGCCAGCATCACCAGGATCAGCACAATGGCGTACACCAGCATCCGGTAGTCGGCATATTCACGCAGCAGTTCCGGCAGGATAGTCAGCGCGGCGGCAGCGATGATGGAGCCACGGATGTCTCCCATGCCGCCCAGCACCACGAACACCAGGATCAGGATGGAGGTGTTGAAGTCGAACTTCTTGGCCAGGATGGAGGAAAAATTCATGGCGTACAGCGCACCGGCCATACCGGCCAGCACGGCGGAGGTGACGAAGGCAATGATCTTATAGCGCACCGGGGAGATGCCGATGGACTCGGCGGCAATGCGGTTGTCCCGCAGGGCCATGATGGCCCGGCCGTGGCGGCTGTTGACCAGATTCAGCACCACCACCAGCGTCAGCAGGGTGAGTATCACGCCTGCGGTGAGGCCGGAGAGCTTCTGGATGCCCACAGCGCCCATGGGGCCGCGCACCACGGTGCGTCCCGTCTCGGTGAGATGGAGGTTTGTTTCGCTCATGGCGATGTGGAGGCCGTTTTCGTCGATGCCCACGTAGAGGCACTGGATGATGTTGCGGATGATCTCGCCGAAGGCCAGGGTCACAATGGCCAGATAGTCGCCCCGCAGGCGCAGCACCGGCACCACCACGATCAGGCTCACCAGCCCCGCGAACGCGCCGCCCACCACCATGGCGATGGCCAGGCGCAGCCCGCCCAGGGGGATCAGCTCCTGCAGCATGGCCGCCGTTACCACACCGGTGAAGGCACCCACGCTCATGAACCCGGCGTGGCCCAGACTCAGCTCGCCCATGATGCCCACGGTGAGGTTCAGGGAGATGGCCATCACCACATAGGCGCACACAGGCACCAGAAAGCCCTGTACGGAGTTGGACAGCATACCCGCTGCCCGCAGGCCCATCATCAGGGCGTAGAACACGATCACGATGCCGTAGGTGGAGATCTGGTAGCCCGCACCCCTGGAGATCGCTCGCTGCTTGCTTGTCACTTCACTCATATCTTACACCTTCTCCTGGATAACTTTGCCCAGCAGACCCGTGGGCTTTACCAGCAGCACCACGATCAGCACGGCGAACACGATGGCGTTGGACAGCTCTGTGGAAATATAGGCGTTGCAGAAGATCTCAATGATCCCCAGCAGCAGGCCGCCTACCATGGCCCCGGGGATGGAGCCGATGCCGCCGAACACGGCAGCGGTGAAGGCTTTGATGCCGGGCATGGAGCCGGTGGTGGGCATGAGCACCTTATAGGAGGAGCACAGCAGCACACCGGCAACGGCAGCCAGGGCGGAGCCGATGGCGAAGGTCATGGAGATGGTGCCGTTGACATTGATGCCCATGAGCTGGGCTGCGCCCTTGTCCTCGCTGACGGCCCGCATGGCCTTGCCCAGCTTGGTCCGGCTGGTGAAGAGGGTCAGGGCCAGCATGGTGACGACACATGTCAGCACCGTGACGATGGTGGTACCGGTGATGATGATCTGTCCATCAAAGAGGCTGATAGAGGTCAGGTCGATCACCGAGGGGAACACCTTTGCGTCGCTGCCCCAGAGCAGCAGCGCCGCGTTCTGGAGGAAATAGCTGATGCCGATGGCGGTGATAAGCACGGCCAGCTTGGGGGCCTGGCGCAGGGGCTTGTAAGCCAGGGCCTCGATGGCCACGCCCAGCACCGTGCAGGCCACGACGGCCAGCAGGAT
Organism: uncultured Oscillospiraceae bacterium; assembly: GCA_964429705.1. GTDB lineage: Bacteria > Bacillota > Clostridia > Oscillospirales > Oscillospiraceae > Pelethomonas. The sequence continues at coordinate 2,900 of CAYSDG010000023.1, read as the reverse complement.
GGACGGGAGCGTACCCAGCCCCAGATTCATCAGGGAGATAAAGCACACATAGCCGCCCACCATGATAATATCACCGTGGGCGAAGTTCAGCATTTTGGCGATACCGTAGACCATGGTGTAGCCCAGAGCGATGATCGCGTACACGCTGCCCAGGCTTACGCCGTTGATGAGGTTGGTCAGGATCGACATCATAGTTTGAAACACCTGCTTTCTTTTCTTTCACCTGTTGGGATGGCTCGTGTGAGAGCAAGGAGGGTTGGACTTCCTGTAAAATCCCATCCTCGTCGCCCTCACGCGGGGCGGCGCTGCCGATATGCGGCAGCGCCGTCCCATGGAAGCGCGCATCAGCGGAGGATCACTCCATGGTGGTGTAGGCACCGTCCTTGATCTGAACGACCATGGGGTCCTTGGAGACCTCGCCGTTGGTCTCCCAGCCCATGCTGGAGCCGGTCAGGCCGTCCACATGGAAGGAGTCGCTGGTAAACTGGGCGATCAGGGCATCGCAGATGTCCTCGTGGGACATGTCGGTGGTACAGCCTGCGGCGGTCCAGGCCTCGTAGATGGCATAGATGCAGTCGTAGCCGTCGGCGGCAAACTGGTTCAGGGTCTCAGAGCCGTACTGATCGGTGTAGGTCTCCACGAACTTCGCGGTGCGCTCGTCGGTGGAGGAGGCGTTGAAGGGGGTCATGAGCATCAGGTCTTCAGCCAGGGAGGTGTCAAAGCCGTCCATGGAGAGGATGCCGTCCATGCCGTCGCCGCCGAAGAACTGGGGGGCGTAGCCCATGGCCTTGGCCTGGGCCAGGACCAGAGAGGCGGGGGTGTAGTAGATGGGCATGAACACCAGCTCGGCGCCGCTGTTCTTGCACTCGTTGAGCTGCACGGAGAAGTCGGTGTTGGTGTCATCGGGGAAGGTGGTCTGCGCCACGACCTCCAGACCCAGCTGGGCGGCGTGCTCGGCGAAGGCCACAGCGATGCCGGTGGAATAGGCGTCGCCATTGTTGTAGATGACGGCCACCTTGGAGGCGGTGCCCAGGCTCTTGACGAAGTCAGCGGCGGTGATGCCCTGGTTGGGGTCGGTGAAGCAGACCTGGAAGACGTTGTCGTTGCCGTTGGTCACGTCGGAGGAGGAGGCGGAGGGAGTCAGCTGGAAGTAGCGGTCGGCATAGGTCTCACCGGCCACAGCCACACAGGGGCCGGTGGTGGTGCAGCCGTACAGAACATCCATCTCCCAGTCCTTCAGGTTGTTGTAGGCGTTGACGCTCTTCTCAGGGTCGCCCTCGTCATCCTGGAAGTTCAGCTCAAATTGTACGCCGCCCAGGGCGTTGATCTCGTCCACGGCGATCTGGGCGCCGTTCTTGGTGGCGTGGCCATAGGTGGCGGCGCTGCCGGTCAGGGGGCCGATGCCGCCGATGCGGATCACATCGGAGCTGTCGCCGCCTCCAGCGTTGTCATTGGTCCCGCTTCCGCCGCAGCCGGTCAGGCAGCCCAGCAGCATAGCCGCTGCCAGCGTGAGTGCAAAAAACTTCTTCTTCATGATTCGGATCTCCTTTACAAAAATATAGTCTGAAAAAATATACAAAAAAGCGGCCCCGCCATGTGTGCGGAGCCGCTTGCTGTATCCCATGCTGATCAGCGCGCCCAAACACCTGGCGTATTCACTTGTCCGCGCAGGACCAGAATGCTCAGCAGTACCAAGCAGACCAGTACCAACAGGAAAATACCAATGCGGCCCAGGGCAAAAATAATAATGGACGCCATCAGAATGGCGTCCATCATCAGAATAACAGTATTTTCATGGGAGGCAGCGGCGCACGCAGAAGAAGCATCTGCATAGGATGCAGATGCGGACATAGCATTGTCACGGGACAAAAACTGTGTCATGCGGCGGGGCTCCCTTCCTGGATTCTTTTTCACACTAAAGCGTTGCTGGAATGTTGTGACCTATTATATGCCGCTTTTTTTGAAAAGTCAACAGCTATACCGGAGGATCTGTGTATTTTTTGATTTTCTTGCATGGGATGGCTCACGCCAGCTCCAGCGCAACGGGGCAGTGGTCGCTGCCGGTGACCTCGCTGTAGATGTCTGTCCCGATCAGACGATCCTTCAGCCGCTCGGAGACGAGGAAATAGTCGATGCGCCATCCCGCGTTGTTTTTCCGGGCGTTGAAGCGGTAGCTCCACCAGCTGTAGGCCCCGGTGCGGTCGGGATAGAAGTGGCGGAAGGTATCCACAAAACCGGCGGAGAGCAGCTCTGTCATCTTGCCCCGTTCCTGATCGGAGAACCCGGCATTGCCTCGGTTGGGGCCGGGATTCTTCAGGTCGATCTCCTGGTGGGCTACGTTCAGGTCGCCGCACAGGATCACCGGCTTGACCTGGTCCAGTGCCGTGAGGTAGACGCGGAAATCGTCCTCCCACAGCATTCGGTAGTCGATGCGCTTGAGCCCGTCCTGGGCGTTGGGAGTGTAGCAGCAGACCAGATAGAAGTCCGGATACTCCGCGGTGATGACCCGGCCCTCGTGGCGGTGCAGTTCATCGCCAAAGCCATAGGTGACGGAGAGCGGCTCCTCTTTGGTAAAGAGGGCGGTGCCGGAGTAGCCCTTTTTCTCGGCGTAGTTCCAGTACTGGTGGTAGCCGGGCAGGTCCAGGTCGATCTGTCCGGCTTGCAGCTTGGTTTCCTGCAGACACAGCACATCCGGTGACAGCTCCGCCACAAAATCAAGAAAGCCCTTCCCTACACAGGCCCGCAGCCCGTTGACATTCCAAGAGATCAGTTTCATCCATCGATTCCTTTCGGTGTTTTTCCACAGTATAGCACAGTTTTGTGGAAAAAACAGCCGGGGGAGGAGATTTTTTGTACTGCCCCAGATTGTACGGACAGCACAAAAAAGCTCCCTGGCAGGG
>CAYSDG010000022.1:0-22604 GCA_964429705.1 uncultured Oscillospiraceae bacterium | reverse complement strand
GGATCTGGCTGCCCCACTCGATCTTCATCTGCACGCCCTTGATGTCGCTGATCTTGTCGGCATGCTGCTGGATCTTCAGCTCCATCAGGCGGGCGGCCAGCATCTTCATGCAGTTTTCACGGTTCTGCACCTGGCTGCGCTCCTGCTGGCTGGACACCACTACGCCGGTGGGCTTGTGCAGCAGGCGGACGGCGGAGGAGGTCTTGTTGACGTGCTGGCCGCCTGCGCCGCTGGCGCGGTAGACCTGCATCTCGATGTCCTCGGGGCGGATGTCGATGCTGTTGTCCACCTCGATCTCGGGCATGACCTCCACAGCGGAGAAGGAAGTCTGACGGCGGGCCTGGGAGTCAAAGGGAGAGATGCGCACCAGACGGTGGACACCGTTCTCGCTCTTCAGGAAGCCATAGGCGTTCTCGCCCTCGATAGATATGGTGGCGGACTTGATGCCGGCCTCTTCGCCGTCTTCAAAGTCCAGGGTCTTCACCACGAAGTCGTGCCGCTCCGCCCAGCGGGTGTACATACGGTAGAGCATCTGACACCAGTCCTGAGCCTCGGTGCCGCCTGCGCCGGCGTGCAGGGTCATGATGGCGTTGTTGGCATCGTATTCGCCGGTGAGCAGGGTGGTGAGGTTCATCTCCTCCACCGTGGTCTCCAGATGGGCATAGCCCTCGGTCAGCTCCTCCAGCAGGGACTCGTCATCCTCCTCGATGGCCATCTCCACCAGGGTGGTCAGATCCTCCCACTGGCCCCGGAGCTTGGCGAAGCCCTCCAGCTTGTTTTTCAGCTGCTTGGTGCGGCGCAGCACCTTCTGAGAGCCCTCCAGGTCGTTCCAGAAGTTGGCGTCGCCCGCCTTCTCCTCCAGCTCCTCCACTTCGCGGCGAGCGTTGTCCAGATCCAGCGCGGCGGCCAACTTGTCCAGCTGGGGCTCCATGGCGATCAGCTTCTGTTTATAGGTATCATATTCAATAATTGGCATAGAAATTCTCCATTCCAGTTAAAATTCCAGTCTAATGTTATATTATGCCACAGGAGCATCGCTTCTGTAAAGAGAATTTTTCTTTTTTGCGGAACGGGGCAAAAAGGCTGGCGAAGCGCGGCTGTTCCGCACTTCGCCAGTCTGCATCTGTGGGTAGTATCTGCTTGTCAGGCTCCGCTCTTCAGCGGGCAGATCGCTCGCTCCGGGCCGCCGCGGACGTTACTGGCCCAGCTGGCAAAAACGCATCAGGATCGCCGCCGCTTCGGCGCGGGTCACACAGCTCTGGGGCTGCAGGGCGCCTTCATCTCCTTCCAGAATGCCGTTCTCAACGGCCCAGGCCATCGCCGTCAGCGCGTAGCCGGATACATCGTCCGCATCACGGAAGCGAGCCAGCGCATCCAGGCGGGCGTTATTCTCCCCCGCGCAGCGCCACAGCATCGTGACGAACTGCTGCCGGGTAATGCTGTCGTTGGGCGCGGAACCATCGGAGATCCTCTGCTCAACGGCCCACTGCTGCGCCTGCTGATACCAACCATTTCCGGTACCGGCAAGCTGCTGTCCCTTCATGCGGCCCAGCACAGTCCAGGCCATCGCGCGGGTCATGGAGCCGCCTGGCTGGAACGCCGTGGCACTGACGCCGTCAAATAGCTTCTGCTCCAGTACATAGTCCACCTCAAGATGGAACCAATCCGCTGCCGTCACGTCCGTGAACCGGTAGGCAGCGCAGTCAGGGCCACCGCTGCAGACACAGGAGCTGTCCGGCTGGCTGGGCCTGGAGGGTGCGGCGGGGATAACGGGGACCGCAGGAGTCTCAGGCACAGCGGGCGGCGTGGTATAGCTCAACTTCACCTCGTAGCTGGCCATATTGGCAGCGCGGTAGCCGTAGCAGGTCATATAGGGGATCGTGTCCACAGAGGTCTCCACCGTATACGAGATGTCATTGGGTGTGAAGCCCTCATAGAAGTATCCGTACCAGCTGTCAGAGCCGATAGGCAGGAAGTGGTCGCCATAGAAAACCGTGGCGGTGCCCTGTGCATCCTCAGCAGGCACCTGGATGGTAAAGCTGCCATCTGCGGCCACATCGGCGCGATAATAGGTCTCTCCGACCTGAAGGACCACCACATTGTCCTTCTGGCTGGTGGTATTTCCAAATACACGGTAGTCAGCGGCAGAGTTGATGCCCAGCTCCATCATCTCCTGTGTACCAGCATCATAGATGGAACCGGTATAGGTAACGGTGTCACCGACACACACGCCGCTCCAGCTGCCGCTGGTATCCGCCGTAAGAACAGGCAGTGTATTGTCGATGTACAGATCAGCGACCTCCACCAGCTTGTACGCCGCGCCGGTCTTCTTCAGCAGCAGCTTCATCTTGTAGGCACCCTCAGGAATGGTACCCTTTTCACCGGTGATCGCCACATTTCCCTCCGCATCCAGCGTGCAGGGAGTAAACCACGTGGCACCGATGGTATCGTAGTAGTACCAGTCCCAGCGGCCGAAGGCACCGCTGTACCAGCCGTCGATCTGTCCCACCAGCTGTCCGTCACGGGTATACAGCATGGGCTGCCAGGTCTCGATCGTACCGTCCTTGAACCGGAAGTGGTAGAAGGTGCGGTCGCTGCCATGCCAGCCGTAGTACTTCAGCTGCATGTCGGGACCGGAGGACAGGACGTTGTTGTGGATAAAGGTGTACTGCAGATCTACAGGGTCCGCCAGAATAGGATCCACCTGATAGACATACGCACCGGCAGCAGCTGACAGCGTCGTACCGCCTTCAGAAAGGAAAACGGTAGTCTCATAGGTACCCGCCTCAACCGTCTCATCCAGGGACAGCGTCAGCTCAAACGTAGCGCTTTCACCAGCAGCTACCGTAATAGAACTGATGCTCAGGGAGAACACCTGGTCGGTCAGCGCAGCTTCAGAGGTCTGATGCATCGCCGCATGGAACGCAGGGGAGAGCGTCAGACTATAGGTATGACTGACTGCGCCGCTGTTGGTGACAGTGACGGTCATCGTCTTATGCAGGGAATCGCCCGCCTGGACACCGCCAAAGCTGATGGTGGGTGTCTGGACATTGACATCCAGCTTGCTGTTGTTGTAGCCATTGGGATTGGTAGCCGTCACGGTGACCATCTGATCCAGTGCCGCCAGTGCGGCAGCGGGATCCACCATACCGTTGCCCACGGCAAATCGGCTGATTTCTCCGCCAAAGGCACCGGCATTCGCCGTGTTTACCAGCAGGGACTTCAGCTCCAGCGCCGTGAGGTGCTTACCGGCAGCATTTGCCTTCTGCATCACCAGTGCAGCGATAGCAGAAACATGGGGCGTTGCCATAGAAGTACCGGACATATTGGTATACCCGCCGCCGGGGGCCAGGGACACCACAGCCGTACCGGGGGCCGCCAGGTCGGGCTTCAGATCATAGGACTCCTTGACAGGGCCGCGGGAGGTGCCGCTGTTGGGGAAGCCGCTGACAGCGACTGCGTTGGTAGTGGTCAGGCTATTGGCATTGCTGAAGGTAAAGCCATAGGTCTCCCCCACCGTCAACCCGCTGACAAAGGCCTGGCCTTCATCGTACTGCATGGTAAAGACGGGCAGATAGTTGTCGAAAAGCCCTGGAAAAAGGAGATATTGGCAAAGTCATTGGCGCGGGCCTCAGTATTCAACACCAGCAGCGCACCAGTCCCCACAGCAGCCCGGATGCGAGGCACAACATCGTCAAAAGCCTGTCCGCGGCTGACCACAAAAAGGCTTCCGGCATAGTCGCTGGCAGTCCGCTCCGCAAAGAAAGCATCGAACTCCTCCTGGGTCCCGGCACCCAGAGCTGTGCCGTCCACGGTGGGCAGCAGGACCAGCTGATAGCGGCCCTGCTCATCGGCAGTGAGCGCATCCAGGGTATATCGGCCCTCGGAAGCCGTCACAGCGTCGCCCCAGCCGGAGCGGATCAGGCGCAGATCGCCCATAGCCTGTCCCGCCGCATTGCTGGCGGTCAGCAGGCGGCTGTCGGAGGGGATCTGGGCATTGGCCACCGTCAGGGCCAGAGGAGAGGTACCGGGAGACCAGAGGGTAAAATCCTTGCTGCCATTATTTCCGGCGCAGAGCACAAACAGCACATCAGGATTCTGCAGCGCTAGGCTGTTGAGCGCCAGACTGGTGGCGTGGCTGGTTCCATTGGCACTGCTCCAGCCCAGGGACATACTGAGGATCCTGCAGCCATCCGCCACAGCATCCTCCATGGCCTTCACCACGTCGTTGAGCTGGCAGCTGTTGGTATGGTTCAGCGCCTTGTATACAGCCAGCTTTGCGCCGGGTGCCACACCCAGAGCGCTGAAGCTCCCGTTGCCGGTCCCCCGTGCGGCGATCGTACCGGAAACATGGCTGCCGTGACCATGGTCATCCATGGGATCGTTGGCGGCATTGCCGTTATTGATGTAGTTGCGGCCATAGAAAATGCCGTCGATCGTCTCGCCCTCAGCGGGAGTCCCGCCATTGGGCAGCGTTGTTGCAAAAGCACCAGCCAAGTCGGGATGCTTGTAGTCCACACCGGTGTCGATCACGCCGACCGTTACGCCCTCACCTGTATAACCGGCGCTGTGGAGCGCCTGGGTGCCGAAGTAGGCGTGGCTGTCACCCATGCCCTGGGTGTAACTCCCCTCTGTGGAGCCGCCCGCATTCTCATAGGTTTCATTGGGGTATACAGCGAACACACACGCCAGATCGGCAACGTCATCCACATAGGACTGGGGCAGCTGGATAGACACACCGTTGAGCGCCGTGTGATACCTATATTCCACCGTGTAGGTCACTCCGCTCAGGGCGGAGAAAAAAGCATCTGCATCGGCCTCAGCCTGCTCCGTCAGCGTTTCACTGTCGGCAGCATTCCGCTCGCCCGCAGCCTCGGAAATGGCCTGGACCAGAGCAGCAGGCTGATGGCAGAATTCAACGATCACAGAGATCATTTCGCTGCTCTCCTCCAGCGCATAGTCCCCCTCAAATCCGACCAGTCCAGAGGGCCGCTCCTGCTGAGAGACCAGCTGCGCCGCAGCCAGGGCGTCGGTATCGGCTGCAGGCTGTTCAAATGCTGCCGCAGCAGGCATGAGCATGGAAAGGAGCATGACCGTACTGAGCAGTAAGCTGAGCAGTTTTCGTCCGCTTTTTGTATACGAATGTTTGCGGGTAGGTGGCAGCACTTGCTTCATGATAGACCTCCTGGCAAAATGTAAATTAGAAAGCGCTTGTTGATTTTGTATAGTATCGTCCATATTTTTTGGTGAATACTATAAAAATCAACATTCAAATTCGCACTCTCTTATCTATATTATAGTGCAAATAGAGTGCGTGTCAATGCCGTTTATTGAATTTTGACTGAAAACAGCAAAAATGAACATCCGTCACAAATGCGTCTTTCCTCCGAAAACAAAAAATGCCCGCTGCCTGTGGCAGCGGGCATTGCTCATCTCAATTGAATATCCACCGCGGGAAGAATGACGCCCTCGCCTGGGCGATAGGTGATGGTGACCTGATCTCCCTTGCTGAGGATCACAGCCAGGGGCTGGGCCGAGGCCGTGATGGAGTAATAGGTCTCCTCGCCGATGAGCTGGACATAGTAGACGCTGTTTCCGTCCTGCACGGCGGAGCGGATGTCGGCGATGGTGCCCTCCGCTACCTCTGTGCCGAAGAGGGCCGCGTCCCCCCGGACCACGCCGTTGGCGCTGAGCAGGGAGAGATAGTTCTTCTCGCACTCGGCCACGGTGTCCCCGGTGGCCACGATCTGATACTGCTGGACGTTGACCATGGCATACTTCTTCACCAGCTGGGCATCGTCCTTCATAGCCATAAAGTAGGTGGGCTGGCCCCCTACATTCAGCAGCAGAGGGAAGGTCGCCGTATAGCGCAGATTCTGTAGCTCGCCCTCGGCGCTGTCACGTGCGGAATACTCCGTGGCCCCGGCGCAGCTGTAGTAGGTGGTCTCCTTGGTGCGCTGGTTGGTGAGGATGAAGCCCAGGTTGGACTGGTCTCCGCCGGTGGAGGTAACACCGGTGTAGACATACACATCATCCCCCATGGCGATGTAATTGTAGCCATCGGTGGTGACGGTGACCTCCTTCTGGCCAAAGATGGAGTTGAGGAAGCCCTTATGGTACAGACCATAGTAGTCGTACTGCTCCATGATGAGGTCCGCGTTATAGAGGTTATCCACCCACGAGGGGACCTCCCGGAGATACTCGCTCTCGCCGGTGACGGCATTCACCAGCACCGCGCCCTGGATGTCCCTGCCGCCGAAGAGGCCGATGGTCTTTACCAGCCGGGGGCAGATCCAGTAGGGCGTGCCGCTCTCGTCCACCTCCATGACCGGGTCATCAAAGAGATAGGTGGGGTAGTGGAAGCGGAGGTAGCGGCTCAGGTTGCGGTTCAGATGCTCGGCAGTGGTGTATTTGATGCCCTTGTCCAGCCGCTTCAGTTCCACGCTCTGGTCCACCATATCCACAATGAGATAGGCCGGAAGTCCATCGCCCCGGTTGGTCAGCCACTTCACCGCGTCGGCGTACATCAGGGTGGCGATGCGCACCGGGCGGCCCTGATAGTTGATCTGGGTGTAGTCGTCCATCACCTCGAACTGGCTGACCATGTCACTGAGTTCCCCCAGCTTCCGGTCCCCCAGCCGCTCGGCACTGGCCCGGTCCAGCATGGGGATCTGGTCATAGCTGATCTCCGCCACATCAGTGGTGAAATCCCCCACCTCGAAATGCAGCAGCTGGGCATAGGCCCCCGCCCGGAAGATTACACTGCCCGCTAAACTGCCTACCAGGGCGATGACCAGCAGCCCCACCGCCAGAAAAAACGGAACGGCGCACTGCTTTTTCAAAAACTGGAAGTAGTTTTTGACACCCTCCCCCTGAAAGCCGCTGGTTATGACAGCGCACACGCAGTACACGCCGCACAGCAGCAGGGCAAATACATAGAAATCCGGGTCCTTCAGGCTGATGGCTGGCAGCTCCACATAGAAGTAGGCCAGCCCCACCGCCAGCGTTACGCCCAGATTGATCAGCACCCTGGACAGGGGCGTTCCCACGGCCCTGCGGGGCTTACGGGGCTTGCTCTCCCGGCGGCCGCCCTCAGGCTGGTTGGGCGCGCCGCTCTGGAACCCCTCCCAGTGGAAGCCGCCGGCGTCTGTTCCGGAAAATCCCATAGCAACCTCTCCTTTTCAAGTGATTTTTCTGTTGTTGGCAGTCAGCCAACGGGGGCGTTTGCTCCGCTGGCCGACCAAACTCTCCTGGTCATATTTTACAATATTTCCTACCGGATGGCAAGGATATTTTCCTCCACGGTCAGCGTCACCACCCCGACGGATGCGAAGCGTCCCATCAGAAATCCCTCCGCCAGCGGGTCCTCCACCTCCCGGCGGATCAGCCGCCGCAGCGGTCTGGCTCCATAGCGCCCACAGCTCCGCCGGGCCAGATACCGGGGGACCTCCTCCCCCCAGGTCAGCACCGCCCCCAGGTCAGCGGCCCGCCGCTCCACCTGCTTCAGCATGCGGCGGGCGATCTTCTCCAGATCCGTCTCTGTCAGCTGGCGGAACACCACAGTTTCGTCCACCCGGTTCAAAAACTCCGGTCGGAAAGTGCGGCGCAGGGCCTCCTCCACCGCAGAGGCCATGCGGCTCTGCCGATCCTCCTCCCCACTGGGCGGACCGAATCCCAGCGGATTCCCGCCGACGACATGCTCCGCCCCAACGTTGCTGGTCAGCATCAAAACCGCGTTGCGAAAATCTGCCCGGCGGCCCTGGCTGTCGGTTAGGACGCCGTCCTCCATCACCTGCAGCAGCAGGTCCCACACCCGACTGTGTGCCTTCTCAATCTCGTCCAGGAGCACCACGCAGTACGGTCTGCGCCGCACCGCCTCAGTGAGCTGGCCTCCCTCCTCATGGCCCACATAGCCCGGCGGCGAGCCCACCAGGCGGCTGGCGGCATGGCTTTCGGCATACTCCGACATGTCGATGCGGACCATCGCCTCCTCCTGCCCGAACAGCGCCTGGGCCAGCGCCCGGCACAGCTCTGTTTTCCCCACGCCGGTTGGCCCCAGCAGCAGGAAGGTCCCCACCGGACGATTCGGCTCCTTCAGCCCCACCCGGCCGCGGCGAACGGCCCGGGCCACAGCCTCCACCGCCGCGCGCTGCCCCACTACCCGCTCCTCCAGCTTCTCCTCCAGCCCCAGCAGGCGCTCCCCCTCGCTCTCACCGATGCGCCGCAGAGGGATCCCCGTCCACTCCGAGAGGACCGCCGCCACATCCTCCCCGGTGATGGCCGCCGTTTCCGTATCTATGCCCTGGAGCCACCGGCTCTTCTCCTCCCCCAGCTGACGGTGGAAGCTCTCCTCCACATCCCGCAGCCGGGCGGCCAGCTCAAAGCTCTCACCGGCAATGGCCTCCTCCTTCTCCCGGCGGACGGCGCTCAGCCGTTCCTCCAGGCGTTTCAGCTCCTCTGTGGGCTGACGGCTCTCCAAGCGCACCCGGCTGCATGCCTCGTCTACGAGGTCGATGGCCTTGTCCGGCAGAAATCGCTCCGGGAGGTACCGGTGGCTCAGCGCTACGGCGGCATCGATGGCCTCGTCGCTGATGCCCAGACCATGGTGGGCCTCATACCGCTCCCGCAGCCCCCGCAGGATCTCCCCTGCCTTCTCCGGTGTCGGCTCCTCCACCGCCACCGGCTGAAAGCGGCGCTCCAGCGCGGCGTCCTTTTCGATGTGGCGGCGGTACTCCTCCCTGGTGGTGGCCCCGATGAGCCGCAGCTCCCCCCGGCCCAGGGCGGGCTTGAGGATATTGGCAGCATCCACCGCCCCCTCGGCGCTGCCGGCCCCCACGATGGTGTGGAGTTCATCAATAAAGAGGATGACATTTCCCATGCGCCGCACCTCTGCCAGGACGCTTTTCACCCGCTCCTCGAATTCTCCCCGGTACTTGGTCCCCGCCAACATAGATGCCAGATCCACCGACAGGATGGTGGTCCCCAGCAGCTCCTCCGGCACATCTCCCGCCTCAATCCTCTGGGCCAGCGCCTCCGCCACGGCGGTCTTGCCCACGCCGGGCGGACCCACCAGCACCGGGTTATTCTTGCTCCGCCGACTGAGGATACGGATCACCCGCCCCAGCTCCTGCTCCCGGCCGATGACCGGATCCAGCTTTCCCTGGCGGGCCAGAAGGTTGAGACTTCGCGAAAACTGCTCCATGACCTTGGAGCGGGGCAGCTCCTCCCGGACAGTGGCCCGGGGTGGAAGCTCCTCCCGCCGCCCTCTGGCCGCGGCGGCCGCCCGGGGCAGCAGTGCGCACTGCACCTGCCGCACATCGCACCCCGCCGCCCGCAGTACCCGCACCGCCATCGAGCCATTTTCCCGCAGCACGCCCAGCAGCAGGTGCTCCGCTCCCACAGCGGATGCGCCGCGGGACTCAGCCACCGCGTTCTCGATGCTGCGTCTGGCCCGGGGCGTCAGGCCCTGGGGCGGCGCCAGCCCCGGCAGACCCATGCCCACCACGCCGACGATGACCTCCCGCAGTCTCTCCGGTGTGACCCCCTGTTCCGTCAGCACCCGCCGGACGGGGCTGTCCCCTACCTCCAGTAGCCCCAGCAGCAAATGCTCGCTGCCTACATAGCTGTGACCCAGCTCCTCCGCTGCCCGGTGGGCCAGGCGCAGAGCTTCCTGTGCCCCGGGAGTGAATCGATCGTTGTCCATAGGACGCCTCCTTGCCGTTTTTTCCCATCCAGTATGCCACCAGCTCAATTTTTTACACAGATTCCCTTCCCGGAGCCGGAATTTTCTCTTGCAATTTTCAAACTTCATGTTACAATGGGGATACCATCAATCAGGAGGTTATTATCATGGCTCACAAGATCACTGACGCTTGCGTCGCTTGCGGCACCTGCGCTGAGAACTGCCCCGTCGAGGCTATCTCCCAGGGCGATTCCACCTATGTCATCGACGCTGACACCTGCGTGGATTGCGGCGCTTGCATGGCTAACTGCCCCGCTGACGCTATCGTTGCTGAGTAATTTTCAATTACATAGCAAAAAAGACACCTGTGCCAACTGCACAGGTGTCTTTTTTATTTCCTGCATAGCCGCTCCGCCGACGCGCATACTACCGTCATCAGCTTTTGGGAGGCGGATCACTATGCATAAGCGTCTGGGCCAACAGACGGTGGCCCTGGAGCAGCCAGTCCACATTCTGTCCCACGCCGCCGTAGGCGGGCGGCAGGAGGCCGCGGGGCCGCTGTCCGACTGGTTCGACCAGCTCAGCGACGACAGCTTTTTCGGCCAGAAAACCTGGGAAAAGGCGGAGAGCACCATGCAGAAGCAGGCCCTGAAGAAGGCTCTGGAGAAGGCCGCCCTGGATCCTGAGGACCTGGACTATATCCTGGCGGGGGATCTTCTGAATCAGTGCATCGGCTCCGCCTTCAGCCTGCGGGAATTTGGCATTCCCTTCTATGGACTGTACGGTGCCTGCTCCACCATGGGGGAGAGCCTTGCTTTGGCAGCGATGCTCATCGCCGGAGGCTTTGCCCGGCGGGTCGGGGCCATGACCAGCAGTCATTTCTGTACCGCCGAGCGGCAGTACCGGATGCCGGTCCCCTACGGCAGCCAGCGCACTCCCACCGCCCAGTGGACCGCCACAGCGGCAGGCTGCGCCATCCTCTCCGACCAGGGCAGCGGCCCCCGGATCACCGCCATCACCTGCGGAAAGATCGTGGACAAGGGCATCACCGACTCCAACAACATGGGTGCGGCCATGGCCCCTGCCGCCTATGACACGCTGAAGGCCCATTTTGCCGCCACCGGCACCGGCCCGGCGGATTACGATCTGGTGGTTACAGGAGATCTGGGGGCTCTGGGACACCGGATCGTGGGCGATCTCTTTGCCGCCGAGGGCGTGGACATGCGCAAAAACTACACGGACTGCGGACTGCTGCTCTACGACATCCAACAGCAGGACATGCACGCCGGCGGCAGCGGCTGCGGCTGCGCGGCGTCGGTGCTGTGCGGCTATCTGCTGGGGCAGATGGCGGAGGGCAGGCTCCGACGCATCCTCTTTGCCCCCACTGGAGCGCTGCTGAGCCCCACCTCCACCTTTCAGGGGGAGAGCATCCCCGGTATCAGCCACGCGCTGACCATCGAGACGCCCTGACCCATCATCACGTCATCACGACAAAAGAGGAGATCCTAATGTATGCAGTATCTGAACGCGTTTTTGTGCGGCGGGCTTCTGTGTGCCATCGGCCAGATCTTCATCGACAGGACCCAGCTGACCCCTGCCCGCATCCTGACGGGGTATGTGGTCTGCGGCGTTGTTCTGGAGGCCATCGGTGTGTATGCTCCCATCGCCCGGTGGGGCGGCGCGGGGGCATCGGTGCCTCTGACGGGCTTTGGTTCTAATTTGGCCAGAGGCGTTGCGAAGGCCGTGGCGGAAAAGGGCTGGCTGGGCATATTTACCGGCGGTCTCACCGCGGCGGCCGGGGGCATCACTGCGGCCGTGATATTCGCTCTGCTGGCAGCAGCCATATTCCGGCCGGGGGAAAAACGATAAAGAGAGCCTATCGGCTCTCTTTTCTCGTTATGCAAGCTCGCCCAGGGCCTCCAGCGCCCGCTCCAGCACCGGCTCGTCCGCTGCGCTGGCGGCGGTGATATAGAAGACCAGATCCCCCTTCACCGCAACGATCTCCAGCGAGCCTGTCCAGACGGCATCCAGCCCCTCCACCTCCCGGGGCGCCCACCCCTCCGGGTCCTGGATAAAGGTGGCGGTGCGCAGCAGCACCTGGGCAAACCGCTCCGCCCGGGCCGGGCTGGACAGGCGATAGACATCCTGATACATCCAGACATGGGCGGCGCTGTCCTCCCCCAGCGCCTCCCGCACGGCCCAATACTCCGCCAGCAGGGACTGCACATACTCCGCCTGACAGGGGTTATCCCGCCGGACCAGATAGGTCCGCTCCCCGGCAAAGCCCAGGTCCTCCAGCAGCAGGTAGGGGCCGTCGGCCCGCTCCGGCAGAAGCTGCTTCTCATAGCCCGCCAGCTGCCAGACACTTAGCAGAGCAAATACAGCTGTCAAAGCCAGCAGCATCCCGCTGACTGCCTTACGCCCCACGTGTCGGCCCCCCGGCGCGTGGTCCAGAGGGATGCCCCGCTTCATCCGGCGATAGGTCCAGGTGATGGACACCGCGCCCAGCACCAGCTTCCAAAGCGCCCACACCACCAGCGTCAGTGCCAGCAGACAGGGGGCCGCCAACACCACGAAGGCCCGCTGCAGCTCCGCCCCGGCCCGCTGCAGGGAGCCGCCTGTCATCAGCAGCAGCGCCAGCTGCAGGGCGACCACCAGCGCCACCGGCAGCCAGGCCAGGCAGTAGCTGCGGCGCAGGGCACGCAGTGTGGCCGCCTGCTGACGGGGATCGGCGTAGAACTCTGGTGCATCGCTGCCAGCAGGGGCACGGAACACATGGAGCAACCCCTGATCGGTTATATGCTCCCAGCCGCAGTCGGCAAACACCGCCACCTGCTCCTCGGGCATCCCGGTCTCCTCCCAGACACCGCCGCCGACCACCTCCACCCGGTAGCGGGCGGCACTGGGCTCCACAGTGCGGAACTTGCTGAGATGGCTCCCCCGCTTCACCAGCTGCCAACCCCGGCTCTCCATATCGCTGTAGAACTTCTCATTCTCCCCCAAGGCATAGTCCTCTGGGTGAAAACTGTACCTATACTTCATCGTCTCCACGCTCCTCACGCTCCAGGACCGCTCCGTCCCGCACCATGTCCTTCAGCCGCTGATACTCTAAATGGAGGGCCGCCTCCCCGGCAGGAGTGATGGCATAATTTTTCCGCCGCCCCTCCTCGCCCGTCAGGCGGATGAGCCCCTCCCGGTTCATCCGGGTCAGTACGCCGTACAGGGTGCCGGGCCCCATCTCGATCCGCCCACCGCTGAGCTGCCGGATGCGCTGCATCATGCCGTATCCATGGCCCGGCCGCATCAGCGCCAGCAGAATATAGTACATCGCCTCTGTCATGGGGGCCTGCTCCGCCATAGAGGTTCCTCCCTTCTGCACATTCTATTATGCGCTATTATGTATTACGATATATCGTATAGCATAATAGTAGCAGAGCAAGTATAGTTTGTCAAGTCCGGCAGATGCGATGTACCGCTGGCAGGTCTTCTGGCGCTTCTATCCTGGCTTTTCAACCTCCCACCGTACAATTTCGACAACTTTACGTAATATATATCCAGAATTCTACATTTTAAAATCAAAAAAATGGCCTGCCATACGGCAGGCCATTCGCATACTTATTTCACAGAAAACAGCATATCGGTATAGGACGGATAGGGCCAGTACTCGCTGGCGGTGATGGTCTCCATCTCATCCACCACAGCCCGCAGGGGCTCCATGGCGGCAAAGACCTTGTCGTGGAAATAGCAGGCTGCGGCATAGGCATCCTCCCCCTTGTCGGCTCCTGCCAGGACCTTCTCCAGCTCATCCAGCCGCTCCATCATCTGACCGGACAGCTCCGTCAGGCGGCGCAGCAGCCGCTCCTCCGGCGCGCAGGGCAGCTCCGGCAGCACGCTCTTCCGGGCCGCCACCGAGGAGGCCACCTTACCCATATAGGCGCTGACCGCCGGGAAAATGTCCCGCTTGACCATATCCACCATGGTGCGGGCCTCGATGCCGATGACGGTGCAGTAGTTCTCCAGATGGATCTCGTTGCGGGCCGCCAGCTCCTCCGGGGTATACACGTTGTGCTTGGCAAACAGCTCCACGTTCTTGGGCAGCAGATAGCACTGCAGCGCGTCCACCGTGCTGGGAAGATTGCTCAGGCCGCGGCGCTCCGCCTCCTTCACCCAGGCCTCCTCATAGCCGTTGCCATTGAAGATGATGCGCTGATGCTCCCGGAAGGTGGTCTGGATCAGGTCGTGGAGGGCGGCGTTGAAGTCCTCCGCCTGCTCCAGAACATCGGCAAACTGCTCCAGCTCCTCCGCCATGATGGTGTTGATGGCCACATTGGGTCCGCTGACAGACTGGCTGGAGCCCAGCATACGGAACTCGAACTTGTTGCCGGTGAAGGCCAGGGGGCTGGTGCGGTTGCGGTCGGTGTTGTCCTGGGGGATGGCGGGCATCACGTCCACGCCGATGGAGAGTGTCTTCTTGCCCTGCTCCACATACTCCGTTCCCTGGATGATGGAGTCGACGATGGCCGTCAGTTCGTCTCCCAGGAAGATGGAGAGGATGGCAGGCGGCGCCTCCAGCGCGCCCAGGCGGTGGTCATTGCCCGGCGTGGCCACGGTGCAGCGCATCAGCTCCTGATACTCGTCCATGCCCTTGATAAACGCCGCCATGAAGAGCAGGAAGCGGGCGTTCTGGCTGGGGGTGGAGCCAGGCTTGAAGAGGTTCAGCCCGGTGTCAGTGCTCATGGACCAGTTGTCGTGCTTGCCGGAGCCGTTGACCCCAGCGAAGGGCTTCTCATGGAGCAGGCACACCATGCCGTGGCGGCCAGCCACCTTTTTCATTGTCTCCATGGTCAGCTGGTTGTGGTCGCAGGCGGTGTTTGCATCGGTATACAGGGGAGCCAGTTCGTGCTGGGCGGGGGCAGCCTCGTTGTGCTTGGTCTTGCTCAGCACACCCAGCTTCCACAGCTCCTGGTCCAACTCCCGCATATAGGCGGCCACGCGGGGCTTGATGGTGCCAAAATAGTGGTCGTCCAGCTCCTGGGCCTTGGGGGGCTTTGCGCCGAACAGGGTGCGGCCGGTCAGGATCAGATCCTCCCGCTGCTCATAAACGGACTTGTCGATGAGGAAATACTCCTGCTCCGGGCCAACGTTTACCACAATCTTCTTCACATCGTTCATGCCAAACAGCTTCAGCACCCGTACAGCCTGCCGGCTGAGCACATCCAGCGAGCGCAGCAGGGGCGTTTTTTTGTCCAGAGCCTGGCCGCTGTAGGAGCAGAAAATGGTGGGGATGCAGAGGCTGTCGTCCTTGATAAAGGCAAAGGCCGTGGGGTCCCAGGCGGTGTAGCCGCGGGCCTCAAAGGTAGCCCGCAGGCCGCCGGAGGGGAAGGAGGACGCATCCGGCTCGCCCTTGATCAGCTCCTTGCCGGAAAACTGCATCAGCACCCGGCTGGGTCCCTCGGACACCAGAAAGCTGTCGTGCTTCTCCGCGGTAACGCCGGTCATGGGCTGGAACCAGTGGGTGAAGTGGGTGGCCCCCTTCTCAATGGCCCAGTTCTTCATGGCATTGGCGATCTCATGGGCGGTGTGGATCTCCAGGCTGGTGCCATCGGTGACGCACTTTTTCCACTCGTTGTAGCATTGGGTGGAGATGCGCTGCTTCATCACGTCCTCGTTAAAGACCTGGCTGCCAAACAGTTCCCTTACATTCATTTCGCTCATAGCTGACTCTCCTTCCGCCGCTGGACGGCAATGTACAACAAATGGATCGCGCATGCTTTTCCATTTTAATTGTGTAAATAGTACCACAGCGCGGTGCATTCTGGCAATATCACAATACGACACATTTTTTCACGAATTTCCACTTTAAACAGGTAAAAACAGCAAGAGTCCCCCGTGCGCCCCGGCAGAGCAGATAATTTTCCCGCTGTCCGCACATACTAGCGGAAAACAACAGGAGGCGCGGAATGAAAAAACTGGGACTTGACCTGTCGGAAAACCGCCGGGCGCTGGACGATCTGCTGGGGGTGGGGCGCAATTACGACCTCATCAGCCGGGACCTGCTGATCGGCGGCCGCCGGGGGCGGCTGTACGTGGTGGATGGCTACGGCGATGACGGTGTGCTGGAGCGGATCCTTTCCTTCCTGCTGGGGCCGGGGGGCTGTCCGGGCAGCGAAGCCGACAGCATGCAGGACTTCATCGACCGCTGCGTGACCTTCTGTGAGGTCAGCTGCGAAAGTGACCTGCAGAAGATCCTCACCGGCATCTTTATGGGCAAGACCGCCCTCCTGCTGGACGGCTTCGACCACTGCGCCCTGATGGACGCCAAGCACTTCCCCGACCGGGGCGTGGAGGAGCCCGGCAGCGCCCGGGTGCTGCGTGGCAGTCACGACGGCTTCACCGAGACACTGGTCCAGAACACCGCCCTCCTGCGCCGCCGCATCCGGGATGCTGACCTGACGCTGGAAAACCACAAGGTGGGCGGCCGCAGCCAGACCGATGTGGTGCTGGCCTACCTGTCCAGCCAGGTGGACCAGGAGGAGCTGGCACTGCTGCGCCGGAAGCTGGCTGCCATCCACGTCGGCTCCGTCTCCATGAGCCAGGAGTCCATCGCCGAGGCCATGGCCCCCCGGCAGTGGTACAACCCCTTCCCCCGGGTGCGCTATACGGAGCGGCCCGATGCCGCCACCGCCTGCATCATGGAGGGAAACATTGTGCTGCTGGTGGATAACTCCCCCGCCGCTATGCTGCTGCCCACCTGTTTTTTCGACTTTCTGGAGGAGCCAAACGACTACTGCTTTCCGCCTCTGGTTGGGACCTATCTGCGCTGGCTGCGGGCTCTGGTGATGCTGCTGGCCCTGTTCGTCACGCCGGTGTGGTATCTGCTGGTGAAGGATCCCGCCCGCACACCGGCCTTCGCCGCCTTTCTCCTGCCGGAGGAGCTGGGGCATGTCCCCCTTGTGCTCCAGCTTCTGCTGCTGGACTTTGTGGTGGATCTGCTGAAGCTGGCCTCCCTGAATACCCCGGACTCCCTGACCAGCTCCTTCAGTATGCTGGGAGCGCTGATCCTGGGCGATTTCGCCGTGCAGGCCCGCTGGCTGGTACCGGAGGTGCTGGTGTATATGGCCTTCGTCGCCATTGCGAACCTGGCCCAGCCCAGCTTTGAGCTGGGCTATGCCCTGAAGCTGTCGCGGATGCTGCTGCTCTTATTGACAGCGGCTCT
Source organism: uncultured Oscillospiraceae bacterium (assembly GCA_964429705.1). Lineage (GTDB taxonomy): Bacteria > Bacillota > Clostridia > Oscillospirales > Oscillospiraceae > Pelethomonas. Next base: position 5,706 of record CAYSDG010000022.1, on the reverse strand, counting down.
CGATGTCTGGGGCCTGCTTCTGGGGACGGCGGCGCTGGCCATTCTGCTGCTGACCACCAGACCCCTGCTGGGTCGCGGGTATCTCTATCCGCTCATTCCATTTCATGGCAAGGCCCTGCTGCGGCTCCTCATCCGTCAGCCGATCAGCTGGGAGAACAGCTGACTGCGGCGTTGGATGAACAAGGCTTCTTGTCGGCAGCCGTCCGATGCTCTCGGTGTCTCCGACGGACCACCGCCTGTCATACCCCTCCCTATCCCCTCATATATATCCACTGGAAGTACAAAATGACGGACAGGGGGACATGATATGCCGTATGAGGATATGACAGGGCTGGGGCACCGGCTGGAGCTGGTGGGCAGGGAAAGTCTGGTGGTCACCGGCGTGGAGGAGGTGGAGCGCTTTGATGAGGAGGAGATCGTCATGCGCACCTCCGCTGGAACACTGGTGGTAGGCGGCAGCCAGCTCCACATCGGCAAGCTGAATCTGGAGGGCGGCGAGCTCCATGTGGACGGAAGCATCCACACTCTGCTCTATGAGGACAGCGCCCCCAGCAGCCAGGTCGGTCTGCTGCGGCGCCTGTTCGGGTGAGCCCATGGAGCTGGGGATTGTCATCAGCCAGCAGCTGGGGCTGTTTTTGCGCTCCATTCTGCTGGGCGGCGTCCTGGGTCTGCTGTATGACCTGCTGCGCCCCTGGCGTGCTCTGGGCGGCAGAGCATGGAGCGGCGTACTGGATGTGCTGTACAGCCTGAGCGCGGGCTGGAGCATATTTTTCTTCATCATGTCAGGGGACGGCGAGCTGCGGCTGTTCATCCTGGCGGGCATTCTGGGGGGTGGGGTGCTGTTTTTCTGCCTTCTCAGCCGTCCGCTGCGGCCCGTGTGGGCGTTCTGGTTCAGCGCAGTGGCCACCCCGGTCTGTTTTCTGGGAAAATTTTTGAAAAAAACAGGAAAACTTTGCAAAAAGGGCTTTTCTTTTTGCTTCAATTGGTTTACAATAATTAGCAGAAAGTTATGGGGTCACCCTGCGTCCCCGGAGGAAGGAGCGGCGTCTATGGCTAAGGCTCAAAAGAATGAAAAAAAGCGTCCCAGCAGCAGGCTCACCGCTCTTTTGCTGCTGGTGCTCCTCATTGGCTTCGGCGTGCAGCTGTACAACATGTACGGCCAGCTCCAGGCAGCCCGGGCCGAGCAGGAGGTATACGCCCAGCGCCTGACTGCTCTGCAGGAAACCAACGAGCGTCTGGAGCGGGACATTGCCAACAGCGACGACCCCGACCTCATCGAGGACATTGCCCGCAATCAGCTGGGCATGGCCAAGACCAACGAAAAGATCTTCTATTTTGGACAGTAAACCATGACCGGGCCGGAGCCGCTGCTCCGCCCGGTCATTTTTATCGCCTTGCACAAAAAAAGGAGCCGCCGGCAAACCGGCGGCCCAAGCGGGTGGGATATTGGAAAGCTTCCATAAAGTATTTTACAACAGCCGCTTCACGGTGTAAACAGGAGCTTTTGCCGCTTTTTAAGAACCTTTGCCGTTTTTCGTCGGAGCGCCAGTCCCCATCGACCATTTTCGTGAAATATGGACAAATCTGCCATATCATCCAGATTTTTCAAAAATAAATCTGTACAAGCCAACGAAAAAATGGTATACTTCAGACATACCCCAGAAAGGGATCAGAAAGGAGCGATTTTATGAAGTTCACATTTATCTGCAAGAAGGTATCCCTCAATGACTCCATCAAGGACTACGCCGAGAAGAAGGTCCGCAAGCTGGACCGCTACTTCCATGAGGATGCCGATGCAATTGTGACCTTCGGTGTTGAGAAGGACCATCGCTGCGTGGCTGAGATCACGATCCGCAGCGGCAGCACTCTCTTCCGCGCTCAGGAGGACTCCCGCGACGGTGACATGCGCGGTGCCATCGACGCGGCCTGTTCCACCATCGACCGTCAGATCCGCAAGAACAAGACCCGCTTGAGCAAGCGGCTGCGCCAGGAGGCTCTGGTGCCGGAGGTCCCCGCTGAGTTTGATGTCAGCGAGGAAACCGAATTCCCCATTGTCCGCACCAAGCACATCGCTGTGAAGCCCATGAGCGCCGAGGAGGCCATTCTGCAGATGAATCTGCTGGGCCATGACTTCTTCGTTTACCGCAATACCGACGACGTGGTCAGCATCGTTTACCGCCGCAGGAACGGCGGCTACGGCCTGCTGGAGACCGACGGTATCGACGCGGAATAATTTTGTTGACAGCCGCGGTCAGCCGCGGCGTACAGAGGGCGGAGCCGCTGGCTCCGCCCTCGCTGTTATCTCCCGCACATCCCACCAAATAACCCAAGTACAAAAGGAATCCCACTATGTCCATTCAACTGATTCTCTTCGACCTGGACGGCACCCTGCTGACCAGCGACAAACAGCTCTCCCCCGCCAGCCGTACCGCCCTGGAAAAGGCGGCTGCCGCCGGCATCCACTTAGTCCCCTGCACCGGCCGCTTTTTCGGCGCCATCCCCCAGGTCGTCCGCGACCTGCCCTTCCTGCGCTACTTCGTCACCATCAACGGCGCGCAGATCTACGACCGGCAGACCGACCAGGTCCTGCTCCGCCAGGAGATTTCCCCGGCTGATGCCCAGGCCGTCTACGACAGACTGGACCAGATGCCGCTGATCTACGACTGCTACTGGGAAAACCAGGCTTTCATGCCAGCAGCCCATCTGGCCCAGGCGGAGGCGTTCATCCCCGATCCCCATCTGCTGGAGCTGGTCAGGGGGCTGCGCCAGCCCCTGGAGGACTTCCGCGGAACCATGGCAGACCGCGGCGCCCAGAAGATCCAGGCCTTCTTCCCCACGCCGGAGCAGCGGCAGTCCGCCGCCCGGGACCTGATGTGGAGCTTTCCCCACATGTCCCTGACCAGCTCCTACCCCTGCAATCTGGAGATCAACAGCCGGGAGGCCACCAAGGGCGCTGCCCTGACCTTCCTGGCCCAGCAGCTGGATATTCCTCTGCGGGACACCATGGCCTTCGGCGACGGCAGCAACGACCTGAGTATGCTTCAGGCAGCGGGGCTTGGTGTGGCGATGGAAAACGCTGACCCGGCGCTGAAGGCCGCCGCCAAGTACATCGCCGCCTCCAACGACGACGACGGCGTGGCCAAAACGCTGGAGCACTTCTGCATCCACCCGCTGGACACCGAGCCCGCCTACGAGGACCCCAACGCAAAGCAAAACACCTCCCCCCTGAACAGACTGAAGGAGCTTTTGGGCGGGCCGATTTCCCAGTAAAAGAGTTCAGCCCGCAACAGGCTGCCAGAACAGCCATCCGCTAGCAGCAAATCCCCCAATACACGCTTTCAAAGACAACGCAGAAAAAATCCCCCACCACAGGAGGAATTCTATGAAACGAGGAGACCTGCTGGCCCGGCTGGAGAGCGGCCAGCTCACTGAAAAGCTTTTTCCCGTCTACGGTCAGGACGCCTCTGCCGCCGCCGGGCGGCTGGCAGAGCTGGTGCGCGCCTGCGCCGAAGCCTTCCCCTGTCCCGATGAAAGCGAAGCCCTCCTCTTCTCCGCCCCTGGCCGCACGGAGCTGGGCGGCAACCACACCGACCACCAGAATGGCCGCTGTCTGGCGGCCAGCGTGGCGCTGGACACCATCGCCTGCGTTTTTCCCAACGACAGCGGCATCATCCGCATCAAATCCCGCCACCACCGCCTGATCCAGGTAGAGCTGGCGGACCTCTCTCTGCATTCCGAGGAGACCGGCTCCTCCGCCGCGCTGGTCCGGGGCATCGCTGCCCGGCTGCAGGCGATGGGGCACTCCCTGGGCGGGTTCGATGCCTACACCACCACCCGGGTGCTGCGGGGCAGCGGTCTCAGTTCCTCCGCCGCCTTTGAGGTGCTGGTGGCCGCCATCATGAACCACCTGTTCTGCGGCGGCGCGCTCACCGCCACCCAGCTGGCCCAGGTGGGCCAGTATGCCGAAAATGTCTACTTCGGCAAGCCCTGCGGGCTGATGGATCAGCTGGCCTGTGCCACCGGCGGCATCATCGCCATCGACTTTCAGGACCCTGCCGCCCCGCAGCTCCAACAGCTGGACCTGTCGCCGGAGGCCTTTGGCTATGCTCTGTGCATCATCGACAGCCGGGCCAGCCACGCAGACCTTACCGCTGACTTCGCCGCCATCCCCCGGGAGATGAAGCAGGTAGCCGCCTGTCTGGGCCATGAAGTACTGGGCCAGGCGGATCCCGCCGTCTTTCAGGCCGCACTGCCCCGACTGCGGGCCATCTGCGGTGACCGCCCCCTCCTCCGCGCCCGCCACTTTTTCGACGAAAACGACCGGGTCGCCCAGCAGCACACCGCTCTGGCCCAGGGCGATTTTGAGCGCTTTCTGACCCTGGTGGCCCAGTCTGGCCGCTCCTCCTGGATGTATCTGCAAAATGTCTTTCCCGCCTGTGACAGCGGCAGTCAGCCCCTGGCCCTGATCCTGGCCCAGGCGGAGCAGCTGCTGCAGGGCCGGGGAGCCTGTCGGGTTCATGGCGGCGGCTTCGCCGGGACTGTGCAGGCCTATGTCCCCCTGAATCAACTGGAGCACTTTGTCTCCGGCATGGAGTCCCTCACAGGCCCCGGCTCCTGTCTGACGCTCCGCTTCCGCAGCACCGGTGCAGCCGTGCTGGTGGAGTGACTGACTGCACAGAAATTCAACATCGAACACAAAAAAACACCGCCTGTACGTCTCCGTACAGGCGGTGCGTTTTTGCTGGTTTTCCCTCCGGGCACGTCAACCCCGGCCGGGTATTTACTTGGCGTACTCCACGACCTTGGTCTCACGCAGCACGTGGACCTTGATCTGACCGGGGTACTCCAGCTCCTTCTCGATGCGGTTTGCCAGCTCCCGGGCCAGAATGACCATCTGATCCTCGCTGACCTGCTCGGGACGGACCATCACGCGGACCTCGCGGCCGGCCTGGATGGCATAGGACTTCTCCACGCCGGGGTAGGAACCGGTGATCTCCTCCAGCTTCTCCAGACGCTTGATATAATTCTCCAGATTCTCGCGGCGGGCACCGGGGCGGGCTGCGGAGACCGCATCAGCCGCCTGAACCAGGCAGGCCATCAGCGTCTTGCACTCCACGTCGCCGTGGTGAGCCTGAATGGCATTGAGGATGTCATCCCGCTCGCGGTACTTCTTGCAGAACTCCACGCCCAGATTGACATGGGTACCCTCGAACTCGTGATCCAGAGCCTTGCCAATATCGTGCAGCAGACCGGCACGCTTGGCGGCGTTCACATCCAGGCCCAGCTCCGCGGCCATCAGGCCGGCAATATGGCTGACCTCGATGGAGTGCTGCAGCACGTTCTGGCCATAGCTGGTGCGGTAGTGGAGCTTGCCCAGCATCTTCTGCTCCTCGGGGTGCAGGCCGCGCACGCCGGTCTCAAACGCGGCGCGCTCGCCCTCGTTCTTGATGACATTGTCCACCTCGCGGCGGGCCTTCTCCACCATCTCCTCAATGTGGGTGGGATGGATGCGGCCGTCGGCAATGAGCTTCTCCAGCGCCAGGCGGGCCACCTCGCGGCGGACAGGCTCGAAGCAGGAGACGGTGATCGCCTCGGGGGTGTCGTCAATGATCAGATCCACACCGGTCAGGGTCTCGATGGTGCGGATGTTACGGCCCTCGCGGCCGATGATGCGGCCCTTCATCTCGTCATTGGGCAGGGGAACCA
>CAYSDG010000021.1:0-22981 GCA_964429705.1 uncultured Oscillospiraceae bacterium | reverse complement strand
GGTGGGAACGCGCATGGACATGCCGGTCAGCTTGCCGTTCAGCTCGGGGATGACCTTGCCCACGGCCTTGGCGGCGCCGGTGGAGGAGGGGATGATGTTGCCGGCAGCGGCACGGCCGCCGCGCCAATCCTTCTTGGAGGGGCCGTCCACGGTCTTCTGGGTGGCGGTGGTGGAGTGGACCGTGGTCATCAGACCGTCCTTGATGCCCCAATTCTCATGCAGGACCTTGGCGATGGGGGCCAGGCAGTTGGTGGTGCAGGAGGCGTTGGAGACAAAGTTGATGTCGGGCGTGTAATTTTTGTGGTTGACGCCCATCACGAACATGGGGGTGCTGTCCTTGGAGGGGGCGGACATGATGACCTTCTTCGCACCGGCGTAGATGTGGCCCTGGGACTTATCCTTGGACAGGAACAGGCCGGTGGCCTCCACGATATACTCTGCGCCCACCTGGCCCCAGGGCAGCTTGGCGGGGTCGCGCTCGGCAAAGACGGGGATCTCTCTGCCGTTGACGATGATGGAATTTTCCGTGTGATCAATTTCGCCGGGGAAGTGACCATGCATGGTGTCATATTTCAGCATATAGGCCAGATAGTTGGCGGTGCACAGGTCATTGATGCCAACGATCTCAATCTCAGGGTGACGGATACTGGCGCGGAAGACCATGCGCCCAATGCGGCCAAAGCCGTTGATACCCACTTTGATGCTCATTTTCTATGAACTCCTCTCAAAACTAGATTATAACAATGCTGTATTATACACCACTTTACTGCGCCGAAAAAGAAATTTTTTCTGAATTTTTTGCTGTAGTATTATTTTCTTGTAATTTTAACAAAATTCTGGTATGATGACCTCAATATTAGTGAAAAAATGCCGTAAAAAAGTTCCGCCATTTTCCATATCTGGTTTTAAAATGGGGTGCAAAGACTATTGTCCGGGAGGTGCGATATGGAAAATTCCACATTCGATCGGGACGAGCAGCTTGATGGCGTGCTGCAGCAGGTGGCGGGGCAGCTGAAGCTCTCTCTGGGAAATATCTACAGCGCGCTGGAGCGGCTGGCCCCGCCGGACAGACGGGACCAGGACCCGCAGCTGGACCGCGATGCGGCGGTGCTGTGTCAGGGGTATTTCCGTGTTATGCGGCTGGCCGCCAATCTGGCCACGGCCGCCGGTGTGGACAGCGCCGCAATGGACCTGCGCAACGGTGACATCGTGGAGCTGTGCCGGGATGTGATGGAGCGGGCGGAGCAGAGCGGACGGCTTTTGGGGCTGGAGGTGGACTTTCACTGCGCGAAAACCAGCCATATCATTGCCATGGACACCCAGTATATGGAGTGGCTGCTGCTGAATCTGCTGAGCAACGCTTTTAAATTCACTCCCAGAGGGGGAAAAGTGACGCTGGAGGTCTGCATCGGCCTGGAGCAGGTGGAGCTGCGGCTGGCGGATACGGGCTGCGGCATTGCGCCGGAGCACCTGGACACGGTCTTTGACCGCTATCGCCAGATCGACCGGGTGGAGGCACCACCCCACGGACTGGGTCTGGGGCTGCCTGTCTGTCTGCGCATCGCGCAGGCCCATGGCGGCCGCATCGCGCTGACCTCGCGGGAGGGAGCTGGGACCACGGTGGCGGTGTCGCTGCCCAACAAAAAGGTCCGCACGCAGAAGCTGGGCGCATTTGTCGTGGACTATGCCGGCGGCTATGACCACACGCTGCTGGAGTTGGCGGACGCGCTGCCCCGGGAGGCGTTCGCACAAAAATGTTTGGATTGATGAAGGAGATCTGGAATGGATCACAAGCGGGTGCTCATCGGGATGAGCGGCGGTGTGGACAGCGCCGCTGCTGCCGCGCTGCTGCAGCAGGCGGGATATGAGGCGGTCGGCTGTACGCTGCGGCTGTATCAGAATGAAGATCTTGGACAGGAGGACAGCGGCTGCTGCTCTCTGGAGGATGTGGAGGATGCCCGCGCGGTGGCGGCCCGGCTGGGGATCGATTTCTATGTGTTTAATTTCAAGGAGCTGTTTCGCCGCTGTGTGATGGACGAATTTGTGGAGAGCTATCGGGCCGGGCGGACTCCCAACCCCTGTATCCAGTGCAACCGGCACATCAAGTTCGACGCGTTGCTGCGCCGGGCGGATGAGCTGGGCATCGACTATATTGCCACCGGGCACTACGCCCGGGTGGCCTATGACGAGAGCAGGGGCCGCTGGCAGCTGCTGCGTGGGCGGGATGGGCGCAAGGACCAGAGCTATGTCCTCTATCCCCTGACGCAGCAGCAGCTCAGCCGCCTGAAGCTGCCGGTGGGCGAGTATGAAAAAAGTGAGATCCGCGCTATTGCGGAGGAGAAGGGCCTGGTCAATGCCCATAAGAAGGACAGCCAGGACATCTGCTTTGTGCCGGATGGAGATTATGCGGCCTTCCTGCAGCGCTACGGTGGCGTGGAGCTGATTCCAGGCGATTTTGTGGATACCGATGGCCGCGTGCTGGGGCAGCACCGGGGCCTGGAGCGGTACACTACCGGCCAGCGCCGTGGGCTGGGCGTCAGCGCCGACAGACCATTGTATGTGCTGGGCAAGAACGCGGAAACCAACCAGGTGATCCTGGGCGGGGAGGCGGAGCTGTACAGCCGTACTGTGTGGGCGGAGGACTTTAACTGGGTGTCCTTTGCGCCGGTCGATTCGCCCACGGCAGTGACAGCGAAGACGCGATACAGCCAGAGCGAGGCGGCGGCGACGCTGTATCCGGAGGAGAACGGCAGGGTGCGGGTGGTGTTTGATGCGCCCCAGCGGGCCGTCACTGCTGGTCAGTCGCTGGTCATCTACAGCGGCGAGGCCGTGGTGGGCGGCGGGACCATCTGTAACTGGGCCTGAGCGGTGGAAGCCTGCAAAAAGATAAATGCCCGCCTCTCAGGAGACGAGCATACCTTACGATCAGAGGAGGGGTGGGCTGTCAGCGGTCGCTGGCAGTCCACTCGTCCTGAAAGATCATATCGTCTATATCGCCCAGCGGGATATGGGGTTTCATCGGATGGCCTCCTCTCAATGATGCGTTTTCCTATTGTATGCGGCAATGGCCGTAAAGTTGCGCGAAAACAGGCAACAGCTTTTAAAATTTTCTTGAAAAAATTTTTGAAAAGGTGTTGACATTCTGGTGGTGTTCTGGTATTATAACCCTTGCCGATATTCGCCGGTGTGGTGGAATTGGTAGACACAAGGGACTTAAAATCCCTCGGTAGTGATACCGTACCGGTTCGAGCCCGGTCACCGGCACCATCGGGGAGTCCTGAAGTTCATATCGCGGTGTGGAGCAGTTGGCAGCTCGTCGGGCTCATAACCCGGAGGCCGTAGGTTCGAGTCCTACCACCGCAACCATAAAGCACCTGATTTCTTCTGAAATCAGGTGCTTTTTATTTTGATATGTGCAGCAGCGGATAGCCGCTCCCGCCTAAAGAATCATAGCAGACACAAACAAAAGTGTCTGCTATGATTTTTACTCTGCTGCAAACTTCTGGGGCTGCTGCTGATTCGGGGCAGCTGTCAGGAGATGGAGCGCTTGATCTGATGCAGCAGCTGCTCCACTCCGGCGGCCGGCGTCTGCAGAGAGCCGCTCTGGAAGGGGGAGGGGATCCGGGCGTCCACGTCCAGCGCTTCATGCTCCAGCATCATGTCGATGAAGCGGCTGGTTTCCTCGCTCATTTCGTGATACATGTCCCGGGCAGCAGTCAGAATGTCATCCTTCCCGCCCATCGGCTTCGGATCGCCGGCGGGAAAAATGATGCCGTTGTCGTAGAGTATGACAGCGTCGAGACCGAGATCCCGGGCGGCCTCGGTCCGCAGACGGGCAGCTACCGGGACAATGGCCTCCAAACGTTCTGGCGGAAGATTTCTACCTCGGTCGTGCCAAAGGAGATCCGCTCCATCCGGTAATATCCCAGCTCCACAAAATTTTCGCAGCCCATCTTTTTTGCCATCCAATGGCGCACCTTTACCAGACGGTCGAAGATGTTATCCAGCTGGGGGCGATCTCATCGTAGTATACATGCTCCGCGCGGTAAAACGGATCTGCTGTATTGCGGGTATGGCGGATCTCGCACAGAGCGGCAGAGGACTGGTAGCGGGCCAGAAGCCGCAGCATTTGCTCCCGCAGGGCCAGGATGCGCTCGACATTGTCGGCTGTCTTGGCGGCGATGATCTGCTCCAGATCCCGGCGGATCTCCTCAATAGGAATGCGCTCATAGGGAATATCTCTGACGTTCAAGCGGCGCTCGCCCCTTTCTGTTGCGTTGATGTGCGGGAGCTTACGAATCTGCGCTGGTTCAAAACCTATTTGTAATTGTAGTACGTGTGTGATATGATAAAGAAAGTGAGCAATCATGAAACTGATAAAGCAGGAATATGGTTTTTTGGGAGATATGATCCATGTCAATGCCTGCTCCGTTGGTATTCCGCCGATGCGGACGCAGCGGGCGGCGTGCAGCTTTATGGATCAGTACCTTCCCATGGTCTACGGGGATGATACGCCGATGGACTTTTTTGCCCACGCCGAGCGGTTTGAGGGCGGCAGCACCAACACTATGGGTATCTGGATGCTGCACCACAGCCTCAGCTTTGTAGAGAATTTGGGCAAGGAGAATATCCATGCCCATGTGCTGGAGCTGGAGGCAGGGCTGCGGCAGAAGCTGGCGGGCTGCGGCCTGGATGTGCTGCCCCCGGGCGATCTTCCCTCCGGTGTGGTGGTAGCATGGTATCCCGCGGCGCACTATGATCAGGCAGAGGCCATTTTGAAAAAATACGGCATTCATATTTCTCATCACGCGGGTTATCTGCGCCTGAGCATTGCTGCACACAATACAGAAGAGCAGATGGAGATAGTGGCTGAGGCCTTCCGTGAGATCGGAGGCCTGAAAGGAAGATGATTTGATGAATTTCGAAAAGCTCGATAAGCGCCTGGAGGGGTATATGCCGGAGCTGCTGGAGGATCTGGCGCAGCTGGTGTCCATCAACAGTGAGAAAACGGAGGCACTGGAGGGGATGCCCTTTGGCAAGGGAAATGCCGAGTGCTCCGCCGCCGCTGCTGCGATCGCGGAAAAATGCGGCCTGAAGACCCGAAATTACGAAAACTATGTCGTCACAGCCGACCTGGCTCCTGACGCGTCCAAGGGCGTGGATATTCTGGCCCATCTGGACGTTGTCCCCGCCGGTGACGGCTGGACTGTCACAGACCCCTTCACCATGAAGGTGGAGGACGGGAAGGTCTATGGCCGCGGCACAGCTGATGACAAGGGCCCGGCGCTGTGCGCACTGTATGCCATGCGGGCTATCCGGGAGCTGGGGCTGCCGCTGCGCAAAAACGCACGCCTGATCCTGGGTTCGGATGAGGAGTGCGGCAGTGCCGACCTGAAATACTACTTCCAGCAGGAGACCTCCGCGCCCTATTCCCTCTCTCCGGATGCGGATTTCCCCATGATCAATATCGAAAAGGGCGGGCTGCATTCCAGCTTCCGCTCCGATGTCTCCGTGGCGGAGGATTGCCCCAGAGTGCTGTCCATCGCAGGCGGCGTGAAGATCAATGTGATCCCCGATAAGGCGGTGGCTGAGGTACAGGGGCTGGACGAGACGGCTGTCCTGGCGGCAGCGGCCTCTCTGCCGAATTTGAAGGATGTTGAGGTCTCCTGCGAGACGCGGGAGGACCGGACTGTGATCCGGGTGAAGGGCCGGACCGGTCACGCCTCTGAGCCCCAGAGATCCAGCAACGCGATCACGGCGCTGCTGCAGGTGCTGGCGGTCCTGCCTCTGTCCAAGGCTCCTGTCCATGAGCAGATCGCGGCTGTGTCGGCCATGTTCCCCCATGGGGACTACTATGGCGGCGGTCTGGGCGTGGCGCTGGAGGACGAGGTGTCCGGCAAGACGGTGCTGTCGCTGACGATCTGCTCCTTCTCCCAGGAGGAGGGGTTCAGCGGTATGTTCGACTGCCGCGCCTGTGTCAGCGCCAACGATGAGAACACCACCCGGGTGATCTATGACAGATTCCGGGCGGCTGGGCTGACACCCAACACCGACAAGAAGATGTTCGAGCCCCACCACGTTCCGGAGGAGTCCGAACTGGTGCAGACGCTGCTGAATGTCTACGAGGAGATGACCGGCACCCGCCCGAAGCCCCTCTGTATCGGCGGCGGCACCTATGTACACCATATTGAAAACGGCATTGCCTTTGGCTGCGGCTTTGAGGGCCTGGACAACAGGCTCCATGCCGCGGATGAGTTTATGACGCTGGAGCAGCTCCTCTTTACCTGCAGGATCTATGCCAGAGCGATCCTGGCCTTCTGCGGCGAATGAGAGGGCGGGCGCCATGAACGCCTATCGATTTTGTGAGACGGCAGACCGAAGCGGGACCGGCAGCCTCAAGGACAGCATGACACCGGCCCCTGTCAAGGAAGCTGGCTTGCCCGGATACCGGGGCGCTGAGTTTGACTTTCCCACATGTCCGGCGTTTTCCGAGGGGGTGAAGCGGTGCGCGGCGCGCGGCATGGCCAACCCATATAACCGGCTGCTGGTATTCTCCAATCCCAATAATCCGACCGGTATGCTCCTGACGGAGACGGTCCGCGGCGGCGCGCGTCATGGGACACGTCTGCGCGCCCTCCCTGCTGCAGCGTGTGGTGGGCAGGTGTACGGACATCCGGCCTGATCTGGAGGTCTATGACCGGAACCGGAAGCTGCTGTATGAGACGCTGACCTCTTATGGATACCAGTGCGTATATCCCAGTGGCGCGTTCTACCTGTTCGTCAAGGCCCCATTTGGAAATGCTCAGGCGTTCTCGGCCAGAGCGCAGGAGATGAATCTGCTGGTGGTCCCTGGGGACAGCTTTGGCTGTCCAGACTACTTCCGGCTCAGTACCTGTGTGGACACGGATATGATCCACAGGAGCCTGCCGGTATTCAAACGGCTCATCGCGGCGTCGGCGGGCAGCATCTGAAGAAAAACCATGGCAGGCGTGAAGAGCCTGCCATGGTTTTTGTGCTGCGTTATGTCAGGATGCCTGCCCGCCGCGACCGGCCGTATGTACCTTTTCAAAGGACGGATTTTGGTGTATACTACTCTGTGACATGACCAATGACCGCGAGGAGGAGCGAAATGGAATACGGATACTACGAGCAGACCGGCAGCCCCCTGAAAGGGCGGGGGCTGGCTGAGCTGCGGGATTTTTTGGGCCGCATGGGCCTGACCTATGACGAGGGCGTACAGTTCACCACGCTGGTGCGCAATGGGGAGGATGCCATCGTGGCTGCCGCGTCTCTTCAGGAGAATGTGATCAAGTGCGTGGCGGTGGATGACCGCTGTCAGGGGCAGGGGCTGACGGCCACACTGCTGACAGCGATCCGGCAGGAGGCACTGCGCCGGGGCCAGCGGCACCTCTTCCTTTACACAAAGCCGGAGAATAAGCTGCAGTTTACCTCGCTGGGGTTCTATGAGATCGCCCGCACCGGGAGTGTGCTGTTGATGGAGGATCGGCGGCGGGGCTTTGAGGACTGGGTGGAGAGCCTGCGGCGGGCGGACGCCCCGGCCCCTGTGGGGGCGCTGGTGATGAACTGCAACCCCATGACACTGGGCCACCGGTATCTCATTGAGCAGGCGGCCGGGCAGTGCGGCTGGCTGTATCTTTTCGTGGTGTCCGAGGATAAGAGCGCGGTCCCCGCAGCCCACCGGCGGCAGATCGTGGAGACAGCTGTGGCGGATCTGCCCAATGTCTCCGTGGTGGGGACGGACCGCTATCTCATCTCCTCAGCAACCTTCCCGGATTACTTTTTGAAGGACAAGACCCGCGCTTCACAGGTATGGACGGAGCTGGATGTGGCAGTATTCTGCCGGCTGGCCGGAGCGCTGGGCATTACCAGGCGCTTTGTGGGTACAGAGCCCTTCTGCCCCGTGACAGGGGCCTATAATGCCGCCATGGCGGAGAGACTGCCGCAGGCAGGGGTCGAACTGGTGGAGATCCCCCGTCTGGAGCAGGATGGGGTGGCCATCAGCGCTACAGCGGTGCGCGCCCTGGTGGCAGATGGCCGCTGGCAGGACATGTGCCCCCTGGTCCCCCGGGCCACCTACGACTATTTTGCCCAGGCACAGAACCGGGACGAGGTCCTTGCCAGAATGGGAAGGGCATGACGCGATCGACAGTATGACAAAAGCCCGCTGCGGTGCAGCGGGCTTTTGCTGTTTCAGGAAAGCGGGTGTGTCAGGATGACCTCCAGTACCGTATCCATCTCGTCCGGCAGGTCAGGGTATTCCCCCAGATCGGCAAAGAGGATGTCCGGATAGTCGCTGTGGACCCAACTGGTGGAAATGGGGACCTCCGCTCCGGTAGCCAGATAGCGGATGGCGCGGACATCCTCACGCTTCAGTCCCAGCAGGGGCAGAGGACCGACGGTATTCTCATAGAGGTGGAAGTACAGTCGATCCCCACGGGCGGTGATACGGCCATACTCCGGTTTAGGCAAAGCGGCTTTGCCGCAGCCCAGGATGCTGGCTCGGTTCCGGTCCATCCAGCGGCCGATGGCCGCCAGACGCTCCGCGGACTCCGGCGGGATAGCGCCCTGGGCATCCGGCCCCACGTTCAGCAGCAGATTGCCGCCCTTGCTGACGCACTCCACCAGCAGATGGAGCAGCATCTTTTCGCTTTTGAAATGCCGGTCCCGGGCGCAGTAGCCCCAGTGGCCGTTCATGGTGGCGCAAAGCTCCCACACCATGTCCCGGCCCTGGACATCCTGGATGCCCTGGGGTGGGACCATCTGCTCCGGGCTGACGAAATCCCCGTGCCAGGGGGTAGGCTGGCAGGCAGCCAGGGAGCCATAGCCCTCGCCGCTGACCTCCAGACGGTTGTCAATAAGCACATCGGGCTGGAGGGAGCGGACCATGTCCACCAGCTCTTCGGCTCGCCAGGTCTTGCCCCGCATGTTGTCGTAGGCAAAATCGAACCACAGGATGTCCAGCTTGCCATAGTTTTCACACAGCTCCCGCACCTGACCATGCATATAGTCCAGATAGCGGGAGAAGTCCCGCTCCTCGTTGCCGCACTCACTGCGGCGGCGCATGGGATGCTTGCTGTCGCCAAAGTGGGGATAGTCCGGGTGGTGCCAGTCCAGCAGGGAGTAGTACAGTCCCACCCGCAGGCCCTCGGTCCGGGCGGCGGCCAGAAAATCCGCGACCACATCCCGGCCAAGGGGCGTGTTGGTGGATTTGAAGTCAGTGTACTGGCTGTCGAAGAGGCAGAAGCCGTCGTGGTGCTTGGCAGTGAGGACGATATACTGCATCCCCGCCTGCCTGGCAGCCCGGGCCCACTGGGCCGGATCGTAGCGCTGGGGGTCAAACTGGTCGAAATAGGGCAGATAATCCGCCTCCGGTATCTCCTCATCGCTGCGGACCCACTCGCCCCGGGCGGGAATGGCGTACAGCCCCCAATGGATAAACATGCCGAAACGGGCCTGGCGGAACCACTCCACCCGCCGCTCATATTGCTGCCGGTCAAAGATATACATCGCAGCGCCTCCTGTCACGCACTGGCGGGCACGAAGCCCTCAAAGATCACCACGCAGCCCGCCTGGAGCAGCTCGTCCATGGTCTTCTGATCCCGGACGGTCCAGCTGACCTCGTGAACGCCGTACAGGGCGCGCATCACCCACAGGCTGGGGCAGGTTCCGCGGTCCTCCCAGCGGTAGGCGATGAAATCGGGCCGGGTGTAGACGGTGGTCAGCAGCCAGGTCATGAGAGTGGCCTGGGGCTTGGGCAGGGTGCCGGAGCGGAAGAAGTTTTCGCTGAGCTGCCCGCGCAGTACCTGGGGATAGTGCGCCCGCAGGTGCCGCACCGCGCTGGGGTGAAAGGACTCCACACAGTATTGCAGCTCCGAAAACTGTGCCAGCAGAGCCATGACAGCGTCTGTCAGCGCCGCAGCGTTGCCGTTTTCCACCTTCAGCTCGATGATAAGCGGCGTTTTTCCCGCAAACAGGGGCAGCACCTCCTCCAGCAGGGGGATGGTCTCCCCGCTGCCCCCCAGCAGGGGAAAGTGGGCCAAGTCCGCCGCTGTCAGCTCCTCGATGCGGGCGGACTGACCGCACACCCGCGCCAGGTCGCTGTCGTGGACCACGGCCAGCTTTCCGTCAGCCATCAGATGGACATCCAGCTCCGCACCGAAGCCGTGCTCCACCGCAGCCTGAAAGGCGGTGAGGGAATTTTCCGGGATGCCGCGCTCCGCGCTGTGGAGTCCACGGTGGGCGTAATGGAAGCGGGAGAGAGCGTCCCAGCCCGGCTGATCCCAGCGGGGCAGCAGCGCCAGCAGCCAAATTACGACAACAAACAGTATAATTTTAAATAAGAAATACATTGCGTTCACACTTTTAGTCCATTTCTTCAAAAGCTGCCAGACCTTTCTTGGCCACAGCTCTGGTGTCGCCGTGCTGTACCTGGGACATGGTCACAAAGCTGAGCGCCACGAAGCATGCGCCATAGAGAAACAGGATATGGTAGCCGAGATGCTTGAGCAGGGTCCCCGCCAGCACGGGGGTCACCACCTGGGCGGCCATGGAGGCGGTGTAGTAGTAGCCGGTGAATTTGCCCACGTCGCTGCCCCGGCACATCTCCACCACCATGGGCAGACTGTTGACATTGATGGCGGCCCAGGCCAGTCCCACCAGGGCGAAGATCAGATACAGCGGGAAGGTGACAGCGTGGACCAGGTTGGTCAGGGCGAAACCGGCGGCAAAGCAGAGCGTCAGCAGCACCACGCCGAAGCGGATGGTCCGCCGCCGCCCAATGCGGGAGGCCAGGGAGCCGATGGGGATGTAGGAGACGATAGCGCCCACGGTGCCCACCAGCAGACAGGTGGCGGCGCCGCCGATGCCGGAGCCCATGACCTCGCTGATATAGGTGGTGAACCAGGTGGTGACACCGTTATATCCGGCGAACCACAGCGCAATGGACGCCAGCAGGAAGCCCAGACTGCGCTTGACGGGGCGGGGCAGGGTCTCATGGCCGCTGTCGTCGCTCTCCGACAGGTTCCACTCCGGGTGGGCTGCCTCCAGCCGCTGGTTGGCGGCAGCCAGCTTCGGTTCCCGGATGGTGAGCAGCAGCGCTGCTACCGTCGCCGCCATAATGAGGGATACGGCGAAAAACAGGGGCCGGTAGCTGATGTGGCTCAGTCCCGCTGTCTTGCTGTCAGGGTACAGCACGGCGGCCAGGACCAGGTAGGTAACGCCGCCCACAGCGCCCATCAGGTTGATGATGGCGTTAGCCTTGCTGCGCAGCGGCTTGGGGGTCACGTCCGGCATCAGGGCCACGGCGGGAGAGCGGTAGGTGCCCATTGCGATGAGCAGCAGCCCCAGCACGGCGATGAAGGCCGCCAGCTGCCAGGGAGAGGCCTGGGCGGCGTAGCCGTCATCCAGCATGGGAAGCAGGTTCATCAGCACCACCGCTGCCGCGGTGCCGCACAGAATATAGGGGGTGCGGCGGCCCAGGCGGGTGTGTGTTCTGTCGCTGAGACCGCCGAACAGGGGCAGCAGAAACAGCGCCAGCACGTTGTCGGCGGCCATGATCACGCCGGCCAGAGATTCGTCCAGATGGAAGGAGGTCTTCAGCACCAGAGGAACGATGCTGTCGTACATCTGCCAGAAGGCGGAGATAGAGAGAAATGCCAGGCCCACCAGGATGGTGCGGCGGTTGTTGAGCTTCAGCTTCATGGGGGTTGCCTCCCTTTGTTCGGTTTTATGCTGGGGGTCGGACGCGGAGAGCGGCGGAGCCGCTCTCTGAAGATCACGCCTGCATGGCGCTGTGGATAGCGGAAATATCCTCGAAGACCCAGGTGGGCTTCACGTCGCTGGCGGCCAGATCGTCCATGGTGCCCTCGCCGGACAGAACGAAGGCGGTGTCCACTCCGGCGTTTACACCGCTGGCGATGTCGGTATAGAGCCGGTCGCCGATCATGATGGTCTCCTCCCTGGCGTATCCATATTTCTCCATTGCCAGCAGGGCCATGGCAGGCTGGGGCTTGCCGATGACCCGGGGGCGGCGGCCGGTGGCCCGGAAGAGCATCTCGCACACGCTGCCGCAGTCGGGGACGGAGCCGTACCAGGTGGGGCAGACCCAGTCGGGGTTGGTGGCGATGAAGTCCACGCCCCGGTTCAGGAGGATGCAGGCATCCTCCAGCTTCTGGAAGGTCAGCTCCGTATCAAAGCCGATGAGCAGACAGTCCACCTCGTCCGAGAGGGTGTCCGTTATGGGAATGCCTGCCTCCCGCAACTGCTGGCAGAAGGCTTCGGTGCCGAAGGCATAGCAGAGCCGGTAGGGCTCCCGGCTCTGCAGGTCCACGATCATGGCACTGGTGGAGGTGAGGAAATCCTCAGCCTGGGCGGAGATGCCAAGCCGTGCCAGCTTTTCGATGTAGGTGGTCACAGAGCGGGAGGAGTTGTTGGTGAGAAAGAGGTAGCGGCCCCCGATCTCCTTCACATGCTGCAGAAAAGGCAGGGTGCCGGGAAAAAGGTCCTCGTCCAGATAGATGGTGCCGTCCATATCCAGCAGGAACAGGCGCTTGTCGCGCAGGTGGCCCATGTGTGTCACATCCTTTGTCAAAATTTGCGATTTCATCATATCACAGATCCCAGCGCTTTACCACTGTATTTTCCGCGGCACAGCGGGACAGGCGGCAGCCGGTGGGATAGAAAGTTTTCGTTGACTTGTCTGCTCGGGCAATGGTATGATAAAATGAAAAAATTTGCAAGGAGCGACCTGAATGAATCCATATTTGACGATCCTGCTGATCACCGCGCTGACTGGCGTAGGCGGTCTGGCGTTGGGCGGAACGGCAGCGGCGGCGATCCACAGCCCCACCAACCGCACCATCAGCCTGATGCTGCGCTTCACGGCAGGTGTGATGCTCAGCGTAGTGTGCTTTGACCTGATCAACGACGCGCGGGAGACCAGTGCCGCCACGGCTGCGATCCTGCTGTGGATCCTGGTGGGATATTTCTGCACCTATCTGCTCAACTGCTGGGTGGACAAGCAGGCCCACCACAGCCATAGCCACGGCGGACACAGCCACGGCGGGCCCCACCAGCACGCCCACGATGGCCACGAGCACTATCACCACATCCACGGCGAGGTGGACCATGACCACTGCCACGCTGAGTGCCACCACCACGAGGAGGAGCATGTACACGAGGAGCACGGACCAGATGAGATGTGTGCCTGCGGCGGACATACCCTCCATACGGCGGGCCTGGTGATGGCTGCCGCCGTGGCACTGCACAATGTGCCGGTCGGCATGGCCATCGGTGCGACCTTCGCCGGTGAGCATGCCCACAGCGGCAGCGGCGTGCTGGCGGCGCTGATCATCGGTATGCACAATATTCCCGAGGGGATGAGCATTGCTGCCCCGCTGCTGACCAGCGGTGTCAAGGCACGCCGGGCGGTGGCTGTGGCGGCGGTCAGCGGTGTACCCACCATTCTGGGGGCACTGCTGGGGTATACCGTGGGGGCGATGAACCCCGCTCTGCTGGCGGCCTCCCAGTGCTTTGCCGCTGGCGCGATGCTGTATGTTATTTTTGGCGAGCTGCTGCCGGAGTCCGAGCACCTGTGGCAGAACCGGCTCAGTGGCCTGGCTACCATGCTGGGCATGCTGCTGGGTATGCTGCTGATCTTCAGCGGCCATGGACATGTGCATATCCACTGACAGCGAGAAGCTCCGGCGTCTGCCGGAGGGACGGATCAGATAAGAAAAGAGGACCCAATCGGGTCCTCTTTTTGCGTATTCTTTGGCTTGGCTGTCAGATATAGCTCTTTTCCACCTCGACCACGGCAAAATAGTTGCCATCCAGGGCGCGGACGCCGGACTGGATGCGGTTGGCGACTTCCCGGTTGCTGAGCGTGCAGTTATAGGGCACCACCGTGTCGAAGATGACGTTGGTGTGGGTGGGTCCTGCCACCATGCGGAAGTCGTGAATGGTGATGCCCGGGTCGATGAGCCGGACAATGGCAGCCACCCGTGCCCGTGTCTCGGCGGTGAGCCCGTCATCCCGGACGATGGGGTCCATGTGGATGGTGGCAAGGCAGCCCATGGCGGCGTTCAGCTCCTTCTCCGTGGTGTCAACCACATCGTGGAGCTGGAGAATATCCCCGTCGGCGGGGACCTCCGCATGGAGAGAGATGAAGCAGCGGCCGGGGCCGTAGTCGTGGACGATCAGATCGTGGATGCCAAGGATCTCCGGGTGGGCCAGCACAGTGGACTGGATCTGCTCCACAAATTCCGGCTCAGGCGGCTGCCCCAGCAGGGGGCTGATGGTGTCCCGGGCGGCGTTGAACCCCGCCCACAGGATAAAGCAGGCCACCACGAGGCCGCACCAGCCGTCGATCTGCACGCCCCAGATGTGGCCCGCCGCCGTGGCGGCCAGCACGGCTGTGGTGGCCATGCAGTCGCTGAGGGAGTCGGCGGCGGTGGCGGTCATGGCGGCGGAGCCGATGCGCTGCCCCACAGAGCGGTTGTAGAGTGCCATATAGAGCTTGACGAGGATGGAGGCCACCAGGATCAGGGCAACCAGCAGGTCAAAGGTGACGGCGCTGGGATGGAGGATCTTGTCCACGCTGTCTCGCCCCAGCTCCACACCCATCAGGAGGATGACCATTGCCACCACCAGGCCGGATATGTACTCGAACCGGCCGTGGCCGAAGGGGTGGTCGCTGTCCGGCTTCTGGGCGGCCAGCTTAAAGCCCAGCAGCGTCACCACCGAGGAGCCGGCGTCGGAGAGGTTGTTGAAGGCGTCCGCTGTGATGGCGACAGAGCCGCTGAGTCCTCCGGCCAGCAGTTTTCCGGCGAACAGCAGCAGGTTCAGGGCGATGCCCACGCACCCGCACAGCACGCCGTAGGCCTGGCGGACGGCGGGATCGGATGCCTGCTCATAGTGGGGGATCAGGCGCTTGGCCAGCAGTTGGATCATGGTTGGGGCGCTCCTTTCCGCGTCTCAATAGGATAGAAAAACCGCTTGGTGAAGAGGTAACAGATGGGGATCAGCCACAGCAGGAAGGCGTAGGGGATAGCGCGGCTGTCGCTGCCCAGCATAGCCAGCGGGATGCTGCATGCGATGGACCAGGGGACCAGGCCCGCAATGAGGATGCCGGAGTTTTCGATGTCCATTGCCAGTTCCTCCTGGTCACTGTAGCGGCTGCCCATAAGCTGCTGGCTGAGCATGGTGGTGACGGCCTGGTTGCACAGCACCGCCGCCACACCAGCGGATACCACCATCATGGCAGGCAGATTTCCTGCCCGGTCCGCCAGCTTGTTGATGGGGCGGCTCAGGGGCTCCAGAGAGCCAGTACTCTCCAGAATACCGGAGTACAGCCCGGTCAGGGTGACGATGACATAGCTTGCGGCCATACTGGTGATGCCGCCGCCACCCAGCGTGGCCTCCAGGGCCGCGTCGGCGGGGTGATAGCCGCTCCAGGCGGCGCGCAGGATCTCCATAGGGGTGAAGCCCTGGACGAAGAAGGCGACCAGAGCCGCAGTGGCAATGCTGGCGGCCATGGCCAGCTTGATGGGGACCTTGATCAGAGGAAGCACCAGCATCACCACGGCGGGCAGCAGAGCGGGCCAGGCGATGGTGAAGCTGTCCTCCAGAGCGCTCAGCACCGCCGCGTCCATCTCCCCCAGAGGGTGGAAGATGGACAGGGCGGTATAGAGGGCGATGGTCAGCAGAGTGGGCAGAAGCCCGGTGCGCAGCATCTGGCGGACGTTACGGTAGAGATCCGTCTCCGTTACCGCGGCCACCAGACTGGCGGCGGAGGAGGCAGGGCTGCACCGGTCACCGAAATAGGCACCCGACAGCACAGCGCCGGCCGCCAGCGGGACATCCACTCCGCCGGAGCGGGCCAGGGCCATCAGAATAACGCCCATGGTGCTGCACACGCCGTAGGATGTACCCAGGATATAGCTGAGCGCGGCGCACAGGAGAAACGCGGACACCAGAAACAGCTGGGGCGTGATGAGGGACACGCCCCACACGATGCACCCGGCGATGGTGCCGCTGAGCCGCCACAGTCCGGTGATGATGCCGATGAGCAGTATGATGGTCACAACGATGAGGGACTTCTTACACTTGGCCCAGGCCATATCCCACAGCTGCCGGTGGGTGAAGCCCATGCGGCGGCCCAGCCCCCAGAAGAGGAGCAGTCCGCCCAGCAGGGCCCAGGATACGCTGTGGCCCGTCAACAGACAGAGAGCCACCAGGGCGAAAAACAGCAGAAAACAGATCAGCATAGTCACTGGTTCCCCTTGATAGTCAGCGTGTACTGGCAGCACAGCCGGTCCAGATCCTCGTCGGTGGCGGCGGGCACACGCAGGCGGCCGCCGCAGGTCTGGCACACCAGGTCCACCGCGCCGCCGGTGACAGAGATGGCGCAGCCCTTGGACCCACAGGTGCAGCGAATGCCGTCCCGGGCGGCGATGTCCTTCAGCTCGGATAGGACCTCGTACATGATGATGCTGTCCACAAAGGGCTCCTCTTCGCCGTCCTTGTGCTTCTGGGCGATGAGTTCCAGATCCTGCATAGCGCCCTCTACCCGGTATACGTCGCCAATGTAGCAGCACAGCTGCTTGGTGGTGGGGCAGGCCAGGGCCACGCCCTCGCCGTGGAGCAGGGCCTGGGCGCTGACCTCTGCCCGGTGCTCCTCGCCGCAGATGCCGCAGGGGACGGTGATGCGGAAGGTGCTGCCGTCAGTCTCGGCGGTCAGCTCGCTTTTGCCGCAGTCGCACACCAGGGCCACCGCGGCGGCACTGAGGGCGAACTGGGTGCGCTCGCCGTATACGGCCTTGCCGCAGGCGGGGCAGATATAGCCAAAGGCTCTCTTTTCTTCCATGAGATATCCTCCTGATCATATTTCATAAGCTTCTATTATAGTACAAAGATAAGAGATTTTCCACAGCAGAAGCGGAAAAATTTGACTTTGTTCAAAAAAGAAAGAGGAGGCAGAGGGCTGTGGCCCTCTGCCTCCTGCTTTGGATGGGGAGATCACTGGATCTCCAGCACCTTGTAGCCCGCCTCGGTGACGGCGGCGGTGAGCACCTCGTCAGAGACATCGCCCTTTACGGTGGCGGTGCCAGCCTCCAGGTTCACGGTGGCGGTGACGCCGGGGATGGCGTTGAGCGCCTTGTCCACATGGGCCTGGCAGTGGGCGCACATCATGCCCTCGATCTTGATGGTCTTTTCCATTTCGTTGTTTCCTCCTTGTTCGGTGTTAATGGTAGTATCCGCAGGGCTGTCCGCGGTGGGGACAGCCACGGCTTCACGGAAGGGGGCCTCGCTGGGGGCGGCGGGAGCAGGTGCGCTGACGTGGGCGTGGGAAAGGAACTTCGTCTTGAAAAACCGCAGACGCAGGGCGTTGCTCACCACGGTGACAGAGCTGAGACTCATGGCGGCGGCGGCGAACATGGGATTCAGCTGCCAGCCCAGCAGGGGGTAGAACACACCGGCGGCCAGAGGAATACCCAGACTGTTGTAGAAGAATGCCCAGAAGAGGTTCTGCTTAATGTTGCGGATGGTAGCCCGGCTCAGCTCCACAGCGGCGGCGGCGTCCATCAGGTCGCTCTTCATCAGCACGATGTCCGCGCTCTCAATGGCAACGTCGGTGCCTGCACCGATGGCTAGACCAACGTCCGCGCGGGCCAGAGCGGGGGCATCGTTGATGCCGTCGCCCACCATGGCCACCACGTGGCCCCGGCTCTGCAGCTCGGCGATCTTCTGCTCCTTGTCCTGGGGCAGGACCTCGGAGAACACATCGTTGACGCCCAGCTGCTCGCCGATGGCGTCGGCGGTGCGGTGGTTGTCGCCGGTGAGCATGATGACATTGATGCCCAGGCTGCGGAAGGCGGCCACGGCATCCTTGCTGGTGGGCTTGGGGGTGTCAGCCACGGCGATGATACCCAGCAGCTGGGTGTCCTTGGCGAAATACAGGGGGGTCTTGCCCTGGGTGGCCAGATCCATGGCGGTGTCCAGCCAGCGCTCCAGCTCCACTCCGGCCTCGTCCATCATGGCCCGGTTGCCCGCCAGACAGGTGTGACCGCCGAAGACGGCCTTCACGCCGCGGCCGTGGATGGCCTCGAAGCCGGTGACGGGAGCCAGGGGCAGGCCGCGGGCGGCGGCCTCCTCGGTGATGGCGGCGCCCAGGGGGTGCTCGGAGGGGGCCTCCAGACAGGCGGCCAGCCCCAGCAGGGACTGCTCTGTCAGCCCCTCGGCAGGGAGAATATCGGTGACCCGGGGCTTGCCCTGGGTCAGGGTGCCGGTCTTGTCCAGCACTACGGTGTCCACGGTGTGCAGAGCCTCCAGGGCTTCAGCGGATTTCACCAGGATGCCGTTTTCCGCGCCCTTGCCGGTGCCGACCATGATGGCTACGGGGGTAGCCAGGCCCAAGGCGCAGGGGCAGGAGATCACCAGCACGGAGATCCCGGCGGTGAGGGCCTGGGTGAAGCTGCCGGTCAGCAGCATCCACGCGGCGAAGGTAACAGCGGCGATGGCCATGACGGTGGGAACGAAGATGCCCGCCACCTTGTCCGCCAGTTTGGCGATGGGGGCCTTGGAGGCGCTGGCCTCCTCCACCAGGCGGATCATCTGGGCCAGCGTGGTGTCCTCACCCACCCGGTCTGCCTGGAAGACAAAGGAGCCGGACTTGTTGATGGAGGCGGCGGCTACCTTATCGCCAACAGATTTGTCCACTGGGAGGCTCTCGCCGGTAAGGGCGCTCTCATCCACGGAGGACGCGCCCTCTACGATCACGCCGTCCACCGGGATGGACTGTCCGGGGCGGACAACGATTCTGTCGCCAACCCGGACCTCCTCCACGGGGATCTCGGTCTCAGCGCCGTCCCGCAGGACGTGTGCGGTCTTGGGAGCCAGATCCATCAGGCGCTCGATGGCCTCGCCAGTCTTGCCCTTGGACCGCGTCTCCAGAAATTTGCCCATGGTGATGAGGGTCAGGATCATGCCCGCACCCTCGAAGTACAGGTTCATGTGGTAGTGCTCTACCAGCTCCATATCTCCGTGGCCCAGACCGTAGCCCAGCTGGTAGATGGCAAAGACGCCGTAGATCACGGCGGCGGCGGAGCCCACGGCGATCAGGGAATCCATATTGGGCGCACCCTTGCACAGGGTCTTAAAGCCCACCTTGTAGTATTTATCGTTGAGGTACATGATGGGCAGCACCAGCAGCAGCTGGGTGAAGGCGAAGGCCACAGCATTCTCCATGCCGACCAGGAAGCTGGGCAGGGGAGCGCCCAGCATGTGACCCATGGAAATGTAGAAGAGGGGGATCAGAAAAACGAAGGACCACACCAGGCGGTGCTTCATCTGTTTGAGCTCGTCGGCCATCACATCGCTGCGGCGGGGGGGCTGGGCCTTCTTTGCACCGCCGCTCTGGGGCAGCGAAGCGCCGTAGCCCGCGTCCACCACGGCTTGGATAATGATCTCAGGGGTGGTACTCTCGTCGTAGGTGACGGACATATTGTTGGCCAGCAGATTTACGCTGACGGCGCTGACGCCGCTGACCTTGCTGACGGCCTTCTCCACATGGGCGGAGCAGGCGGAACAGGTCATCCCTGTGACAGTAAAGGTTTGTTTCATAAGGCGGTCCTTTCTTTCGGCAATATAGTATGAGAACGGAGGTATGAGCCGTTATTTCATCAGCTTTTGCAGGGTGTTCACCAGCTCGTCCACCACCTGGTCGTCCCCGGCGCGGATGCCGTCGGCCACACAGGTGTGGATATGCTCGCTGAGAAGCTCGCGGCTGAAGCTGTTCAGGGCGGCGCTGACGGCGCTGACCTGGATGAGGATGTCGGTGCAGTAGGCGTCCTTCTGCAGCATCTCCCGCAGCCCGCGGACCTGTCCCTCGATGCGGCTGAGCCGGTGGGTCAGCTTTTTCAGCTCCTCCTCGCTGCGCTGGCGCTTTTTGGAGCAGTGACAGCAGCTGTCCATGCGCATGCCTCCCTTCTGAATGATCCTGGGGCCAGTATATACCCCTGGGGGGTATTCTGTCAATAGGAAAAAAGCGGGCCCGGACAGGGCCCGCTCTTTATCGGGTAGATCACTTGAAATATTTCACTGCGCTGCGGAAGAGACCCATTTCGTAGTTGCCGGGGACATTGCGGTACAGATCCTTGCCGATGCGCTCGCTGTGGCCCATCTTGCCCAGCACGCGGCCGTCGGGGGACAGGATACCCTCGATGGCGTACAGGGAGCCGTTGGGGTTGAAAGCGGTGTCCATGGTGGGCTGGCCCTCCAGGTCCACATACTGGGTGAGGATCTGGCCGTTTTCTGCCAGCTGCCGGATCAGCGCCTCGGGGGCGATAAAGCGGCCCTCACCGTGGGAGATGGGTACGGAGTAGATGTCGCCCACCTTGGTCTCGGCCAGCCAGGGGGAGTTGTTGGTGCACACGCGGGTGCGGACGATGCTGCTCTGGTGGCGGCCGATGGTGTTGTAGGTCAGGGTGGGGCAGTTCTCATCGGCATCGATGATCTTGCCGTAGGGCACCAGACCCAGCTTGATGAGAGCCTGGAAGCCGTTGCAGATACCGGCCATCAGACCGTCGCGCTGCTCCAGAAGCTTGGTGACCTCCTCCCGCACGGCGGGGGAGCGGAAGAAGCTGGTGATGAACTTGCCGGAGCCGTCGGGCTCGTCGCCGCCGGAGAAGCCGCCGGGGATGACGATCATCTGGCTGGTGGCGATGGCCTTGGCGAAGCGCTCGGCGCTCTCAGCCACCTGGTCGGCGGTGAGGTTGCGCACCACCAGGATCTCTGCGTCGCCGCCTGCGGCGATAACGGCACGGGCGGTGTCGTACTCGCAGTTGGTGCCGGGGAAGACGGGGATCAGGGCCTTGGGCTTGGCAGTCTTCACAGCGGGGGCCGCGGTGCAGCCGGCGGTGTAGGCGAAGGTCTCCAGCTTGCTCTCGGCCTTGGCCTGGGTGCTGTAGACACCCTCCAGCACGCTGTCGTTCAGCTGCAGAAGCTCGGCGATGGACACCGTCTCGCCGCACAGGGTGATGCTGCCGTCGTCGGTGGTGACACCGATTTTCTCACCAAAGCTCACGTCCTCGCTCAGCTCGGCCAGGATCATACCGGGGGCGGGGCCGAACCAGGGGGCGCCGGCATCCTTGTCATAGGCAAAGCCCACGCCGTTGCCGAAGCTCATCTTCATCACGGCCTCGGCCACGCCGCCGGACTCCAGCGCCCAGGCGGAGAGGACCTTACCGGACTTCACCAGCTCGTGGTAGCGGCTCCAGGTGGCCTTGTGGGCCTCGTAGTCGCTGAGAGAGGTGGTACCGAAGAGGTAGACGCTGTGGCCAGCACCCTTGAACTCGGTGGATACCACGTTGCCAGCCTTCACAGGGGCGATGGCGAAGGAGATGAGGGTGGGGGGAACATCCTTGTCCATAAAAGAGCCGCTCATGGAGTCCTTGCCGCCGATGGCAGCGGCTTCCAATCCCAGCTGTGCCTGCAGAGCACCCAGGAGTGCCTGGAAGGGCTTGCCCCAGCGATAGGGCTCCTGGCGCAGCTTCTCAAAGAACTCCTGCAGGGTCAGGTAGGCCTTCTTGTAGTCCGCACCGGCAGCCACGATCTTGGCCATGGAGGTGATGATGCTGGCCTGTGCGCCGGTGAAGGGGTCGGCGCTCATCCAGTCGGGGTCAAAGCCCCAGGCCATCAGGCTGGCCTGATCGGTGACCTGGCCGGGCTCCACAGGGAAGAGGGCGGCCATGGCCTGGGCGGGAGTGCGCTGGGTCTTGCCGCCGAAGGGCATCAGCACGCTGCCTGCGCCGATGGAGCCGTCGAACCGCTCCACCAGACCGCGGCGGCTGGCAAATTTCAGGTTGGTGGCGGTGTCGCGCAGGCTGCCTTCGCAGATAAAGCCGTTGGGGCGATGATAGTCAGCCACGGAGACCTTGGCGGTCTTTACCGCACCGTTGGTATTCAGGAAAGCGCGGCTCAGGTCGGCGATGGTCTGGCCGCGCCAGGTCATCACCATGCGGGGGCTTTCCGTGACGCGGGCCACGATATAGGCCTCCAGGTTCTCCTGCTCGGCGGCGGCGATGAAGGCGTCCACATCCTTGGCCTCCACCACGACAGCCATACGCTCCTGGCTCTCGGAGATGGCCAGCTCTGTGCCGTCCAGACCGTCGTACTTCTTGCGTACGGCATCCAGATCAATGGTCAGACCGTCGGCCAGTTCGCCGATGGCGACAGATACGCCGCCTGCGCCGAAGTCGTTGCAGCGCTTGATGAGGCGGGTCACATCGCCGTTGCGGAACAGACGCTGGATCTTGCGCTCCTCGGGGGCGTTGCCCTTCTGGACCTCACTGGCCATGGTGGTCAGGGATTTCATGTTATGGCTCTTGCTGGAGCCGGTGGCGCCGCCGATACCGTCGCGGCCGGTGCGGCCGCCCAGCAGGATCACCACATCGCCGGGGGCAGGGACCTCGCGGCGGACATGATCGGCAGGAGCTGCGCCTACCACAGCGCCGCACTCCAGACGCTTGGCGATATAGCCCTCGTGGTAGACCTCGGCCACGTGGCCGGTGGCCAGACCAATCTGGTTGCCATAGGAACTGTAGCCTGCGGCAGCGGTGGTCGCCAGCTTGCGCTGGGGCAGCTTGCCGGGGGTGGTGTCAGCAAAGGAGACGCGGGGATCGCCGCCGCCGGTGACGCGCATGGCCTGATGGACATACACGCGGCCGCTCAGGGGATCGCGGATGCAGCCGCCGATGCAGGTGGCCGCACCGCCGAAGGGTTCGATCTCCGTGGGGTGGTTGTGGGTCTCGTTCTTGAACATCAGCAGCCAGTCCTGCTCCTCGCCGTTCACCACGGCGGGGGTGTGGATGGAGCAGGCGTTGATCTCTTCGCTCTCGTCCAGCTCCGGCAGCAGACCCCGCTTTTTCAGCGTCTTCGCGCCGATGGTGGCGATGTCCATCAG
>CAYSDG010000020.1:0-24721 GCA_964429705.1 uncultured Oscillospiraceae bacterium | reverse complement strand
TCTACGCCCTGGACAAGGTGGCCCCCGGCACCGCCAACGACGACACCCTGCTCTACGGCGTGGAGGTGAAGTTCTACAACATGGAGGTGGAGGTGGACAAGAGCCTCCAGTGCCGCTACGAGGGCCTCTACATCATCGGTGACGGCAGCGGCATCACCCACTCCCTGTCCCACGCATCCGCCAGCGGCGTACACGTCGCCCGGAGCATCGCCGGGCAGTAAGCCGGGCGCGCCCTGCATATAGCATATCCATATCATCAATATACAATATTCAATATTGCGGCCTGGCCGCCACAGGAGGACAAAAAATGACAG
Organism: uncultured Oscillospiraceae bacterium; assembly: GCA_964429705.1. GTDB lineage: Bacteria > Bacillota > Clostridia > Oscillospirales > Oscillospiraceae > Pelethomonas. The sequence continues at coordinate 24,407 of CAYSDG010000020.1, read as the reverse complement.
TCAAGGAAATGTATCAGAGCGTTCTGGACCTGGTGGGTCTGGAGACCATGCCCGAGGACTCCGGCGTTGTGTTTGACAACGGCAGAGAGGTCAAGCGGGTGCTGGCGGGCATCGACATGGACACCACCATGCTGATGCTGGCCAAGCAGCTGGGCTTCGACTGCGTGGCCCAGCACCACCCCAACGGTATTCTGAACCCCGACAGCGCGGAGCTGTTCTGCCGGGACCATATGAAGAAGCTGATGGAGTGCGGCGTGCCCATCAACGAGGCCCAGCGTCTGGCCTATGACGGCAAGACCAAGCGCTGCCACACCAAGCACAGCCGCAACCGCACCCAGATGCGGGACGTGGCGAAGCTGCTGGACATCAGCGACGTGGCCTTCCACACCCCCGCGGATATGCTGGCTGAGCGCACCGTGCAGGCCCGGATGGACGCTCTCAGCGCCAAAAATCCCCGTTGCACCGTGCAGGATGTCATCGACGAGCTGCTGACCATCCGGGAGTACAGCGAGGCGCTGCCCGACCAGCAGCCCGAGGTGTGGGTCGGCTCCAGAGACAGCTTCGCCGGGCGCATCTATGTGGAGATGTACGGCGTGGGCGCACCCACCCTGGAGGAGTACATCGCCTGCTCCAACGCCGGTGTGGGCACCTTCATCTGCATGCACGCTACCCCCGAGGTGGTGGACGGCATGAAGAAGCACAACAAGTCCAACATCATCGTGGCCGGTCACATGGCCAGCGACTCTCTGGGCTTCAACCAGATCCTGGCCAACTGGGAGGCACAGGGCGTTGAGGTGGTCCGCATCAGCGGGATCGTTTGATTCGTTTTTGGCTTTGCGCTGGGCCTCCGGCGGAAGGGAGGTTTCGGCCCCCGGGCCGAGGTATTTTGCCCTGTATCGTTTCGTTCCTCTGTTTTGTCTCCGACGGGGACCTTTTGACCGGCCAAAAGGTCCGAAAAGCCGCCGGGGGATACCCCCGAGACCCCCGTTTTTTGGGCGAATGCTCGATTCTGCACCAGAAGGAGTAACAGCCCTTTGCCATTTGCGGTTCGGTGCCAGATGTATCTCGACCAACTTCGCCTGTCGGCCCCACGACGCCGAGACAAACAGATTTGTCAGATCATGCCGCTGTCTGACGTTGCAGCCCATGGTGCGGTGGAAACTTGCAAGCTTTCGTATCCGGGACTCTCAGCAAAGCACCGCACCTATGCGCCCAGTTTAGTCAGCGGCTTCGGCTAAAGGGTTAGGGCAGTATCATTTCGAGGGTCGACAGGCGCACTACTGAGAGCAGTATCCTGGTGGGAGCAACAACTCTCGACAACATGTTCTATTTTGACCCACCGCACGACAGCCCAGCAAAGCCGGAGGACCGGAACCGAAGGGGTTCCGGCGATCTTTTGGGTACTTTTCAATCGCTTGAAAAGTACATCGGCCCGGAGGCCGAACCCCCCACCGGAAGAAAAAACCTTCACCCCAGCGCCACATCCATCGCCATCATCACCGTAAACCCGGCGGCGAAGAGGAGCAGGGGGCCGCGCCGGTCCCCGTCCCGGGCCATGTCCGGGAGCAGCTCCGCCGCCGCTACATACAGCATGGCCCCGGCGGCGAAGCCCAGCAGCCACGGCAGCGCCGGAACCACCACGCCCGCCAGCCAGATGGCGGCCGCCGCTCCCACAGGCTCGACAACGCCGCTGAGGACCCCCGCGCCGAAGGCGGCGGGCCGCTTCATCCCCTCCGCCTGGAGGGGCATGGACACGATGGCCCCCTCCGGCAGGTTTTGCAGGGCGATGCCCAGGGCCAGGATCAGCATGGCCCCGGCGGTGATGCCGCCCCGGCCGGAGAGGTATCCGGCGGCGGCCACGCCCACCGCCATGCCCTCCGGCAGATTGTGCAGCGTGACGGCCAGGACCATCATCGCCGTGGACCCCCGGCCGCCGGAGCGCCGGGCCAGGCGGGGGAGGATACCGGACAGCGCCAGCAGAAAGAGAAAGCCGCCCCACACCCCGGCAAAGGCGGGGAAAAACGCCAGCGCGCCCAGATGGGCGGACTGCTCGATGGCGGGCAGCAGAAGACTCCAGACGGAAGCCGCCGTCATCACCCCCGCGGCAAAGCCGGACAGCGCCCGCCCCAGGTCCGGTCGGGGCGCGCCCCGCAGAAAGCATACGCCGCCCGCGCCCAGAGCGGTGCCCAGAAAGGGCAGCAGCACGGCGGCCAGAACGCTGCGCTTCATCATCCCATATCGTCCTCCTGTCAGTGCGCCATCGGGCGATGGCGGAGTGTCCCTCCATGATATGCGGTGCGGAGGGCGGCGGTGCCGCCGGGGGAGGAGCGGGATCAATATATATAAAGGAGAAACCATATGTTCATTACCAACGACATCCGCTACATCGGCGTGAACGACCACCAGGTGGACCTCTTCGAGGGCCAGTACGTGGTCCCCAACGGCATGGCCTACAACTCCTACGCCATCGTGGACGAGAAGATCGCCATTATGGACACCGTGGACCGGCACTTCGCCCAGGAGTGGCTGGCCAACATCGAGAGCACTCTGGCCGGGCGGCAGCCCGACTATCTGGTGGTCCACCACATGGAGCCGGACCACTCCGCCAACATCGCCCTCTTCCTGGAGACCTATCCCCAGGCGGTGGTGGTGTCCTCCGCCAAGGCCTTCGCCATGATGAAGAATTTCTTCGGCCAGGAGTACGCGGACCGGCGCGTGGTGGTGGGGGAGGGGGATGGCCTCTCTCTGGGCCGCCACAGCCTGACCTTCGTGGCTGCGCCCATGGTCCACTGGCCCGAGGTCATGGTCTCCTATGACGGGTTGGACAAGGTCCTCTTCTCCGCTGACGGCTTCGGCAAGTTCGGCGCGCTGGATGTGGAGGAGGACTGGGCCTGCGAGGCCCGGCGCTACTACATCGGCATCGTGGGCAAGTACGGCGCGCAGGTGCAGGCCCTGCTGAAGAAGGCCGCCACCCTGGATATTTCCATCATCTGCCCCCTCCACGGCCCCGTGCTGACGGAGGATCTGGGCACCTATATCGGCCTGTATGATACCTGGTCCTCCTACCGGCCGGAGAGCGAGGGCGTGGTGATCGCCTACACCTCGGTGTACGGCAACACCCAGGCCGCCGCCCAGCTGCTGGCGCAGACGCTGGAGGAGAAGGGCCAGAAGGTGGTGCTGACGGACCTGGCCCGCTGCGACATGGCCGAAGCTGTGGAGGACGCCTTCCGCTACGACCGGCTGGTGCTGGCTACCACCACCTATAACGCCGACATCTTCCCCTTCATGAAGGAGTTCATCCACCATCTGACGGAGCGGAACTTCCAGAACCGCACCATCGGCCTGATGGAGAACGGTTCCTGGGCTCCCATGGCCGCCAAGACCATGAAGAAGCTGCTGGAGGGCTGCAAGGACCTGCGCTTCGTCGGCGAGGTGAAGATCCTCTCCGCCCTCAGCGAGGAGAGCCGCGGGCAGATCCAGGCTCTGGCGGAGGCTATGTGCTGATCATTTCTTTTACCGTCCGGGGGATGTCCCCCGGGCGGGTTTTCTTTTTGCCGTTTGCCGGTGTTTTTTGATACGCTGTTTGCCTCCGGTGGGCCACTTTTTACCGCTAAAAAGTGGCGAAAAAGCGCCGGGGAGTGCCCCAGGCCCCCATTTTTGGGGGCGTTAGCTCGATTTTGCACCAGAAGAGCCCACGATTCTTGGCCCGTGCGGTTCGGTGTCAGATACAGCTCGTCCACCTTCGGCTGTCGCCCCACGACGCCGACAGGAACAGACTTGTCGGTTGTTGCCGCCGTCTTACATTGTGGACAATGGTGCGGTGCGGCCCTGCGGCTTCGTCAACGGGACACCCAGCAAACCACCGCACAAATGCGCCCTGTTGGGTCAGTGGCTTCGGCTAAAGGGCTAGGGCAGTATCTTTTCGAGGGGCGACAGACGTACGACTGCAAGATGGTTCCTGGTGGGAGAAACGATTTTCGAGATTTCTGACCCGCCGCACGAGCCACCCGGCAAAAGCGGGGAGTCCGGCCCGAAGGGGGCCGGCGGCCCTTTGGTGACTTTGGGGCCGAGGCCAAAGTCACCCGCGCCGGGGCGCGGAACAGCCCCGCCGGAGGCAAACAGCGTATCAAAAGACCCCAGCCGCCGCCAAAATCAAAAAACAAAAAAAGGCACACGGCCAGCCGCCGTGTGCCCTTCTGTATCAAAAAAATCATCAGTCGATCGGGTTAGGAACTGTGTCGCTGAGCTCCGCCTGCTTGGCGGAATTCCAGCTGACGGGCTCGCCAATGCAGTAGCCGCCCATCTTCCGCATATCCCGGTACCGGTGCAGGGTATACTGGATGTCCACGTATTCATCCTGTACGTCCAGGATCACCTTCTCCACCGCGCCGACAGGGAACTTGCTGACGATATGGCGGACGTAGAGATCCTGCTCCTGCTCTGTTAATGTGCCGTTTTTCACGATCGTTACCATGTGCTTTTATCACCACCAGTGGTCAGTATACCGGACGCGGCGAAAAAAGGCAAGAGGGATTTTTTCGTCATCGGTCAGCCAGGCCGGATAAAAAAGTTTGACAGGGAAGGGAAGATGCAGTATACTGTCCCTGTCAAGTGAACAGTGTGTGTATTTGCGCAGCGATGCGCCGGCGGCCCAGCCGCCGGGGGAACGCGGATGAGAATTCCGGACTATCCCAGTAACCGTGAAGCCGACGAAAGGTAGAGACGCCACTGCCGCCAGGCGGGAAGGCAGCCGAGTAGGATGAAGCAAAGTCGGGAGACCTGCTTACACATGAAACGATGCTCCTGGGGTGGGGTGAGACATGGCACCGTACGGGTGCCGTTTTTCAGTTGCTCCTCTCGTGTGAGTGGGGGCAGCTTTTTTGTTGCTCCGACAGAAGTTCTGTTCACAGGACAGCAGAAAATGTCAGATGAAAAAGGAGTACACACAAATGAAAAGAAGCAAGATCCTTGCGCTGCTGCTGGCTCTGGCCATGGTGATGACCATGCTGGCGGGCTGCGGCGGCAATACCGGCAGCGCCGACAACAGCGGCACCGGCAATGACCAGCAGACCACTGCCCCCGATACCACCGCGCCGGACACCACCACCCCTGAGGACACCTCCATCACCGTGGTGGACATGACCGGCAAGACCATCACCCTGGACGAGCCCGCCACCCGCATCGTGGCGCTGACCGCCTCTGACTGCGAGATCCTCTACGCCGTTGGCGCGGGGGATGCGCTGGTTGGCCGCGGCACCTACTGCGACTATCCTGCCGAGGTGCTGGAGGTCCCCGCTGTGGCCAGCGGCGCTGACACCAACCTGGAGGAGATCATCGCCCTGGAGCCCCAGGTGCTGCTGATGAGCACCATGGCCCAGACCGATGAGCAGATCGCCGCCCTGGAGAACGCCGGGATCAAGGTCGTCGTCTCCGATGCCGATGACATCGAGGGCACCTACGAGGCCGTCCGCCTCATCGGCGCCCTGATGGGCAAGAACGAGGAGGCCGAGGCTGTGGTGAGCGAGATGCAGTCCATCTTCGATGAGCTGAAGAGCAAGGCCACCGGCGACGGCACCGAGACCGTGTATTTCGAGGTCTCCCCCCTGGAGTACGGCCTGTGGGCCGCCGGCAGCGGCACCTTCATGAACGAGGTGGCTGAGATGCTGGGCCTGACCAACGCCTTCGCTGACGTGACGGGCTGGGGCTCGGTCTCCGAGGAGCAGGTCATCGAGCGCGACCCCGACTACATCGTGACCATCTCCATGTACTTCGGCGAGGGCCCCACCCCCGTGGAGGAGATCCTGGGCCGCACCGGCTGGGAGAGCATGAAGGCCATCCAGAACGAGAAGGTCCTGAACCTGCAGAACAACGAGCTGTCCCGCCCCGCTCCCCGTCTGGCGGACGGCGCGCAGATGCTCTTCGACTTTGTCTATGGCGATGCTGCGTGATAAACATACAGGGGACGCGAAAGCGTCCCCTGTTCTCTCGAAGCGGCCCCGCCGGGAGACTTTCAGCCCCCTGGCCTATGGGGTCTTTATTCTGGTGATGCTGGCGGCGCTGGTGCTGTGCGTGTGCGTGGGCAGCGTCAATATCCCTGTAGCGGACACGGTGAGCGTGGTGTGGGCGGCGCTGAAGGCCGCCGTAGCCGCCGTATTTGACCGCTCCATCACCGTGGGGGAGGCAGTGAGCGCCGCAGTGCCCGCAGGCTCCACCAGCGCCATTGTCCTCTCGGTTCGCCTGCCCCGGGTGCTGTGCGTGGCTCTGACGGGGTCGGCCCTCTCTGTGGGCGGCGCCGCCATGCAGGGCCTGCTGAAAAACCCGCTGGCAGACGGCTCCACCCTGGGCGTGTCCTCCGGCGCGTCCCTGGGCGCGGTCATCGCCATCGCCTTTGACATCACCATGCCCCAGCTGCCCTTCGCGGGGACCATGGTCATGGCGATCCTCTTCGCGTTTCTCTCTCTGATCCTGATCCTCTCCCTGGCCTACAAGCTGGACTACTCCCTGGCCACCAACACCATCATCCTCATCGGTGTCATCTTCTCCATGTTCGTGTCCAGCATCCTGAACCTGGTCATCACCTTCGCCGCGGACAAGGTCCAGAGCATCACCTTCTGGACCATGGGCTCCCTCAGCGGCACCAACTACGGAAACGTGCTGGTTCTGCTGGTGGCCCTGGTGGTGTGCGGCAGTGTGCTGCTGGGCTTCTCCCGGGAGCTGAACGCCTTCGCCGTTGGCGAGGACAACGCCCGCCACATCGGCGTGGATGTGAAGCGGGTGAAGCTGGTGGTCATGATCACCGTGTCCGCCCTCATCGGCGTGTGCGTCTCCATCGGCGGCACCATCGGCTTTGTGGGCCTGGTGGTCCCCCACATGGTCCGCGCGATCACCGGCCCCAACCACAAGCGCCTGCTGCCCGCCTCCATCTTTGGCGGGGCCACGTTCCTGATGCTGTGCGACCTGGTATCCCGCATCCTGCTCAACCCTCTGGAGCTGCCCATCGGTGTCGTCACCAGCTTTATCGGCGCGATCCTCTTCGTGGTGATCTTCTATCAGTCCAGGAGGGCACGGAAATGAGCATGTTAGATGTAAAGGATCTGGCCGTGCGCTACGGCGAGACAACGATCGTGCAGGATGTCAGCTTTACCGTGGAGGAGGGCCAGTGGCTGATGCTGGTTGGCCCCAACGGGGCGGGAAAATCCACCATCGTCAACGCCATCTCCCAGGGTACCGCTTACCATGGGCAGGTGATCTTTCAGGGCAAGGATGTCCGCCACTACCGGGCCAATGAGCTGGCCCGACAGATCGGCGTGCTGACCCAGCACCACTCCGTGGGGTATTCCTTCACCGTGGGCGAGGTGGTGCGCCTGGGGCGCTACGCCTACTTACCGGGCCTCTTCGCCGGCCGGCGGGACGAGGATGAGACCATCGTGGAGGAGGCCATGGAGCTGACCGGCGTGGCGAAGCTGGCGGACCAGTCGGTGCTGACCCTGTCCGGCGGCGAGCTGCAGCGGACCTTCCTGGCCCAGATCTTCGCCCAGGACCCCAAGCTGCTGATTCTGGACGAGCCTACCAACCACCTGGATCTGGTGTACCAGAAGCAGATCTTCGGCCTGGTGCGCCAATGGCTGGCAGGGGAGGGGAGAGCCGTGGTCTCCGTGGTCCACGACCTGAGCCTCGCCCGGGCCTACGGCACCCACACCCTGCTGATGGAGCGCACCCGGCCCCTGGCCTATGGCACGACGGCCCAGGTCTTTACCAAGGAGAACCTGGACCGGGCCTACGGCATGGACGTGCGCAGCTGGATGCTGGAGATGCTGGGTCAGTGGCAGTAAACTGCCCAGGCGATCCCAAACGCAAGACAGAGCGGCCGCTCACCCGACTGGGTGCGCGGCCGCTTTTTTGTGTCCCGGGGCGGGGGAGGGGCATAGGCTGGGGTGAGGCGCTTCGCGTCTCGATCACCAGAAGGAGGCGTCCATTTTTGGAGAACACGAAACCCACCAGCTGCGGCGCGGCAGAGGGCTCGCTGCCCGGCCGCTGCGCCAGCATGGTCTTTCCCTATGTGGCGGTGCAGCGGGAGGACCCGGCGCGCTATGACCAGCGGGAGGCCCTGTACAACGGCACCCTGTTTCCCGGGCTGAACCTGCCCTTTTTCAAGACTATGCAGACCCGCATGAACTGCGACAGCACCGCCCTGTGCGAGCTGATGGCGCTGTATTTCGCTGTCAATGAGCTGGGGCTGTATCTGGATACACACCGGGAGGACCGGGAGGCCCTGGAGCTTTACCGCCGCTACGCGGCCCTGGCCCGGGAGGGGCGGCAGAAATACGAGGAGACCTACGGCCCGCTGACCCAGTCGGACGTGGGCGCGGAGGGCTGGAGCTGGCTGAACAGCCCCTGGCCCTGGGAGTATGAAGGGGGGACGCGCTGATGTTTGTATATGAGAAGCGGCTGCAGTACCCCGTGAAGATCAAAAACACGAACCCCAGACTGGCCGCGCTGATCATCAGCCAGTATGGGGGACCTTATTGCAACAGACTACAATGAAAAGTCAAACGGTTACACGGTAGTGGATGGTCAGGAGCGAGGAGGTTTTATCGAAGGTACACGACTCGATCACATTGCGGGCAGCATTATTTTTTTCTTCCAGAGATGCGGCGGTGTCCTTGAGTGTTTTCAGCGTGCTGGCGATGGAGCGGCGCAGGGCCTCCAGAATGAGATCCTCGTCAGAGCGCCGCTGAAACGCCAGGATGTCCGCCTCCAGTCCAAGAATCGCATTCTCCAGCTCCTTCTTCGCCTTGGCGAAGTCATCCAGATCCAGAACACCTGCAAGGTAGGCTTCCTGCAGGCGAGCCTTCTTACTCTGGAGCTGCTTGAGCGTTCCCTCCATGCGGGCCAGATCGGCACCGCCGCTCTGCTGGGTATAGGTAACATCACAGTTCACCCGTCTGGAACTGATCAGATCACCTTCCATCTTTTCGATCAGCGCCTCGGCCAGCAGCTCGGCCTTGATATGCTGACTCTGGGTACAGCGCCCCTTGGCGTATCTGCTGCACTTGTAGTAGTGTGGCTGAGAGAAGATCAGCGTGGCACCGCAGGAGCTGCATCGGACCAGGCCGGAGAGCCAGTGCTTCAGTTCCGTGGTGGGGCGGGCTTTATAGCCCCACTGGGCTTTGACCTCATCCATGCGGCGCTGGGCATCGTCCCAGATCTCCGGGGTGATCAGCGGCTGGTGGTCACTGTCGGCAAGGATGATATTCTCGTTTGCAAAATCCCGGCGGGTACGGCCGCTGGGATTCCAGCGCAGTTTGCCGATATAGACGGGATTGCGGATGATGTACTCGATGGTGCGGTTCTCGAATTTGTTGCCCCGGTGGGTCTTGATGCCCATGGCGTTCAGCTCCCGGGCAATCGGATAGAGGCCCTTGCCGGCAATGAAGTCGCTGAAGATCTTCTGCACCAGCGGGGCTTCGTCCGGCCGGGGGATCAGCTTGCCGTCCTCAACACGGTAGCCGAAGGAGGGCGTGGCCTGCAGCTTGCCGCGGCGGGCATTGACCTCCATGGAGCGCTTGACCTCCTCGGACAGGCGGATGCTGTAAAACTCATCCATCCACTCAATGATGCGCTCGATGAGAGAACCGAAGTGACCGCCCATCAGCGGCTCGGTGATGCTGACAACGTCCACGCCGCACTTGGAGCGGAGGATGGACTTGTAGAAGATAGACTCCTCCTGGTTGCGGGCGAAGCGGGAGAACTTCCAGAGCAGGAGAACAGAGAAAGGGCAGTCCTTCTCCTTAGCGGCGGCGATCATGCGCATAAACGCCAGGCGCTTGGTCGCCTTCTTGCCAGAGACACCGGCATCCACATAGATCTGATCCTGCAGGATGACGATGCCCTCACGCCGGGCGTACTCCTGGATCTTCTCCAGCTGAGTCTCCGGAGACAGCTCGGCCTGCTCATCCGTGGAGACACGGATATAGACGGCGGCGAAGCGGGGGCCGGTGGTGGTTTTGACCATAAAATCACTCCTCGCAACAGTGTATGTTTCATTTGACAGCTGCAGGAGGCCCCGCAGCTGCGGCTCAATATCCAATAGTCGATCGTATTTCTCTCCGCTCCGGGAAACCGGAGCGGTTTTTTGCATCCAAGTGGACACGATTTATTTCACTCCGAATGAACTGTGTATGCAGAAATGGAAATTCATCGTCAAAAAACGCTTGATTTTGCAATTGAAGCATGTTAGTATACAAAATAACATCAAGAAAGGGGGATTTCTAACCATGAGTTATCAGGAACTTGGAAAGTTGTATTATGAAGATTCGGATAGCTACTCTGCGGAGTACAACCGGAGGCTCCAATCTCCCGATACGGTGCAGCTGAAGTTTTCAATCAAAGATAAACCAGCTTTTTTTATGCAGACGGCAGAGGTATCCGGCCTGGTTTTTGATATTCTCCGGATCGACAAGAAGATCAACACGCTCCGGGCCGAGCTGCCCGGAGTCGCGCTGGAGCAGTTTGCGCAGCGCTGCTTGGTAGATGAGATCATACTGACGAACAAAATTGAGGGTGTGAACAGCACCAGGCGGGAGATCAACTCTGTGCTGGCAGCATTGGAGAGCAAGGCCGACGAGAAAAAGCATGAGAGAAAACGCTTTACGGGATTGGTTGCTAAATACTGGAAGCTGCGGACAAAGGAAGACATCCCGCTGGAGACCTGTGAAGACATCCGGCGACTTTATGATGAAACGGTTTTACCGGAGGTCGTTGCGGAGGAGCCGCGGAACAAGCCGGACGGCCGGATCTTCCGGAAGGATTCTGCAAGTATCACCACAGTAACAGGGAAGGAGATCCATAGAGGTGCTTATCCGGAGAGCGCGATCATTCAGGAAATGGAGAGAGCCCTTGCGGTCCTGACAGAGCCCGGCATTGACCCCCTGTTCCGCATTGCAATATTCCATTACCTTTTGGAGTATATCCACCCGTTCTATGATGGCAACGGCCGACTTGGGAGACTGATCGTCAGCTATCTGCTTTCCAAAGAGCTGGATCCGCTGATGGCCTATCGGATCTCATACACGATCACGGAACACATCAACGTTTACTATGCGGCCTTTAAGACCTGCAACGACCCGCACGGCCTTGGCGATGTGACACCCTTTGTGCTGATGATGCTGAACATGATCAGGGAATCGGCGGTGCAGCTGCAGGATGCCCTCGACAAACGGATCAAGAAGCTGGACCACTATAGAAAAGTGATTCCCAGGCTTCCGAACGCGGAACAAAAACGGGTGCCGGAGGCCTATTGGCTCCTGATCCAGGCCAGCCTGTTTTCAGAGCGCGGCATTGCAACAAAAGCATTGGAATACAACCTGGATGTTGGCTATGGGACGGTCAAAAAAACGCTGGACAGCATTGAGGCCGCCGGGCTGCTGCTCTCAAAAAAGGACGGAAAAGAAAAGTATTACTCGATCGACCTCGGCAAGATCGACCAGATCATTGCAGACCCATTTTAACGTCATACGCATGCCGCAAAGGAACAAAACCGCCCCGGTTTCCCGGAGCGGTTTTTTGTGTCTAACTTGGACACATCATAAAATCATCTACTTCACTGTACTTAAAAAATGGATGGCTTTACCAAGAATGCGGACAGAGGCCAGCTGCTCGGCGGCGTAGACCATGGGGGGATAGGCGGGATTGACAGCCATGAGGGTGAGGGTGGTGCCATCCTCAGAGCGATAGACCCGCTTGAGCGTGGCGGTGTCGCTGCCGATCTGCACGGCGGCGATCTCGCCGTTGGCCACCTCTGGCTGCTGGCGGATAAAGACAATGTCCCCATCGTGGATGCGGGCCTCGATCATGCTGTCACCCTGGCAGCGGAGGCAGAAGTCGGCGTTAATATCGCCGGGAAACTGGATGTATTCGGTAATGTTCTGCTCGGCCAGAATGGGTGTTCCACAGGCGATATTCCCCAAAAGCGGGTAGGAGCGGTTAGCGGGGAGGGGAAGAATGCCGGGGGTGCTGGGGGCATCCTCATCCCAGCCCATGAGGTAAGCGGGGGAAGTGCATAGGATTGTTGATAAAGGCTTTAAGATGTCCAAAGGCATTTTTTCAATATCGCCTTTTTCGTAGCGATATACAGTAGTTGGAGAGCAACCGAGTCTATCAGCCACGTATTCGGCGGATAGGCCGAGCTCTTTTCTACGGCGTTTCATTCTTTCGGCAGTAGTCATACAGATCACCTCTTGCTCTAGTAATATCACATGTTTTGCGAAAATGCAAGTTCAAGGAGGTGAACATCATGAGTGCAAATATGGAGAAATTGCGACAATTTTCGAAGACGAATAACGTCAGCTTTGAATTACTGGCTAAAGCGGCAGGTATTGATCTCTCTACTTTTTATCGAAAAGTGAAATCTGGTGGTGATGGTTTTACTATCGGTGAAGTTCACGCTATGGTCAACGGTGGGCTGATGAAGCGTGCAGATGCAATCCATGTTTTTTTGAATAAAACTTGCAAAAATGCAAGTTCCGAAAGGAGAATGGGACGGGCCATGAAGGCCATAGGGTAGAACAGGGAGGTGCTTACCATGGCAAGAAAACAGCAGAAGATCCGGGTGGTCTCCTACGTTCACGTGGGCGACGAGCTGGTGGAATGGAGCCAGCTGACGCCGGAACAGAAGGAGAAGGCCGCCACGATCCTGAAGGTCAACTACTTAAACGCCCTGTACGCCGGAAAGGCGAAGTTCCAGGCGGCGGACTAAAAAATATCTACAAAGGAGACAGAGGACCATGAATGAGCGTGATATGAGAGCAAAAGTCAGATGCCTTGAGCGGGAGGCCGCGAACCTGCAGATGGGCGCACTGGGCGTGCTGGTGCTGGCGGCGGTGGGGAACCTTGCGCTGTGCGGCACGGCCCGGCACTGGAGGGACAAATACCAGACGGCGGTACAGATCGAGCAGGAGGCCAGAGCGGAAGCGGAGGCAGCCTTTGCCGCGCTGGAGGGCTACACCTATCTGGGCAGCTGCACCGTGAGCCACTACTGCTGCGAGGACTACGACCACATCTGCAACGACGGCGACACCATCACCGCCTCCGGGCTGCCGGTGCAGCCCGGGATGGTGGCGGTGGATCCCGAGGTCATCCCCCTGGGCAGCACGGTGATCATCAACGGGACGAGCTATCTGGCGGCGGACACCGGCGTGAAGGGCAGATGGATCGATGTGGCTGTGCCCACCCACGAGGAGGCCCAGGCGCTGGGCGTATACACGGCCAACGTATGAATCATGGAGGAATGACGATGGCAAAGACCGAAAGCAAGCGGATCGTGCGGTGGATCCGGCACCCGGTCCACGGTCTGGCCATCGTGCAGGCCCCCAGCTGGGAGCAGGCCACGGTGGAGGCCGCCAGGTGGTGGGACGTGCCGTGGGGCAGGGTGGCGGCCCTGTGCGAGGCCAAGGCCAGAGACATGGCCGCCAGCAGAAAGGCCGCCGGCAAGAGGTTCTGGCGGGAAATGGGGCCGAGGTCATTTGCGCCCCCGGCAAAGGACGGCGAAGGCGAAGGTTATGAACATATGGGGATGTGCAGGGGATCCTGGGCGCAAACTGCCGCCATAGCTGGGGGCCGTTTGTCGAGGGCCTGATGGAGAGGACCTATACCGATGAGGAGCTGACTCGCATTGATGACGGACTGGGCTGCGAGTTTGACGGGCGGCAGTACACGGCGTATGAGGCTACCCAGATGCAGCGCCGCCTGGAGCGCCAGATCCGCAAGCAAACCAGACTGAAAAAACATATAAGGCAGCTGGTCTGCTAGACGAAGAAAAGGCAGCAAACGCCAAGCTTCGGCGGCTGAGAGAGAAGTACCACGATTTCAGCAAGACGGCTGGTCTGACCGAGAAGCCGGAGCGGATGAAAGTATTAAATGCTAAATCCGCGGTAAAGCCAGAGCACACAAAGAGAGCGAATGATATAGGAGGAACGCCAACTGGATGCACAAAGCTGGTCGGCAAGGTCGATTTTGATGACAGAGAAGCCGTTATAAGTCGGCTGGAAGAAGCAGAAAAAGAATTGCAGGGGCTTGACTATGAAGTCAACTACTCTGTAACCTCTGACGGCAAGGTTTGGAGGACGCTGGGCCAAAGTTCTGCGGTTGATTTGTCTGGCATCCCGAGCAGCTTGGCTGGATCTTATTCCTACCACAATCATCCGCCGAAACAAACATACTATTCATTTAGTGCCGCCGATGTAGCGTTCTTTATCGACAGTGGGGAAGCGTATTCCAAGGCATCTGATCATATGTTCGAATATGTAATGCGGAGGACAGAAGACACTGTTGTAAAATCTTATGACGAGGTGTATCATAGGTTCGGACAAATTGAAAACGCGGAGGTTTTTGCCATGAAATGGAATGGCGAAATAGACCCTGACATTGACGGATACCACGAAGTCATGGAAATCCTCAGTAAGGAGCTGAAGTTTTTGTATGGCCGGGAAAAGAAAAGTTGATGCGACACACCCAGACAGCCAAGAATATACCAGGCGGTTTGCCGAGATATGGGATGAGTACCACAAGCTTGAGAGGCAAGAGAGAGCAAAATATCCCGATTGGAGAGGCAAAGACCATCCGGCGGACGATGTTTTGCGCCCTGCGTATAGAAAGTGCTGCGAGAAATCAAAAGCGCTACAGCAGGAATACGCGCATATCTTCCATGACACGCTGTAAATTGTGTGCAAAATACTTTACCAGGATGAGATCGAAAGTGTCGAGGTGTTGAATCATATCGGCAGCGCAAAGCTGTGATGGGGGGCAGAACATGATAGGCGAAAAGACGCTGCGGGTGATAGAATCCATCCTGAAGCGGGGGAACGATGTGGAGATCCGCCGCAAAGGGGATGGGTACATCGTTTTGGAGATCAGGAAAACAATAAAATATACGACTTCCGCGTAATTGGGCGCGGGAAAGGGCAATAGGAGCCAACTGCTGAGAAATTACCAGCGGCTGGCTCCTGTTTTTGTACGGTAATTACCGCGAGGCACTGCGGTTATTATAAAACTCAAAGGGCGAAGCACGGCCTCCGAAGCAAAGGAGAGTACATATGAGCATCACCAGAAAAATGCTGAAAGGAATGGGCCTGACGGAAGACCAGCAGGACACCATCCTGGAGGCGCACACTGAAACCGTGAACGATATGGCAAGGTGTACGATATCGAGCGCTTCACACAGGACACCGATGTGCAGATCCTGCTGGCGGGCTGCGACGAGCTGCGGGAGAGCCAGCTGAAGGACCGGTTCGGCGCGGCCACACCGGCCCAGGCGGTGCAGCGGCTGCTGCTGCCGGGGGAGGTGGCGGATCTGAGCCGCGAGGTGGAGAAGCTGTGCGGCTTCCGCATGAACACGCTGCGCGAGGTAAAAAACGACTGAGGGAGGGCAGCGACCCGGAGCTGGACCTCCTGTACTGGCTGTTTGTACACAAAAATCTGCCGCCCTGGGAGATCTACAGCCGCTCCCAGGGCTACCGGGACCTGGTGGAGGCCTTTGCCGCCCAGGAGATGGAAGAAACAGCACGGCGGGGAAAGCCCGCCTGCGCCGCCGCTGAGGGCGAAAAAGCCGCCCCGGAGGGGGCGGCGGAGAGGGTCAGGATCTGGCAAGGATGTAGAGAGCGTGTACGCAAATCGTGAGTGCAAACCCGAGTGTGATGACAACGCCGCCGAAGACATTGATGAAGATGTCGGAGCCGCCTGTCAAAAACAGGAACATAAGCGCTGCGATGGGAAGCATGACGTACATACAGACCAGGAACAGCTTCCAGAACCAATATGAGTCGGGCCCACCAATGAAACGGTATGCAAAGTCTGTGAGCCGACTGGTCAGGTCACGGGGCTCATTGTCCATGGGATCACATCCTTTCCGAGATCAAAACAACTGTAGCACATCACAAAACAAAAGTCAAGGAGGCGAGACTGTGCCAAAGGAGTCGATGACGGTATACTTCTCGGCCAAGGATGGTCTGTCCCCGGTGCTGACGCTGATCGGAGAAAAGACCAGGGCCCTGGACAAGGAGACGCAACAGCTGGAGCAGAGCTATGCTGCGCTGCAAAAGGCTAACGAGAGCCTGGTCAAAAAGAAGGCTTCACTGGAAAAGCAGCTGGTGGAGGTCAACGCGGCCGTCAAGGAGGCCAAAAAGAGCTTTAAAGAGCTGGGGGACGAGGCATCCTCAAACGCTTACGACAAGGCCTGTGAGCAGCAGCAGGAACTGCGCACGCAGATCAAGGAGACCTCGGCGGCGATCCAGGAAAATGAGAAGATCTATAAGAGCAACATCGAGACGATCCGCAAAAGCATACAGTTTTCGGACCAGAGCGATTCTTCTGGCAAGCTGCTCAAGGGTCTCGTTGCAGGACAGGTGGGGAGTCTTCTGTCTTCTTCTCTGGGAGGCCTGGCTGAAGCTACGCTGACCAGTGCGATCGGCACGCCGGCGGCATCGCTGATATCAGATGCCATCAGCAACACCATTACCGGTGCGGCCGCCGGAGCGGCGTTTGGACTGCCGGGGATCTTGGTCGGTGCCGGGGTGGGTGCTATCTCAGGAGCTATCTCTGGTTCGACCACGATCCTTTCCAGCAGAGACGACGCATTTAAGAGCTACTATCAGGAGGCGGCTCAGACCGCGATGGATGAGCAGGCGGAGATCATCACCAGCGGCTCCGGCATCGCCGGGAGCCGGGAGCAGACCCGGATGGCTTTTACCCAGCGCTTCGGCAGCGACGAGGCGGCGGACACCTATCTGGAGCGGGTGAAGACCATGGCCACCAGCACCAACTACAGCTATGACGAGATCACCGGCTATTCCAAGCTGCTGCTGAACACCTATGACGGAGATAAAACGCTGTCAGTGTTGCAGACGCTGTCGGACGCTTCGGCGGGGCTGAACCTGGATTCTTCTGATGTCAATATGTTCATCTCCAGTCTGAGCCGCATGAGAACGACCGGAAAGGCCACGCAGGAATATCTGAATTACTTCTCCGAGCGCGGCGTGGATGTCTATCAGGCGCTGGCCGACGCCACCGGCGCGGACAAGAGTGACATTGCCGGGATGGTGACCAAGGGGAGCATCGGCGGCGCGGACGCGGCGGAGGCCATCCTGACCTACATCGACGAGACCTACGGCGGCCTGAGCGACAAGCTGGCCACCACCTACGACGCCATGGTGGACAACCTGGCGGACGCGGAGGCCGACATGGAGGCAATGGCGGGCGAGGGCTATAACGAGGCCAGGAAGGAGGGTATCGCGGCCCAGCTGGCGTGGCTGACGAACAACGATGAGCTGGAGGAGGCATACAAAGCTATCGGCGCCTGGCAGGCGGATTTGGAGAACCAAAAGGAAGAGTTCATTCGGAAGGCCATGGACGCTATGATGGAGTCTGATGAATATCAGACCGCCCAGGCTGAGGGCGACGCCGCGGAGATGGGAAAACTCATCATGCAGGCCAAGGTGCAGGGCATGAATGCGTATAACGCCAGCGAGGGCGCCCAGCTGGCGCTGGAGGCGGAACTGGCGCTGGCCGGAGCGATCCGGGATGATACGGCCAGCGATGACGCCTATTGGGACGCGGGGTACAAAAAGAGCCAGGAGTATTCCAAGGGTCTGATGGCCGGGCTGGTGACGGAGGAGAATGTAAGCTCCATACTGGAACGGATGAGCACTGCCGGGCTTGGCGGCGCGGCCGGACTGAGCGCCAGCGGCTTCGCCTATGGACTGGACTACGTGCCCTATGACGGCTTCCCGGCGGTGCTGCACCAGGGGGAACGGGTATTGACCGCCGGAGAGGCCCGCACACAGGACAGCGGCGGCATCAACGTCACCATCCAGGTGGCTGAGCTGTGTATACGGGAGGAGGCGGATGTGGAGCGCATCGTCGCAGAACTGGTGGAGCAGCTGGAGCTGGCCCGGATGGCAGGATAAGGAGGGAGCATGGGAGAGAAACGGTTTTATTTCATCGTTGACGGCACCCAGCTGGCGCTGCCGGTGACGCCCCAACGCTACAGTTGGGAGCAGGGCAAGAGCATTGAGGCGGTGAACATCAGCGAGCTGGGCGACGTGGCGCTGGCCGGCAAGCCCCAGCGCTACGCCGGGAGCATTGAATGCCTGTTCCCGGCCAACAGCTACCCGTGGCTGACACCGGGGGCCGGGACGGACCCCTGGTACTACGTGGGGGTATTCAGCCGGTTGGCGCTGTCTGAGCAGCCGGTGCGCTTTATCGTGGGCGGCACGGAGATCAACGCGCAGGTGCTGGTGGAGTCCATCACCTATGAGGAGAAGGACGCCAGTGGGGACATATACGCCACGCTGCGTCTGCGGGAGTGGACCGACGTGGAGGCGGTGACGGTGTCCAACCTGGACACCGCCGCCGGAACAGGGGGTACTCAGAACGGCAGCCAGACCCAGAGCGGCGGCAGCCAGCAGTACACCATCGTATCCGGGGACATGCTGAGCGTGCTGTGCCGCCGGTTCTACGGCAACGGCAGCGCTACGTATTACAACGCCCTGGCGCAGTATAACGGCATCGGCAACCCCCATCTGATCTACCCGGGGACCACCATCACGATCCCGCCAGTGAGCGAGCTGCTGGGAGGATAGAGGGATGTTGACACTATATCTGACCACGGCTGACGGCACCCGGGATGTGACGCAGCTGGTGAGCAGCCTGAAATGGTCCGGCGACAAGGCCAGCATCGCCCGGAAGCTGGAGGTGAGCCTGCTGCACCGGGAACGGAGCGGCTGGCCAAGTCCGGCGCTGGGGGATGTGCTGACGCTGACGGACGGAGAGGGAACACGGTTTACAGGCTATACAGTGCGCCGGACGCTGCACAGCGAGAGCGCGGTGCTGAGCTGCATCTGCTATGACCGGGGCATCTATCTGAAAAACAACGATGGTACCTATAAATTCCGCAGGGCGAGCGCGGAAGAGATCTGCAGGCGGATATGCGCGGACAGGGGCGTGGAAGTCGCGGAACTGGCCGCTACCGGTGTGCCGCTGGACCGGAAATTTTCCGGTGTGGCCCTGGATAAGATCATTTCCACCGCCTATACCCTGGCTGCGGAGCAGACTGGGGAGCGGTATGGCATCCGCATGATGCCGGAGGGACTGGTGGTGAAAAAGCTGGAGCAGAGCCAGAGCAGTCTGGAGCTGCGCCAGCGCAGCAACCTGATCGAAGCAGCTACCACGGAGAGCATCGTGAGCATGGTCAACAGTGCGGCCATATACGACCAGCAGGGCGGCCTTGTGCGGACGGTGGAGGACAGCGCCGCCGTGGCACTGTATGGCCGGATGCAGAGGCACATCACCCAGCGCAAGGGTGAGGACGCGACCGCCAAGGCCCGTGCCGCACTGGAGGACGGGGCGATGGCGCAGACCGTAACGGTGGAGGTGCTGGGAGACCGGCGGCTCATCACCGGGGAGACGGTGGTAGTTGCGGAAGCCAATACCGGCCTGCAGGGCCTGTTTTGGATCGATGCGGACGTCCACACATGGCAGAGGGGCGTGTACAGGTGCAAGCTGACGCTGAACTGCCGCAGCGTCATGGTGAAGGCTACGGCGGGGAGTGAGCTGACATGAACGAAAACGGAAGAGACCCCTATCTGCGGCTGCTGGACACCATGCGGCAGGAGGCCAGCGGACTGGCACCGCTGTACTTCTGTCTGGGGGAGGTGCTGGAGATCTCGGAGGATACCCTGCGCATCCGGGCGGACGGCCACGAGCTGGACGCGGAGGATCTGTTCATCAACGATCAGCTGCGGGTAAACTTCGAGGAGGAGGCGGAGGTCATGATGGACACGCCTGATCTGGAGGTGAGCGGTAATCTGCACGGCATGATCCCAACCTGCGGTGCGGGCCCCGGACACCGTATATTCGAAGTTTCCGGCATCAGTGATGGCCGCATCTGCGACGCAACGGCCAGGTACAAGGTCAAGTATCGGCTGAAGGCAGGGGATACGGTCCTGCTGATCCCAGACCGGGACCGGCAGATCTACTATATCGTGATGAAGGTGGTGAAGCATGGCACTATTTCCGTTGATCAAGCTCCCTGAACTGCCCGGACAGAGCGGCAAAATGCCGCTGTTCCGCGAAGTGGCCTGGGACTTTAAAAAGAACGTACCCATCTGGAGGGGCGGTGAGCCGGTATACTGCACTGGGGCATCGGCGGTACTGGTGTGGGCCTGGAACACGCTGCACGTGGAGAAAGGCCTGCACGACATATTTACCCGGGAGCATGGGTTGGGGATACGGGAGGGGCTGACAGGCAGGCCCTACACGGAGGAGGTCCGCCGGAGCGAGGCCGTCCGCTATGTGCGGGAGGCCCTGATGGTGAATCCCTATATTACGGCTGTGGAGGCCGTGGAGGTGCTGTTTCACGAGAGTACCCTTACGGTCAACTGCAGAATTCAGACTATCTATGGGGAGGTGAATGTGGATGGATGTAAATTATGAGAGCTATACACCGGAGAAGTTGAAAGCGGAGATGCTGGAGGTGCTTTCCGGCACGGTTGAGACCCGCGAGGGCAGCTATGCCAACACACTGGTATCACCGGTGGCCTACCAGCTGTACAGGATATACCAGCTGATGCCACTAATCGAGCTGATGGCCTTCCCCGATGAGACGGCGGGTGAGTTTATCGACCTGCGGGCGGGGGATTTTGGCATTACCCGCACGGCGGGGTCAGCGGCGGCGGTGGTGCTGCGCTTTACAGCTGCTGCCGCTACCTCACCCCAGGTACCGGCGGGAACGGTGGTGTGTACAGAAGAGGGGCTGCGGTTTGTGACGACAGAGGCGGCGGTGTTCTCTGAGGGCGTGGCCGACGTAACAGCCAGGGCGGAGAGAATCGGCCGGGGGTACAATGTGGAGGCCAACACGATCACGGTGATGCAGGTGAACGTGGCCGGGGTGAGTGCTGTAACAAATCCCAAGGCCGCCGCCGGAGGCGCGGATGAGGAATCGGACGCCGCCCTGCTGCAGCGCTACCACGAGCATTTGCAGCGGCCTATTTCCTCCGGCAATAAGAACCACTACGTGGCCTGGGCGAAGGAGGTGCGCTGCTGCGGGTTCTGATGGAACCTACATGTACTACGGAAAACGCTGGATGATCGACGGGGTGCCCGCAGGGCCGATTCACCGTCACTATCCCAACAACGGCCACTACAGCATCATTTTTGAGCGGGAATATGCGTTCCTGGAGCAGATTGAGGCCATTAACTGGGCGAAGCCTGCACTCCAGTGCGTTAGTCCCCACGCAAATGAGCCGGGCCTGCCGGAGGGGTACGGGTATACGCTGGAGGACATTACCTACTGTCACAGCTCCAGGACATATACCGTTACGCTGCGGACAGACAGGCAGTACCTGGGCGATGTGACCGGGTATCAGGATCGTATTGCGGAGCTGGAGACCGCCGCAGCAGAGAAGGACAGCACCATCGCCGCGCAGACTGCCCAGCTGGCTGAAAGCGAAGAAAACCTCGCCGCTGCATCTGCGCAGCTGGCAGAACTGGAGGCCGCCTATGATGACAACTGAGAAGCTGAACGCTGTAAAAGGCGCAGTCAAGGACGGCAAGCTGGTACAGGCTGCGGGCGGCATTACGCAGCATACGGAGCAGAGCGACAAGCTGGGCTTCGACTGGAAGATCTACAGCGTCAATGATGTGGTCGTCCGCAAGGACTACATCGAACAGGCAGATCCCGCAGGCACCAGCCCGGAGAAGGCCATACCCTACAGCGATGGGGTAGCCCTCATCAACAACGCCTACTATCTGGTGGACGGCAAGGTAAAGGTCTGGATGAATGAGTGGGTCGACTGGGAGGTGGCGAAAGTATGACGCGGGGGACGACGCCGACCCACAGCTTTACCGTTGAAGGGGATGTGGACCTGGCCGCTGTCCGCAAACTGCGGATCACCTATCGGCAGATGGGCAGGACGCTGCTGGAAAAAACGGAGACAGACGTGGAGATCAGCGGGCAGACGATCTCCTGCACGCTGACGCAGGAGGAGACCCTTGCCTTTCGGGCCGGGGCGGCCGTGAGCCTGCAGATCAAGGCTATGCTGGACTCCGGCGCAGTGCTGGCCACGCCGGTGATGATGCTGAGTGTGGACCGGATCCTGAGCGAGGAGGTGCTGGGGTGACACTGAGAGTGGAGCTCTCTGCTGACAACGCAGAACTGAACGCCGACTTCGGCGAGGTGGTACGGGTGGAGCGGGCAGACGCTGTCCGCACCACCCCCCAGGCGCTGACGGAGGGCCAGAAGGACCAGGCAAGGAAAAATATTGACGCCCTGAAGGTTGTTACCATCAAATACTGGAACAACGGCGGTGTTGACGATGCGCAGGAGCTGTTCTGGGCAGCCATACACGCAAACGGGAATGGCCTGTTTGTGTGCTACGCAGAGGACGAGAACTTCCCCTATCCCGCTCCGCTGCGGATGTATGATTGCTGGACAGAAATGGGATTTTGCAGCTGTACAGTGCAGGCAAGCAATGGAAAAGAATACCGCTGCGATATGGGGCCGGACGGGCTTGAAATCATAGACGAACTCGGCCGCTATGTCACGGAAGTGAATGGACAGGGGGGCAGCGGAGTATGGAAGCTGCATACGGAGCTGACACTGGCAGAGGACGTGACCTGCTGGGAGATCGATTTGCCTGCTGCATGGAGAAAACTGTGCATCTTGACAAAAGAAGGCAGTCTGCCGATTTGCCGTGATGCGAACGGCAATAAAACAACATATCAAATCACTGCCTCTACAGCTGAGAAGTTGAACGCGGATGGCAGCAGCCATTTTGCATACATGCGGAATGACCGCGTGTGGTGCCTTGTGGATCGGATGGGGGAGAATAACTACACGGCAATAACCTCAAGTTACGCTACCAAGGGGAACAGTGGCTTCACACCTGCGACGGCGGCGGCAAAAATCGAAAGTACATTTGGTGTCGATTTCCATCATATTGTTGTACACAGTTAGGGAACGGGGTCGGACAAGGTGATCAGCGCCGGCACACAAATCAAGATCCTGTATTTGGAGTGATAAGATGAATATCTGTAAGAACAACGAGGTGCGTGATATGACTGTCTCCGAGATCGCAGCTATGCAGGCTGCCAGGCTCCCGTCCGCACCGGAGCCGCTGACTGCTGACCGCAAGCTGGCCCTGCTGCTGGAGAGCATCCCGGAGGAGCCGATGCCAACGATGGAGCCCAAGCTGGGCTACCGGTGGCAGCCGATCTATACGCCGAGCAGCGGGTTTGCGTGGGAGCTTGTCGAGGACCCGGCCGCACTGGGGACAGCCAAAAATCCGTGGTACTGGGCGGAGGGGATGGCAGTCCGACTGGGCCACCACTACACAGTGAACGGCCAGCGTACATACCTGGCCGTGGCGGACGGTGTGCCTGATCACCAACAACGCGCAGGCATCAAAGACCCGGGCGCTGCTGGACTACCGGCTGACTCAATTGGAGAAAAAGCAGGACAAGTACAACAGCGTCATTGAGCGGACCTATCACCTGGAGGAACAGGAGGCCTTGATGGAAGAGAAAATCAAGGTGGCCAACCACCGCATCGAGGATCTGGAGCGGCGGCTCTGCTGGGCGTGATTTTGGCCTTCTTCGGCGGGGAATTATTGATACTCTGCCTGAAAAAGATCCTGGGAGAAAAATAAACAGCCTGTGTCCCAAAAACAGGACACAGGCGGAAATTGACAATATGCGGCGCTTATGATAGGATAGATGCGGCCCGAAAGGGCCGGGCGCTGCCATATACGGTAGGCGGTCAGCACTTCCCGCGGAGGGAGGTGGTGTCTATGGTTACATACGGTGAGCTGTTTGCTTACACGATGGTACTGTTAGGCGTTGCAACGCTGGTTCTTCAGCTGCGCAATAAGAAATGACCGCCCCGGCCAAGGATACGGTCATTTCTTATTTTGATCATTTCTTAGGCTGACCGCTTATCGGCAGCGCCTTTTTCTATTTCCCATTATAATCATCGGAGCCGCTTTGTCAAGGAGATTTGACAGGGCGGCTTTTTTGCTGCCCGGAAAGGAGCGCTTTATGGAAGAGACGAACAAGACAAACAAGGCCAACGCCGGTGTGGCGGCAGTGGTGAAGAAGCGGCTGGCCCATCTGCTGAGCGTGAAGAGCCTGGTGACGCTGACCCTGACGGCGGTATTCGCCTACATGGCCGTGACTGGGTCTATCAGTCAGGACTTCATGACCATCTACGCGGTGATCATCGCATTCTACTTCGGGACCCAGAGCCAGAAGGTGGAAAACGCTGGGGAGGTTGGTGAAAACGATGCTGAACAGCCGTGACGTATCCCTGCTGCGGAGCGATGTGGCTGCCAACTGCCGGATCTGGCTGGAGCGGTGCA
>CAYSDG010000019.1:0-25729 GCA_964429705.1 uncultured Oscillospiraceae bacterium | reverse complement strand
TCAAGGTCGGTGCTGCTACCGAGACCGAGATGAAGGAGAAGAAGCTGCGCATCGAAGACGCTCTCAACGCCACCAAGGCTGCTGTGGAAGAGGGCATCGTGGCCGGCGGCGGCACCGTGTATGTCAACGCCATCCCCGCTGTCGAGGCTCTGGTCAACGAGCTGGAGGGCGACGAGAAGACCGGTGCTAAGATCATTGCCAAGTCCCTGGAGGCCCCCATCCGCCAGATCGCTGCCAACGCCGGTCTGGACGGTTCCGTGATCCTGGAGAAGGTGAAGAGCGCCGACCATCCCGGTTTCGGCTTCGACGCCTACAAGGAGGAGTACTGCGACATGATGGCCGCCGGTATCGTGGATCCCGCCAAGGTGACCCGCTCCGCTCTGGAGAACGCCGCCTCCGTGGCCTCCATGGTCCTGACCACCGAGTCTTTGGTCACTGACAAGCCCGAGCCTGCTGCTCCCGCACCCCAGGGCGGCGACATGGGTATGTATTGATCCCTCGACCAATTCGCACACAAAACGAGGCCCGCGGCACATTGCCGCGGGCCTTGTTTGTTGTTTCCGTATGTCAGGTCTCTCCAAAGGGCAGGTATACAAACTCCAGCGTCTCCACTGTCCGGACCATCTCCGCCCCAAAAAGTCCCCGACCGTCCACTGCCATCTCCCCCCGCTGATTGTCGGTGGGATCGTCCCGCCACGCAGGGTCGGACGGTGTCAGCGGGGCGAAGAAGCGGCTGTTGGCCGCCATCCGGCAGGGATCCAGATTGCCGAAATAGTGGGCACGACGGGCACTCTCACCATTGCGGCGCGCGCTGGAGCCAAATGACGGGTCCGCCCACAACCAACCATGGGGCGCAATGTAGAACATGGCCCAGTCGTGGCACCCGGCATATCCCGGCTTCACAGAAAGGCCGCTCTGCCACTTGGCGGGGATACCAGCGATGCGGCACAGCGTAATGAACAGGACCGCCATCACGCCGCAGTCACCCCGCAGATCCCGGGCGCACTGATCAGCAATGGAGTCCAGCTGGAGATAATCCGGCTGATAGCGGTAGTCCACATGGCCGGTGACATAGTCATAGATGGCCGCCGCCTTTTCCAGCGGATCGGTCAGCCCCTGGATGATCCGCCCGCACAGTGCGCGGAGATAGGGCGTAAAAACAATATGCGGGGCCTCCTCCTCCAGAAAGAATGTGGGCTGCTCCCGGGCCGGAACGATGCGCTCCATATCCACATAGGGTGCCCGGATCAGATAGCGGTAGGTAACGGAAAAGCTGTCCCGCTCCCGGCTATCCCAGTAGATCGTGCGCTGCGGCGCGTCCTCCGGAGCCAGCTGCGCCCCCTCGGTACACGCCAGGATCTCCACCTGGCTCTGCTGATGACAGGGAACCGGGACCGGCAGCCACGCCTGCACCCGTCTGCCCGCAACAGGCTCCGCGCTGCGGATCTCCGCCCGGATGGTGATCCGGGCCGCCAGACCGCCCTCCGCCCGCATGCGAGCCAGCATCTGATCCCGGTCGGCATTGCTCTTCTTCTCCCGGCGAAGCCCCGGGGCGTCGTCCGGATAGATCCGGACGGAGTCCATAAAATCCTCGTGACAGCACAGCTGCCCGTCGATCATGCGCCAGTCGATGCGCCCGGCATCCAGCAGATGCTGGAACTGGGCCTCCGTCATATCCGGCCACTCCCGGCGCAGCATGGCCTTGGTCTCCTCCTGTGGGTAGGGATAGTTTGCGGGCAGCCGCTCCAGGCGCACCCGCTCACAGCGCAGGCGGGCGGCCATCTCCGGCGTCGGATCTCCCTGGAGGACCCGGTCGATAAAGCGGATCGCTCCCTTCAAATCCCCGGCAGCCTTGCACCGGGCAATATCGGAGGGAAGCGCACAGTGAAGATATGCAAAGTCCTGATTGTTTGTCATCGTGATCGGCCTCCTTGCTCTGATCGTTAGGAACAAAAGCAGTATACCACAGTAAAGTGAAAAACACCAGCTATTTCCCCCTCAGAGGCAGGCGCGCCGCACGCCCAAACCAAACAGCTCTCCCGCCTGCGGCACAGCCGCAGGCGGGAGAGCTTTCTCACAGCGCCGCACGCTTCCGGCCCCGGTACAGTCCCAGGACGGTGGAGGCAACGGTACACAGCGCCGACAGCAGCGCAGCGGAGCCGATCAGCACATAGTATACCGCGAAAATTGAGGCGTTGACCAGCAGCAGCCAGCGGGTGCGCTGCTCATCCCGCTGGAAGGTAGCCAGCATGTTGAACACCGCGCCGACGATGGGCAGCAGATCCACCGCGGAGCGAAATCCCAGCAGACCACAGCACACATAGAGCGCCAGGAACAGACCCCGCTCCCACTCTGCTGCACGCCGGTCCTGCCGCAGCTGCCCCAGGGCCACCAGGACCTGCGCCACCGCTACAGCGCACACCATCACACCGGAACCGAAGCCCGCCAGCAGAAGGATATTGCCGATCACCAGCAAGTTGTTTGCCCCGTTGGCCAGCAGCATCTGCTTTTTCCGCTTGAAAAGCGGCAGTGCCAAACAGCAGAACGTGGAGAGCAGGCCGAAGGCCTGCCCCAGTTCATATCGCATCGTCATTTGTTTTCTCCCTTCTCCGGCAGTCCGCTCGGTACTCCAGCGGACTGCGTCCCATCTCCTGCCGCAGGAGCCGTGCAAAATAGCTGCTGTTGCCGAGACCGCACGCCTGGGCGATCTCCGTCACAGACTGCCCGCTGTGCGCCAGCATATCCCTGGCCATTCGCAGGCGGCAGCTCTGGATGTACTGCGTCGGTGTGGTGCGCAGGCAGCGCTGAAATAGATTGTAGCAGGTCCGCTCGCTGACATAGGCGGCCGCAACCAGCTCCGACACCCGAAGCGGACGACTGCAATGGTCCTGAATATAGATCATCATCTGCTTCAGCCGCTCCAGCTCCGCCCCGCTCTCTCCGTTCGTCTCCAGCAACGGCGCGGACAGCTCCATGATCTCCGCCCAGATTTCCGACAGGGCGGCGCGCAGCAGCAGCTCATACCCGCTGTCCTCCGGGGCCAGCAGGAAGCTGTCCCGCAGCTTCTCCTGCACGGCGGCGTGCTCCGTCCTGTCCGGCGTGAGCGTCAGCAGCGCAAGGCCGGACGCGGTAAAAGGCAGGACATATTTCCGCTCGATGCGGCTTCCCTGTCCGCCGGAGAGCAGAGCGGGAGAAAACAGATGCAGCTGCTGCCGCTTCTCCCGTCCCCCGGCGAGTACCGTGGTCATATGGGGTACGCCGGTATTCACCACACCGCCCCAGCCCGCCTGGAACACCGCGCGCCCCTGGGGCGTCGCATACGCCAGAGCGCCCTGCTCCAAATAGAAGAGTTCCAGCGCCTGGTGCCAATGCCAGGGCGTCCCGCCGCCCTTCTCCAGGCCGTAGCAGGTGGTGACGCAGGGAAACGCCTCATCAAAATCCGGCAAAAGCTCCTCCTGCGAGCCGCCCTTGAGCTCCACTCCAAAAACTTGGCGCATCCCATCACCTCCCTCTGCGTTTGATGGTATTATAGCGCAATACGCAACGAAAAACTATTCTATTTCTGCCATATTTACGCACGATCCCGCAAGCTGACGCCGACACTTTCCGTCAGCGGCAGCGCCGCGCACGCCGTGATTGTCTTTTCTCCCTCTCCGTGCTATAATGGGGGGTACTGTAGAAAATAGGAGGATATAGTTTGGATAGCTTTCTTCTGGCTCTGAGCGTGGTGTTCCCCATGCTCCTGATGATGTCGGTAGGCGTTCTGGTCCGCCGGGCCGGCATAGTGGATGCCTATTCCGCAAAAAAAATGGACGGACTGAATTTTCGTCTTTTTCTCCCCTGCCTGCTGTTTGTCAACATCTACCAGGCGGACCTGGCCCACGATTTCAGTCCCGCGGTCGTTCTGTACGTACTGGCAGCATTTCTGGTATTAATGACGCTGCTGTTTCTCATCGTCCCCCGGCTGCTGCGGCGGCCGGAGCAGATCTCTGTCGTCTGCCAGGCCATCTTCCGGGGCAACTTCGTGATTTTCGGCCTGACCGTCACAGAGTACATCTACGGCGCTGGCAGCACCGGCACCGCCTCCCTGCTCTCCGCCATCGTCGTTCCCCTGATGAACGTCACGGCGGTCATCCTGCTGGAGTACTTCCGCCCCGGCGGCAGCGGCCGCGTGGAGCCGAAGAAGCTCCTGCTGGGCGTGGTGAAAAACCCCCTCATTATCGCCTGCGTGCTGGCGGTCCTTGCTTCTCTGCTGGGGGTGCGGCTGCCGGACATGGTCTTCTCCCCTATCCAGTCCATGTCCCGGGTAGCAACACCGCTGGCCTTTGTGCTCCTTGGTGCCACCCTGTCTCTGGACGGCTTCCGCCGCAACCGGACCATCCTGGCCTGGACCCTGCTGGTGCGCATGGCTGTTGTTCCGGCCGTCACCGTCACTGGTGCCATTCTGCTGGGCTTCCGCCAGGTGGAGCTGGCCTCCATCATGGTGCTCTTCGGCGCGCCCACCGCCGTCAGTTCCTTCTCCATGGCCCAGCAGATGGGTGCTGACGGAGAGCTGGCCGCCCAGCTGGTGGCCCTGACCTCCGTGTGCGCTCTGCCCACCATCTTCTCTCTGACACTGATCCTGCGCCTGCTGGGATACCTGTGATCCCTGATCCAGAATATAAAGGAGGTCTCTCTATGCATCTCACCTATGAACCGGCCACCGCAGCTGACATCGAGCCCATCTACCAGTGCTGCCTCAAGCTGATCTGGCAGTATGAGGATCTGGAGAGCGCAGACCTGAGTAAAATCCTGCCCTGGGTCCGCCGAAAGCTTGAGGGGCATATCAGCGAGTATACCCGCGTGCTGGACGATGGTCTTCTGGTCGCCTACTACCATTTCGCCCCCGCTGAGGGCATGATGGAGCTGGACGATCTCTACGTGCTCTCTGAGGACCGGCGCGGAGAGGGCATCGGCACCGCCATTCTGGAGAAGTGCTTTGCGGAGACGGAACTGCCCATTTTTCTCTATGTCTTTCAGAAAAACACCCGGGCCGTGGCGTTCTATACCCGGCTTGGCTTTCGCATCACGGAAACCATCAGCGCCTCCCGCTATATCATGCAGCGTGGATAGACCACAAGCATATGGAAGCCCCCGCCGCAGGCGCTGCCTGCGGCGGGGGCTTTTCATGCAGATACTGTTTCTTTCATTGGATAATACGCGGAGCCGCTTTATCCCAGGCACACGCCGCCGTCGATCACGATAGACGCGGAGTTGACGAAGGAAGATTCGTCGCTGGCCAGATAGACGGCAAGGGGCGCGATGTCATCCGGCATACCGATGGGCTTACATGTCCACTCACGGCAGTGGGCATTATAGCCGGTGGCCAGATGTACCGACACACCCTTCTCGCTTCGGGTGCCGGAGGCCTTGGCGATGTTGGTCATCACCGGGCCGGGGCAGATAGCGTTGCAGCGGATGCCGCGGCGGCCATACTCATAGGCGATGGATTTCATCAGCGCGTTGGCACCGGCCTTAGACGCACAATAGGCAGGGCCGCCGGTAGCACTCTCAAACGCGGCATTGGAGGTGATCATCACAATCGACGCCTTGACATCGTTTGCAACAAAATACTGGATCGCTGCCCGGCTCATACGCATCGCACCCGTCAGATTGACAGCGATCATGCGGTCCCACAGCTCGTCGGTGAGTTCCTCCACCAGGGAGAAGTTATCCGCCACACCAGCGTTGTGGGACAGCACATTGCACTCGCCGAACGCCTCTGCACACAGCTTCACCGCAGCCTCGCAGTCCTCGGTCCTGGTGACATCACAGCGCAGGGTGCGCAGCTGGGCGGAGAGTCCCAGCTCTCCCACCTCCTGCTCCAGAACAGCCAGTTCCTCTGTGTTGCGGGCGGCAGCGACCACATTCGCCCCTTCCTTCACATAAGCCAGCGCGATCGCTCTGCCCATACCGGAGGTAGCACCGGTGACAACCGCGGATTTTCCTGCCAAACGACCTGCCATATCACTTCCCTCCCTTTACGCCTTTTCCAGAAGGTTCAGGAACTTATCCAGCTCGGCCTCATCCATGTGGTAGCCGTGCTTGTCCTCGGGATATGCGCCAGTGCGGACATCGTTGGCCCATGCACCGTAGATCTGCGTGGCCCACTGGAAGAAATTGCCGTAGGCCTTGGCGTGAGAGGCCGCCTGGGGCATCATGCCGAAGGTGTCAAAGTCCACCATCTCACAGCCGTCGGCAGCACCGCCGGCGGCGATGGAGATCACGGGGACCCGCAGCTTCTTGGCGATGGCGTTGGTGACCTCGATGGGCGTCAGCTCAATGGTCATGGCCATCATGCCGTTCTCCTGGTACTCATAGGCCATCTGATAGACCTTCATCGCCTCCTCAGCGGTCTTGCCCATGCGCTTATAGCCGCCCTGGCGGTTGGTCTGCCAGCCGGAGAGCGCGCCCACATGGCCGAAAACGGGCAGATAGTTGTCAGCCATGTACTTCAGCGTCTCGTTGCTGATGCCCATGGGCAGCAGGGAGTCCGCGCCGCAGTTCATGTAATATGCACCATACTCCAGCGCCTTCTCCTTGGAGGCGTAGGTGGGAGTCTGCATGTAGAAGTTGATGTGGATGTACTGTGCGGCACGGCGGACCGTCTGGATCCACCAGGGAGCGATGTCGATCTGCTGCTGGGGATCGGACTTGCCGTCACCGGGAACGGTCAGGCGGCAAATATCACAGCCAGCCATTTCAGCGGCCATGGTGAAGAACTGATCTCTGCCAGCCGGGCACATCTGGACGATGGGAGTGCCCTCGTCCTTCAGCTTCTGCAGATAGTTGATGCTCTTGCGGCCTTTGGTCACGCGGGACGCGGTTACCTTCTTCTCTTCTGCCATGATAGTAGCTCCTTTCATACTGTAAAGTAGATCAAAAAATTTATAGAATGACCGGCATACCGGTCAAACCTATCTGTTTCCCTGCGGCAGAACGACTGCGTTCTCGCAGAGCAGGTCGACCGCCTTCCTGACCAGCAGATCCCCCTGCAGCAGCGACAAATCGCCGCCGAAGAAGTCCATGACCCGCTCAAGGGGCATCCCCTGTCGCCGGGCCATCGCGGCAGCCTCCGCCCGCAGCTCGTTCTCTGTCACGGTCAACCCCTCATCGGTGATGATCTGCTGCAGGAGCAGCTCCAGCTTCACCTGGCGGTACGCCTCCTGCCGGATGGACTTCATCTGCTCATCGATCTCCTGCTGCATAAAAAAGTGGGGCGTTCCCGTTGTCAGCGCA
Organism: uncultured Oscillospiraceae bacterium; assembly: GCA_964429705.1. GTDB lineage: Bacteria > Bacillota > Clostridia > Oscillospirales > Oscillospiraceae > Pelethomonas. The sequence continues at coordinate 18,451 of CAYSDG010000019.1, read as the reverse complement.
TCGTAGCGCAGCTGCTGCTGCAGCTGGCAGACCATAGCGTTTACCTCGTTTTCTACCCTGCTCTGGGGAACTGCGATCTCGCCGCGCTCCACAAGCTGCTCCAGGACAGCCTCCTCCAGTCTGGCGCGGCGCTTTTCAGGTGAAGCCCCGGTCTCATCCAGCCAGACGGTAAGTCCTCGATAGTATCTCTCGGCTGTGGTTCCCATCATCTCACCACCTTTTGTTCATTCACCCAAAAATCAAAGGAAATTTTACAGTTGTATTGTCTGTTTTGATTATAACAGCTGCCGTCTGGAATGATAATCGGCAGGATTGAGTATTAAAATACATAATATTATGTATTCAACGCCACTGCCGCCAGTGATACAATAATACGAATAACAAATGAAAGTGAGCCGCAGCCATGCCAAAAGAAATCATCTTCCGCAGCGATATTCACCGAAAAATGCTGTCTGGCGTTCATCAACTGGCCGATACGGTAAAGGCTACGCTGGGGCCTGTCGGCCGCTCGGTGGTCCTGCACAGGGCTCCCGCCGCGCCTGTGTTTGCAAGCGATGGCGCAGCCATTATCAGTGACTTTTCTCTGGAGGACCCCTTTGAAAATATGGGCGTTCAGATCATCAAGGACATCGCGCAGCGGGGGAAGGCACTCTCCGGTGACGGCATGACCACCGCTGTCGTTCTGGCACAGCGCATGATCCAGGAGGGTGAGAGATGTCTGGCGGCCGGGGCCGACCCCCTGGAGTTAAAAAAGGGAATGCAGGGTGCAGCGCAGCTGACTGCAGCCGCTGTCCAGCGGCTGGCCCGGCCGGTCCGATCCAGCAGTACCATCGCCCAGGTCGCCTCCGTTGCCTCCGGAGATCCCGCTGTCGGCAGTCTGGTCGCTGAGGCACTGGACCGCGTCGGCCCCAACGGCATCGTCACCGTGGATGAGACCGGCAGCAGGGATACCGTTCTCCAGGTCATGGAGGGAATGCAGTTTGAGCGGGGCTATCTCTCGCCCCACATGGTCACCGACGAGGAACGCATGGTGGCAGAGCTGGACCACCCCTATATTCTGATCACAGACGAGACGATCTCCCAGATCCATACGCTGGCCCCCGTGCTGGAGCAGGTTGCCGCCTCTGGGCGTCCGCTGCTGATCGTTGCGGAAAACGTGACCGGTGACGCGCTGGCCGCATTGACGCTCAACAAGCTGCGGGGCACTCTGACAGCCGCCGCTGTGCAGCCCCCCGCATACGGCGAGGGCCGCCGCGCCAGGCTGGAGGATCTGGCCATCTACACTGGGGCAGCCCTGCTCTCCAGGGAGCTGGGCCGCTCCCTGGAGAATGTCACGCTGGACATGCTGGGCAGTGCGGAGTCCGTCAGGATCGAGCGGCACAGCACCGCTGTGATCAACGGCGGCGGCTCCCCGCTCCAGATCGCGGAGCGCATTCAGATGCTGCAGGCTATGATCGGTAAAACAGATCAGGAGTTCAACCAAAACGCGCTGAAGGAGCGGCTGGCCTCCCTGGCCGGCGGCGCTGCTGTGATCCACGTGGGCGGCGTAACTGAGACAGAGATCAAGGCGGCTAAGCTGCAGACGGAGAATGCGCTCCATGCCGCCCGCGCCGCTATGGCAGAGGGTGTGGTCCCTGGCGGCGGCACCGCGCTGATCGGTACTCTGCCAGCTGTCAGCGCCTACGCCGCCTCTCTGGAGGGCGACCGGCGAACCGGTGCCTCCATCGTGGCAAAGAGCCTGTGCCAGCCGCTGTATCAGATCGCCCGGAACGCTGGCTTCGATGGCAGCACCGTCGTCAGCAGCGTGCAGGCCGCCCCCGGCGGTGTCGGCTTCGATGCGCAGACCGGCACCCTCCGGAGCATGGAGGAGGCCGGCATTCTGGATGCCGCCCGTGCTATCCGGCTGGCCCTGCTGGGCGCGGTTTCCGCCGCCGCCATGCTGCTGACCGCTGAAGCCGGTATCTCCGACGGTGGCATCTCGGAGCAGCTTTGATGCTCAAAACACCAAAATAAAGAGAGCTCCCGTCCAAATGGACGGGAGCTCTTCTTGTCCCTCAGAAGCGGCACAGCGGCTCAGTCCTCCTGATGCAGCAGGCAGGCCAGCAACTCTCTCTGACTGGAGATATTCATTTTCTGGTAGATATTGGCGATATGCTTATAGGTCGTCGACTGCGCAATATGCAGCGTCCTGCTGATTTCTGCAGGCGAGGCGCTTTGACACAGGAGCTCTGCGATCTGCGTCTCCCGGACTGTCAGCGATGTCGCCAGCGCCGCCTGCTTCACCACCCGGGAACTGCTCCCCTGGTAGAAGAAATTCTTATGCAGATTGTTCAGATGCGGAATGATGCGCCAGAGCGTCTGCAGCTCCTCCTCCGAAAAATTCTCCCCCTGGGTCCGGTCCAGGGATATGCTGGCCCGCAAATTATAGTGGAGGTCAAAGAGGCCAAAGCCGCAGGTATATTTTAATCCCCGTGCCCGGACAAAATCCGGGACAAACTCCTCGGAGTTCTCATGCTCCCAGTCGTACACCTTCATAATGAGCTTGCCGGACGGGTTGCCGATGGCCGCCTTACGAAACAGGCTGTAGCGCTGGTCATCAGTATTGATGTAGTAGGCCAGATAGATCTTGCTCCACCTGTCTGCCACATTTCGCAGGTGCTGACCGCAGATATTGCCGCTCTTGTCCAGCAGATATGCCGAAGCAGTATCGAACCGGCAGAACTGACCGATGCCATCCATAATCTCCGCCACCAGCTGATTGGGGTCGCAGGTGTTCCCGCACCGCAGTACAAAATCACTCATCTGCTCCCACTGGCTCTGCATTTTCCCGGCCGCTGCTGTCATATCGACACCTCCTCTGCCATCGGTTCCTCCCGGACGGATCATTCCGCATTCAATATAATTCATGGAAAAATAAAAGTCAATCCCCTTCCCCTTTCCTGCACAGAATAGCCCTCCGCCAGACCAGTTTCCGGCGGAGGGCTCTATCCATACCTTTTACACACAGCACAGTGCGATACAGGCATACTGCAGCGCACTGCCAGCCAACACAAAGAGGTGCCACACGAAGTGGCGGTATTTTTTCTGCGATTTGTAAAAAATGATGCCCACCGTGTAGGCTACGCCGCCTCCGGCCAACAGCAGCACGCCGGACAGAGGCATGGCGGCCACGATAGCCCGCATCGCCACCACTACCAACCAGCCCATCATGGCGTACAGCACCAGGGAGATCTTGTCAAAGCGCTTCAGATCGATGGTATTCAGCGTGATGCCCACCACCGCCAGGGTCGCATTGGTCAGCAGCAGCAGCCATCCCAGCTTACCGCCCACCACCAGCAGGCACATGGGAATATATGTCCCCAGGATCAGCACAAAGATCGAGCAGTGGTCCATCACCCGCAGCATCCGCTTCAGCTCCGGCTTGCGCACCGCATGGTAGATCGCGGACGCGCCATACAGCAGCACCAGGCTGATGCCATAAGCCAGCAGGCTCCCCACCTGCAGCGCGGAGCCGTTCATCGCTCCCCTCACCACCAGCGGCACCGCTCCCACCAGGGCCAAAAGCGCTCCCACACCGTGGGAGATGCTGTTCGCCAGCTCCTCACCGGCCGTCTGCGGCCGTCTGATCTTCTCTTTTGCCATACAGATTCTCCTTCCGATTTTCGAAAATCGTTTTATCTAATATTCGATATTATATTAAGCCTTTCAGATAAATATGTCAAGCGGTTTTTTATAAATATTTTGTGATCTCAGGGATTGCCTCTCCCGGCACGATGCGGTATACTCTGGATAGAGAATAAAAGGAGGCTTCGTATCATGTGCGATCAGGAACTGCTGCGGCAGCGCTCTGCCGCCTGGGGCGCGGCGATGGCGTCATTTCACCTTCCCAGCTGGCAGGAGCTGCCCCAGCTGGAGCTGTATATGGACCAGGTGCTCCTGCTGCTGCGGCAATATTTGGAGCCGCTGCTGGCCGAGCAGGGCGATAAGGCTATCACCGCCAGTATCATCAACAACTACGTGCGGCTGAAGATCATCCCTCCGCCGGTCAAGAAGAAATACGCCAGGACCCACCTTGCCTACCTCATTATGATCTGCACCCTGAAGCAGAGCCTCAGCATTGCGTCCATTCAGGCGCTGCTGCCCACACAGGCAGACGAGGAGGCAGTCCAGCTGCTCTATGACAGCTTTGCCGCCCAATTTTATGCGCTCTGCGGCCAGGTGGCTCAGTTTGCCCAGCGCCCATTCGACTCCCCTCCGGCCGACAGCGGCCACCCTGCCGCTGCAGCCGCTATCGCAGCCGTTCTGACAAAGGCGCTGACAGAGCAGCTGCTGCGCCCCGATGAGGAGCAGAGCTGACCACGCTTTCCACCACCAGGCCCCTCCCGCATGACCGGGAGGGGCCTGGTTTTTTCACTCACCCGGCTGCAGCCACTGGCATAGAATAGGGCGAGCAGGAGAGTGAAGTACTTATGGCCTATTCTGACCGCGAGCTGCTGGCCCGACTGATCCAGTGCGAGGCCGGCGGAGAGGGGGAGAACGGGATGAAGGCGGTGGCCGGCGTGGTAATGAACCGCGTCCACGCCCGGGGCGGGGAGTATGCCCGCGTGGGACAGGGCAGCATCCGCAGCATCATCTTTCAGCCCGGCCAGTTCGTCTGTGCCAGTGAGACGGAGGGCGGGGCCTATAACCCCCAAAATATCTACAATATGCGCCCCGAGGCGATCCATTTCGAGATCGCCGACTGGGCGATCGCCGGTAATCGGCTGCCGGACGTTGGAGAGAGCCTGTGGTTCTACAATCCCTTCAGCCCCCGCTGCCGCAGCAGCTTTCCCTCCGGCGTGGGCTACTGGCAGGCCCGCATCGGTGACCACTGCTTCTATAATCCCACAGAAGCCTACTATGACACCTAGCGCTATCAATAAGGAGTGATCCATATGCAGCAGATGATGAACCGACCGATCGTACCCGCTCCGGCGGGCAGCCCCGAGCAGCTTCTTCCGGATGAGACCCAGTACATCATGGCGGCAGATACCGCGGAAGCTCAGCAGCGACAGTGGAGTTCCTGCCAGGGCGAGGACCCTGCGGCTCCCAGTATGCCGTCGATGCCGCCCAGCCAGGGCAGTCCCGGCTGGGGCGGCAGCCAGTTGTCCCAGAGTCAGCGGATGACCAATCCGGTGGACATGGCAGCCACCCACTCCCCCGCTGACAGCGACCAAGCCTATCAGGCCTCCCTGCGCAGCCTGCTGGCCCGGAACGTGGGGTACTTTGTGGTGTGTACCTTCCAGATCAGCAGCCAGCAGGCCGTCACCTGGCAGGGGATCCTGCACACCGTGGGCAGCGACTACCTTGTGCTGTACCAGCCGGACCAGAACAAATATGTCTCCTGCGACTTCTACGCACTGAAATTTGTGCAGTTCCACGACACCCGCAATGTTCCCTACTGTGCCTCCGCCCAGGCCTGGGTGGGAAGACGGGAAATGTAGCAAAACAGGCAGCGGAGCCGCATGGAGCGGCTCCGCTGCCTGTTTTCATGCGCCGCGCTTGCGCAGTCTGCGGAAAAACACAAAGGTCCGCCCGAAACACTCCGGGCGGACCTTTTTCGTTCATGTAAAATGCTTACCGGCGGCGACCGCGATAGCCTCCGGCGCTGCGGCCGCTGAAGCCGCGGCCGTACCGGCGGCGACGGCGGCCGGAGAAAATGCGCAGCAGGAAGATCAGCACGATCAGCGCCACCACGCCGATGGCCGTGAGCTTCACCACAGGCCTGTGGAGAAATTCGATCATATCCCGCTGGAACACCAGAATGCGGGACGCGGCCACATCCTCGTCCGCCAGCAGATCCACCACGCCGTACACTGTGTCACCATAGGTCAGCGTCACCCGGCCCAGGACCTGTCCCTTGGTAATGGGGGCATCCACCGTCTCAGCGACAAAGGTAACGTCCCGGATGATGTCCTCGGCAGGCTCCATGTCCTTGGGGACCAGACGCTCGATCTCCTGGGCCGGGTGGACCTTCACTGCGTTCTGCTGCTGGGAGAGAGCCACCGGCACCTCGTCGATCAGCTCATCCGCCCCCAGGATCACCTTGCGGTCATATTCATTGAAGCCGTAGTCCAGCAGCTTGATCGTCTCAGAGAAGCTCTGGGTGTCCAGCGTGCCGTTTTCCTGGGTGACCCGCTGGGCTCCCAGCACCACGCTGAGGAGCGCCCGGTCATTTCGCTCCGCACAGGCGATGAGACAGTAGCCCGCATCGCTGGTAAAGCCGGTCTTGATCCCCCGCGCCCCGTCGTAGAGATAGTTGGCGTTGCGCCGGTGATCGATCAGATAGTTGGTGGTATAGAACTGCCGGGCAGGAGACTCCCCCGTTGCGGGCAGCTCGAAATACCGGGTGGAACACACCCGCATAAAGAGCTCATGGGTGCGGGCCTCCTGGGCGATCAGATACAGGTCCCAGGCGGTGGTGTAGTGCTCCACGCTGTGGAGGCCGTTGGTATTGGCGAAGTGGGTGTTCTCACAGCCAAGCTCCGCGGCCCGCTGGTTCATACGCTCCACAAAAGCGTCCACCGAGCCGGCCACTCCCTCAGCCAGGATGTCGCAGGCCTCGTTGGCGGAGACCACCAGGATGCAGTAGAGCAGCTCCTCCACCGTATGGCTCTCCCCGACCTTGATACCGGCATTGCTACCGTCGGCCGGAAGATTCGCAATGGCGGACTCCGAGGCGGTGAGAACGGTGTCGATGCTCAGCTGACCGGCATCCACCGCCTCCAGCACCAGGAGAGCCGTCATCACCTTGGTCAGGCTGGCGGGATAGAGCTTTTCGTGGATATTGCGGGCATAGAGTACCTCTCCGGTATCCGGATCGGCCAGAATAGCGGCCTTGGCGGCTACATCCCAGTCACCCATGTCCCCCTGAGAGGCCAGTGCCGGCACACAGAGGTTCAGCGCCAAAAGCAGGCTGAAAAAAACAGCGAATAAACGGCGAAATTTCATATCATTCTCCAAATTTATATGGTATACTTTAAATATAGGTACAAAGAGGGGACTTTCTGTCGAAAGCTGTTTTTAGTATAACAAAAAAAGTTCGGGAGTTCAACCGTGAATATGACTGGAAAAATAACGAAGACCGAATTGGCGCTGTTGCTGCTGGCGGCAGTATTTCTGGTCCTGGTAGGAACGCTGTACCACAGCGCTATGACCTCAGCTGTCGGCACGGACTATACCATCACCACCCAGCGGCACACGGAGGAGGCGGTGACACCGGCGCCAATGCCTCTTGTCGACATCAATACGGCGGACGCCCAGCAGCTGCAGACCCTGAAGGGCATCGGCCCCGCCCTGGCGGAGCGGATCATCTCCTACCGGGAGGAGCACGGCCCCTTCGCCAGTGTGGAGGAGCTTCTGCTCGTCAGCGGCATCGGCGAGAGCACTCTGGCAGGCTTCAGCGACCGCGTAACGGCGGGCGCATCGGATATTTCCGCGGAGGAGGCGGAGCAATGAGGATCTTAGTGGTAGATGACGAAAAATTGCTGGTCAAAGGGATCAAGTTCAATCTGGAGAACGAGGGCTACCAGGTGGAGTGCGCCTATGACGGTGCGGCCGCCGTGGAGCTGGCCCGGTCCGGAGGCTTTGATCTCATTATCCTGGACCTGATGATGCCGGAGATCGACGGGCTGGAGGCCTGCGTCCGCATCCGGGAGTTTTCCAATGTGCCCATCATTATGTTGACAGCCCGCAGCGAGGACACGGACAAGATCATCGGCTTCGAGTGCGGGGCGGACGATTACATCACCAAGCCCTTCAACATTCTGGAGCTGAAGGCCCGCATCCGTGCCATGCTCCGCCGGGCCTCCGGCGCTGCCCAGACCAAGCAGACCGACCGGATCACCGTGGGCGGCCTGACGCTGGACACCCAGCAGCGGGTAGCCATTCGGGACGGGGTGACTGTGGAACTGACGGCCAAGGAATACGATCTCATCGAGCTGCTGATGAAGAACCCCCGGCGGGTATACAGCCGTGAAAACCTGATGAATGTGGTGTGGGGCTATTCCTACACCGGCGACTACCGCACGGTGGATGTCCACATCCGGCGGCTGCGTGAGAAGCTGGAACCGACACCGGCAGAGCCGGAGTATATCCTGACTAAGTGGGGAGTTGGCTACTATTTCAAGGGGTAGACTGTCCTTACAACTGAAGATCAGCATCAGCTACATGGCTATCCTTCTGATCGTTCTGGTGCTGATGAACACCTATCCGCTGCTGGTCAGCCAGAACATGGTCTTTCAGGCCAAGCACACCAGCCTCCGTTCCGCTGCCGCTGCCATCAACACAGCGGTGTCCGGGCTGGAGGAGCTGACGGAGGAAAATGTCGCCGCGGCCATGACCTCCATCGAACAGGAGGGCGTATCCCGGGTGGTGGTGACCAACCCGTATGGCCGGGTGCTGTATGACACCCGCGAGGTGGGCAGCGCCAAGGGCTACTATGTGCTGTACACCGAGCTGGTGGAGGCCCTGCGGGGCAACAGCGCCGTCAGCAGTGTCTACGAGAACGGGGCCTTCTATTCCAGCGCGGCGCAGCCGGTGCTGTACCGCAACCAGGTCATCGGCGGTGTCTATGTCTACGAGTACGACACCCAGCAGGCCGCCCTGCTGGAAGATCTGCGCGGCAATCTGCTGCGCATCTCCATCGCCGTCGCGGCGCTGGTGGTGTTGCTGAGCATGGCCTTCAGCCGCAGCCTGACCCACCGGCTGGCCAATCTGCAAAACGCTATCCGCGGCGTGCGGGAGGGTGCCTATAACCAGCGGGCGATCCTGTCCGGACACGACGAGTATACCCAGATCGCGGAGGAATTCAACGCTCTGGTGGAGCGGCTGCAGGAGACGGAAAATGCCCGGCGGCAGTTCGTGTCGGACGCCTCCCACGAGCTGAAGACCCCCCTGGCTGCCATCCGCCTGCTGACTGACTCCATCCTGCAGAACGACGGCATCGACCCGGAAACCGTCCGGGAATTTGTCAGCGACATCGGGCAGGAGTCCGACCGGCTGGCCCGCATCACCGAGGACCTGCTGCGTCTGACCCGGCTGGACAGCGGTGAGCTGGAAACTCCCTCCCGGGTAGAGGTGGCCCCGGTGCTGGACCGGGTGATCCGTATGCTGCGCCCTGTGGCAGCAGCGAAGAGCATCTCCGTCACCAGCCAGATCCCCAACGGCGCACAGGTGGTAGCCACCCCCGGCGAGCTTCATCAGATCCTGTATAACCTGGCGGAAAACGCCATCAAATATAACCGCATCGGCGGCTTTGTCCGCATTCAGGCTCAGGTTGGGCCTGAGACCACCACTATCACGGTGGAGGACAACGGCATCGGCATCCCCGCCGAGGACCTGACCCATGTTTTCAAGCGCTTCTACCGGGTGGACAAGGCCCGCTCCCGGGCCGCGGGCGGCACCGGACTGGGGCTGAGCATCGTCAGCGACACAGTCAGCCGCCGGGGCGGCGCAATCCGCGCGGAGAACATCCCGGACGGTGGGACCCGCTTTGTCGTGGTCCTTCCCTGTCAGAACGAGGTGGCACTATGAAACGGTTTCTGTCCCTGTGTCTCGCGCTTCTCCTTCTTTCCCCGGCGCTGGCGGGCTGCGCTGAGCAGCAGCCGGAACCCCAGTCCCCCAGTCTTCTGATCCACTATGTGGTGGCCGCGCCCGAGCAGGCCCGGGGCGGCGACGCCATCCGGGGCGTGGAGACAGACCTGAGCCTTTCCGAGGACGCTGCACTGGAGGAGCAGGCGGCAGCCGTGGTGGAAAAGCTGCTGGAGCAGCCCCTTGACAGCCATCTGCAGAGCGCTCTGCCGTCGGTGGAGCTGCTGGGCGTCACCGTGCAGGGCCGCCGGGCGATCGTGGATCTGTCCCGAAATTTCAACCGTCTGACCGGCGTAGAGCTGACGCTGGCCAACAGCTGTCTGGTGCTGAGCCTCTCTCAGCTGGACGGTATCAACGCCGTATCCGTGACGGTGCAGGGCAAGGCGGCGGTGCAGCAGCCGCAGCAGGCCTTTTACGAATGGAACGTGCTGCTCAGCAGCATGGATGATGTGCGGCAAACCACATCGGTCACTTTGTATTTCGCCGACAGCACCGGCACACTGGTTGGCGAGACCCGGGTCCTGGAGATCTACGAGGGACAGCCGGTAGCAGAGACCCTGGTGCTGGAGCTGCTGAAGGGACCGGAGAGTCGGGAGCTGACCGCCATATTCCCGGAGGAATTTTTCGTCAACTCCGTCCGGGTGGAGGGCGGCGTGTGCTATATCAATCTTCCCCAGTCCTCCATCGCGCTCCTGCCAGAGGATGTTTCCAGCCAGCGGCTGATGCTGCTGTCCCTGGCAAGGTCCCTGTACTCCCTGGATACCATCACGTCGCTGCGGCTGTCAGCGGACGGCGAGGAGCTGGAGAACTTCGGCGACGCTCCCCTGTCCGAGGTGTCCCCCAGCGGCAAGCCCACCGCGCAGAGCGCTCCCTGACGCATTTCCAACAACTTTACGTATAAATCGCAGCAAATATATCTGTTTAGAATCAAAAAAGGAGGGCAAACAGATGAAACTGAGCTTCTTTGGCGCGGATCAATGTGTCACCGGCAGCTGTCACTGCCTGGAGGTGAACGGCAAGCGCATCCTGATCGACTGCGGCCTGCAGCAGGGTCGGGATGAGATCGACAACCGCGAGCTGCCCTTTGCCCCCAACACCATCGACTGCATTCTGATCACCCACGCCCACATCGACCACAGCGGCCGGGTGCCCATGCTGGTGCGGCAGGGCTTTACTGGCCAGATCTGGACCACCCGCCTGACGAAGGAGCTGCTGGAGATCATGCTGGTGGACAGCGCCTATATTCAGGAGTCCGATGCGGCGTATCTGAACCGAAAGAATCAGCGGGCGGGCCGCCCGCTGGTGGAGCCCATCTACACGGTTCAGGATGCCATGCAGACCATGCAGTACATCCACACCTGTGAATACGGTCAGGAGCTGCACCTGTGCGACGGGGTGACGGCCACCTTCACCGATGCCGGCCATCTGCTTGGCTCTGCCAGTATCACCATGGTGCTGACGGAGAGCGGCGTGACGAAGACTGTGGTCTTCTCCGGCGACATCGGCAACGTGAACCAGCCCATCATCCGTGACCCCATCCCTCTGCAAAAGGCGGACTATGTGGTCATGGAGTCCACCTACGGCGACCGCAACCACCAGGAGGTATGGAGCTACACCTCCGAGCTGGCCAAAGTCATCGACCGCACCCTGGGGCAGGGCGGCAACGTGGTGATCCCCGCCTTTGCCGTGGGCCGTACCCAGGAGATCCTGTACTTCCTGCGGCGCATCAAACAGGAAGGTCTGGTGAAATCCGTGCCGGACTTCCCGGTGTATATCGACTCTCCTCTGGCCGGGAAGGCCACAGGCATCTTCTGCGGCGACCTGCGGGGGTATCTGGACGAGGAGGCCATCGAGCTGGTGAAGGATGGCACCGCTATGTTCTCCTTCCCCGGTCTGCATATGACGGAGTCGGTGGAGGAATCCAAGCTGCTGAATGTGGACAAAACCCCGAAGGTCATCATCTCCGCCTCCGGCATGTGTGACGCAGGCCGCATCCGCCACCATCTGAAATACAACCTGTGGCGGCCGGAGAGCACCATCGTGTTCGTAGGCTTCCAGTCTCCAGGCACTCTGGGGCACACGCTGCTGGAAGGGGCGGACTCTGTGAAGCTCTTCGGCGAGAAGATCGCCGTGCGGGCCTCTATCGAGAACTTCCGCGGTCTCTCCAGTCATGCGGACCGGGACCATCTGCTCGCCTGGGCCAGGTCCTTTGTGTCCCCCGCCCACTTCTTTGTGGTCCACGGTGACCGGGAGGTAGCCCCTTACTTCGCCGACAGTCTGAAAAAGCTTGGGCTCAGCGCCCACGCGCCCCAGTACACGGAGGTGTACGATCTGGCAGCCGGCTGCCAGCTGTCCCCCGGCTATCTGCCGGAGCGGAAGTCCCGCACCCCCGCCGGAGAGAAGCTCTCCAGCGCCTATCAGCGTCTGGTGGCTATGGGCAAGCTGCTGCAGGAGGTCATCGTCCGCAGCAAGGGCCGCTCCAACAAGGATCTCAGCAGCTTCGCCGAGCAGATCCGCCAGCTCATCGACAGATGGGACGGTTAAGGGCGAAATACGAACGATCAGGAGAAATCTATGTCTCAGCTGGAGAAAAATCAGATCCATACTGTGACCGTCGCTGGCTATTCCTCCGACGGTCTCGGCGTCGCCAGGATCGACGGCCAGGTGGTATTCATCCACGGCGGCGTCCGGGGCGAAATTTGCAATATCCGCATTTTGAAGGTCCAGAAAAACATCGCCTTCGCCCGGGTGGAGGCGATCCTGGAGCGCTCCCCTGCCCGGGTGGAGCCGGACTGCCCCCACTACCCCGCCTGCGGCGGCTGCGACTTCCGGCACATCAGCTATGCCGAGGAGCTGGAGGCCAAGCGCCAGCATGTTGAGGACTGCCTGCGCCGCCTGGGCGGCGCGGACATTACCGTGACAGAGATCCTGGGCAGCGAGGAAACCACCTGCTACCGCAACAAGAGTCAGTTTCCCGTCAGTCCGGCCGGTCGGGCCGGGTTCTACCGGGCCCGCAGCCACGATGTGATCCCCGTGACGGACTGCCTGCTCCAGTCTCCCCAGTCCAACGCCGTTGCCAGAGCGGTGGAGGACTATCTGAAAGAGTGCAGGGTCCCAGCCTACGACGAAAAAAAGCGCAGCGGTCTGCTGCGCCACATCTATGTCCGCACAGACCGACAGGGCCGCGCCCTGGTATGTCTGGTGGTCAACGGCAGCCGTCTGCCCCGGGAGGAGGAGCTGGTGCAGCGCATCCGCAGCGCCTGCCCGGAGACGGTAGGCGTGGTGCTGAACACCAACACCCGGGATACCAACGTGGTGCTGGGTGACAGTTACCGGGCCCTCTGGGGCCGGAGCACCCTGGAGGACGTGCTGTGCGGCCTGACCTTCGAGCTGGCCATCCCCGCATTCTATCAGGTCAACCGCCCCCAGGCGGAGCAGCTGTACGGCAAGGCCGTGGAGCTGGCCAATCTGACGGGCCGCGAGACCGTTCTTGACCTGTACTGCGGCGCAGGTACCATCACCCTTGCGCTGTCCAGAGCGGCGGGGCGGGTCATCGGCGCGGAGATCGTGCCGGAGGCCATCGAAAACGCCAGAGAAAACGCGCAGCGCAACGGCGTGGCCAACGCGGAATTTTTCTGCGGTGACGCCGGAGAGATCGCCGCGCAGCTGGCGCGGGAGGCACTGCACCCCGATGTGATCGTTGTGGATCCGCCCCGCAAGGGCCTGGGAGAGGATGTGATCGCCGCCATCGCCCGGATGGCACCGGAGCGGGTGGTCTACGTGTCCTGTGACCCTGCCACCCTGGGCCGGGATGTGAAACGCTTCGCCCAGGCGGGCTATACCCTGCAGACAGCCACCGCCGTGGATATGTTCCCGAGGACAAGACATGCGGAGACGGTCTGTTCTTTGTCCAAACTTTAAATCGATAACAGATCAAGATTGTGCTGATCCAAGCCCGCCCATGCGTTTTCTCTCATGGGCGGGCCTTTTTGCAGCTTTCTTTCGAAATCCATTGACTTGATCCAAAAAACGATTATAATAAAATTATCAATTTAAAACGTCATTCACAAAACAAACCTTCTGCGCAGGCAACTGCCATGCCGCCGAGGTCGAACCTCTTAAAGCTGAACCATCGACGGACGGAAATCAGATACTGATACAAGGAGCGGAAAGATCATGAAACAGAGGGAACAAATCACAGTCCGTTTATTGGCTGCAGCCGGTGTGCTGATGCTGCTGGCAGGCTGTATCTTTGGTTTTATACAGCAGTGGGTCTATGCGGCATTGGTGGTAGTCGGCGCATTTGGCTGTCTGGCTGCCGCTTTAAATTTCAAGAACCAAAAGGACGAATAGATGGATCATAAAGGGATTGCCGGAACGCGGCTCTGGGATCAGGCAAATTTCCACAAAAGGACAAAAGGCGGCATTTGAAAATGCGGAACTACACGTTAATGGTATATGTCCACAGCAAGGGTGGAACGGCGGCAGAAGCCGCGCATTATAAGCCCCTGTTCCCCGACTGCGATGCAGTCGGTCTCAACTACCTTGCAGCAACACCATGGGAGGCAAAATCGGAATTTCCCGCCGCCTTTCAAGCTCTTTCGGCGGAATATGACCGTGTGATCCTGATCGCCAACAGCATCGGCGCGTATTTTTCCATGTGCGCTCTGCCCCAGGAGAAGATCGAAACGGCATACTTCATATCTCCCATCATGGATATGGAAAAGCTGATCGGCAATATGATGGTCTGGGCAAATGTGTCCGAGAATGAGCTGCGGGAAAAAGGAACGATCGAAACCGCGTTCGGCGAGACGCTCTCGTGGGAATATCTCCGCTATGTCCGCAGTCACCCCCTTCTTTGGAAGGTTCCCACCCACATTCTGTACGGCAGGCAGGACCATCTGACCGACCTGGAAACCATCTCCGCCTTTGCGGATACACACGGCGTGAGCCTGACCGTGATGGATAACGGCGAGCATTGGTTCCATACTCCCGAGCAGATGAAATTTCTGGATCATTGGCTGCTGCGCTGTGAAAACGCGGCAGGCAGGACCAAACCGGAAACGCCATGTGAACGGACACAGAACCGATCGACTACTTTGTAAAGGAGAACATATGGCAACGATCATAACAGCAGAAGCGCTATCTCAAATATACCCCGGAGGGATCAAAGCGGTGGATCATATCAGCTTTTCATTGGACCGGGGCGAGGTTTTTGGCTTTCTCGGCCCCAATGGTGCGGGAAAAACCACCACCGTGAAGCTGTTGTGCGGAATGCTGACCCCCACCAGCGGCAGAAGTCAGGTGCTTGGCCTGGATCCAGCGCAAGCTCCTGAAGCGCTGCATCAAAAAACAGGCGTGGTCACAGAACACGCCCAGATGTATGACCACCTGTCCGGAATGGAAAATCTTATATTTTACGGCACCCTGTTCGGTATGGACCGCTCCAACTGCCAAAAGCGGGCAAGTGATCTTTTGCGGCGGCTGGGCCTATCGGATGCACAAAACCGGCGGTTGTCGGCCTATTCCACCGGTATGCGTCAACGGCTTTCTCTCGCCAGAGCCCTGATGCACCGTCCAGAGCTTCTGTTTCTTGACGAGCCAACCTCCGGACTGGACCCGGAAAGCGCTCAGAACGTGAACACACTCATCGGCGAGCTTGCCGCAGAGGGGACGACAGTTTTTCTGTGTACCCATCAGCTGCGCTACGCTGAGGAGATCTGTACCAGCTATGGCTTGATGGATAAGGGCAGACTGCTGGCCGCAGGGACGCTTACCGCGCTTCGGTCCGCGGTCTCCAGCGGAACAACGGTCCGGGTGAAGGCAAGCTGTATGCCGCAGCACATGGAATACAAAACAGTCGGGCCGGATATGTACGAGATCCACGTAAACGGAGAATCGGAGATCCCAGACATTGTGCAGCGCATCGTAAATGCAGGCGGCCGGCTTTATGAGGTCATGCCGCAGCAGCCATCGTTGGAGGATATTTATTTTTCACTCCTTGAACAGGACCACAGAAAGGAGGGTGCGAGCGCATGAACGCTAAACAGCTTGCGCTGATCAAAAAAGATATTCGCAGCATCACCGCCAACAAACAGCTGCTGTCCACTATGCTGCTCGTTCCCATGGTGCTGACCATCGTTCTTCCCTCCATTTTTGTGATTGGAGCCGTGCTGGCACCGGAGAGCATTTCCGATTTTCGAGTCCTGCTGGATAGGCTGCCGACTGACAGCGGAGATAACGAGCAGCAGCTGATCCTGGGGCTCTTGCTAAATAAGATCATGCCGGTATTTTTCCTGATGATCCCCATTATGGCGTCCTCAGTCATGGCGGCAAGCTCGTTTGTGGGCGAAAAGGAAAAACATACATTGGAAACCCTGCTGTATTCACCTCTCTCCCTGAAGCAGCTGTTTCAGGCCAAAATACTGGCGGGTGCTTTCGTCGGTATGGCTGTTTCCTACCTCTCATTTGCAGTTATGCTGCTGGTCGTTGAGGCGGAGGTGATGCTGCTGACAGGCAGCGGCATTATGCCGGATGCAGGCTGGCTGGTGATCATGCTGCTGATCGCACCGGCGATCTCTCTGGCGGGCATCGCCATCACCGTGCGTGGTTCGGCTAGGGCGCAAACCATCGAGGAGGCGCAGCAGCGGTCGGTATTTCTGATTTTCCCGATCCTGGCCCTCATGATTGGACAGTTCGGCGGCATTCTACTCATCAATTCGTGGCTGCTGCTGGGATTGGGGATGGTTCTGGCAGTCGTGGATGTGCTGCTGATGCGAGGGGCGGCGGATCAGTTTACTTATGAAAATATGCTGCAATAGGCGGGGCAGTATAGATCCCAAAAAACGCCCGCAGCAGCCTCTCCCTCCATGGGACGAGCGCCGCTGCGGGCATTTCTTTATCTTCTCCGATAGAGCACCAGCTCCGGATCGGTGCCGTTCTCACCGTACTGGCACACCAGCAGGAAACTCTCCCGGGCGATCACGCCGAAGCAGGTCTTGCCGCTGTCATCCAGGAGGTCAGGGACCTGCGCGCCGAGGTACATCTCATCGTCCCGCAGGAATTTCACAGTGCCGCCGCCGGGAATCGGGTACTCCAGATTGACAAAATGTCCGACCAGCGGGACCAGCGCCGTGACCTCACCCATACCGTCGATCCCCAGAGCGTTGACTTCTTCCATCAGTCTCTTCAAAAATGCCTGATAGTTTTCCATGCCGCCCAGACGGATGTACCGCGCTATAAAGCACTCCCTGCCAAAGGGGCAGCCGTTTGTTTCGGCGCACCCGGGACAGGTCGCCTGCGCCGGGCACTCCGCGCAGTTCGCGCCGCAGATCGATCTCAGCATGTTGTTTCCTCCCCGCTCTCCTTCTCAGCTTTCTCCAGAAGCTCCGCGCCGCTGCGGCACAGCTGGGACATGACGAGCATCATCACGCCCAGCGCCACGCTGTCACCGCCCTCCAGCTTAAATGCCTCACCGCAGCCGATCAGCTCTGCCATCACACCGCTGACGATCTGCGCCAGGATCAGCGCCCCCAGCGGAACACAGATGGTCAGGATACCCAGTCGCTGCAGCTCCCCAGCTCCGGATACTGTAAAGGGTGTCCCCGCCGACAGCTCATGGCCGAAATACCGCTCCGCAAATTTCGCCGTCACCGCCTGTCCAACGCAGACCAGCAGCGCTCCCGCCGCAAGCGGGTACAGGCCGTTCATGTCGATACCGGACCGGTTTGCGATCAGGCCATAGACGCTCACACCGCCGAGCCGGAACAATCCCCTGTCAGCAAAGGGCAGACTCGCCATTCCCACGGCACACCCCACCACGCCGATCACGCAGCAGATATAGACGATCCGGCTGAGTACCTTTCCGATCTTCGCCAGTATCTGAATGGTCTCCAATGCTTTCATACGTTCTCCTCACTCCTCACACCGTTTTAAACTTTTCGTTCTGAAACGTATATTTTATTATACTCGCTTTCACGGCTTTGTCAACAGCTCTGCCGAAAAATCAAGCTGCCCCAGCCTCCCACAAAAATATCCGCCGATATTCGGCGGCAAAGTGTTGATAAGCGCAAAAAATATGTTATAATGTGGGTGAATCTTTTTCTAAAAAGGGGTCATCATCATGCAGGACATGAATTCCATGGAGACATATCAGCAGAAGATCAAGCGTGTTATCATCACCGAGGAAGAGATCGCCGCGGCGATCCAGAAGGCAGGCAAGGATATCAGCGATTCCTACGACGGCCGTCCCATCCTGCTGGTGAGCATTTTGAAGGGCGCCTTTGTGTTCATGGCCGACCTGTGCCGTGCCATCACCGTTCCCTGTGAGATCGGCTTTATGTGCGCTAAAAGCTACTACAGCGGCACGGTTTCCACCGGCGCGGTGAAGATCACCATGGACCTGGAGCAGGACATCAGCAAGTACCACGTCATCATCGTCGAGGACATCATCGACACTGGCCGTACCCTGAACGATGTGGTGAACCTCCTGCGGGCCCGCAATCCCCTCTCCCTGAAGGTGGTCACCCTGCTGGATAAGCCCTCCAGACGACTGGTGGACTTCAAGGCAGATGTTTCCCTCTTCACCATCCCCGACTATTTTGTCATCGGCTATGGTCTGGACTGCGCAGAGCTTTACCGTAATCTGCCCTACATCGCCGAATATAATCAGGAAGCTGAATAAGCTCCTCCGGCAAAGAAAAACCGAGCCGCTGCAGAATGCTGGGTGGTCGTAAAACAGTAAAATTAAAAAATGGCGAAAACCATTGGTTTTCAAGGGGCGGCGTGACGGAAGTCACGCCGTTTCCCGTTTCATCAGTTC
>CAYSDG010000018.1:0-26490 GCA_964429705.1 uncultured Oscillospiraceae bacterium | reverse complement strand
AATTTCTGATTCTCATCCGGCGTATGGGGATAGCAGAAGTGGGAATAGACAGATAACCGGCCCTCAACACTTCCGCTCAGGAAGAAGCGGTCGATCTCGTCCTGGGTGATGAACATTTTGCACTGGCGCAGGAAATCCGGCTGGGCGGTGAAGCTGCGCTCCGGGCAGGAAAGGCCATCCAGCGCAACGCCGATCCGGTGGGTGTCGTACGGTGACAGGCGAAAGCGCGTGATGCTGTCATCCTGGGCATAGGCATTCAAAAAGGTGTGGTATTCCTCCGCCAAAGCGGTAAGTCCGCCGTCCCTTTTTGCAAAGGCAACCACATCCGCATCCAGCTCCGGGTAGCCCTTGTGTTGGTCGTGAATGGCCAGCGTCTGCGGAAAGAGGCCCTTTTCCCGTCCCTCTTTGGTCAGCTCCCGGGCGGTCATCAGGAGCGCGTCTGCCATTTCAGACAGCACCTTGTCTGGTGCCTGCTCCAGCTCTGCTGCAGACAGGTAGGTGCCTGCTTCCAGCAGCTCCAGTATCCGGGCAGACGCCCGTTCCCATGTCACCACGGTGGGGCTATACCCGGTGCGGACACTGTCGCCCTGGGCCAGATGAATGCCGTCCTCCATAAACCAGACGGCGTATTTGCGGCCCTCATACTCAATGCCGCGTCCGTTTTCCTTGCCAAACTCCCGGCGCAAAAACGCGATGCAGTCTGCCTCCGGGCGCTCACGCATATAAAACACCGCCACCCGGTAGGCACTGTTAAAGCTGTTGCCCGCCGTATATAGTGCCTGGTCAATGACCGCCTGCGGGACTTCCCTCGCAGGAAACAGCGGGCCGGACATGTTTCCCTCCGGGGCTTCGTACACAGGGGCGTCGCCGCCCATGTCGAACAGGGCAAGCTGCTCTGCCATCACCGGGGCATTTTGTAGCCCCAGCTTGATCTTGTACTCGCCGCGCTCGATCAGGCCCTCGGTCATCTCCGTGATGACCGACCATGAAAAAACGGACTCCGATGTGCGTGAGAGGTAGCTGCCCTCCCACATCAGAAGTCCGTCCTGTTCTGCGTGGTAGCCCACCCGGATTTTATCCGTACCGGCAAGGACTTCCACCCATATATCGTTGTAGCTGTTTTTCAGAAACTCCGTGCGCTCCGCAAGGTTTTGATGGGTCTGGAAGTAGTTGAAAATGTCCTGCCGCTTATGCTTCCGCCCGCCGTCATCCAGCAAAATTGCTTCGATGAGGTGGGTATCCAAAAAGGCAGGAAGTGCGTTTTCATCACTTCCTGCCTCGGTAGGTTCTTCTGTTGTCAGGCGTAGATCAGGTCGTTCAGCACCATTTCCTCCGCCGAGTGCTTGAGGTTGTTCATCAGGCCCGTCCAGCGCAGCGGGTCGCTCGCT
Source organism: uncultured Oscillospiraceae bacterium (assembly GCA_964429705.1). Classification (GTDB taxonomy): domain Bacteria; phylum Bacillota; class Clostridia; order Oscillospirales; family Oscillospiraceae; genus Pelethomonas. The sequence goes on along the minus strand of CAYSDG010000018.1, from coordinate 25,102 downwards.
TTCAGTTCTTCCGTCACGCCCTCGGATCTGGCCATCTGCGCCACGGTCTGTTCCACCATCTTCTGCGCCGTCTGCTCGATCTCCACCAGATGCTCCGTCAGGCGGCAGCTCGTTTTCAGGTTGATGTAGAGTACGCGCCGGTGCTTCATCAGGTACTGCCGCCGCAGCTCCGCGTATTTGCCCAGATGGGCTGGCCGCTCCTGCGGCATCAGCAGGTTCGGCAGAAGAAAGCCGTCCTGCATCCGGTATGTGACTTCCATGGATCTCGCTCCTTTCGGTGTCAATTTGTCTTTCTGTACTTGCATCATAGCGGTTTTGGCCGTCCTTTGCAAAAAACTGTTCCCGCTGTGCCTGCATGACCGTGCGGCTGATCTCCCGCAGGCCCATCTCTGCAATATCGCTGGTGGCAATGCCCAGGGCATTGATGGTGGGCGGCGTATTGAAATCATACACATGGGCAAATTCGTCCGGGTCAAAATACTCGTCCGCCTCCAGGCCCAGGCGGGTCAGCAGCATATAGGCCACGCTGACCTCCAGCGCGTCCCGGTAGAACACCTCAAGGTTGAGACCGTCCAGTTCCTCCAGCAAGCTGTCCTCCCGGCAGTTCTGCAAATCCTGAAGGTAGTCCGGGAAGTTGTCCGCCACGGCATTGTGGCTGGCGGAGCGTACCGCATCGGCCAGTGTTCCTTTTTCGGTAAGGTCGCCAAAGGTATTTTCCAGCGTTTCAATGACAGCCGGTTCAAAGGCTGCGTCCATTTTCCAGATGGGCAGCGGACGGGAAAAGCGGGATTCATGGGTGTCCGACACATCGAAGTAGAGCTTGAGGCAGTTTTGTCCATCGTCGCCAAACACGGCGATGCTCTTGGCACCCCGGTTCACCCAGCGGCCAAACTGCCGGTTCCAGCGGTTCATTTCAAGCACCGCCGTAGCATCCGGGCGCTGGGCATAGATTAGGATCTGCTCGTCAAAAGGGCATTTGTAGTTGTAGCAAGCGGCACGGAGAAAGCCTGTCCAGTTTTGGTAGCTGGCAGTCACGCTTTTCAGCGCATAGTTATACAGCTCGGTGATAAGCTGAAATTTTGTGGGCAAGGGGACACCTCCTCATCGCTCCGGCTCTGTCCGTTTCTTGGCTATGGGCCGGGTATTCTTTTGCGGCGTGGTGCGTTCCTGCTCCCGCGCCTCCTTGTCGTAGCAGTAAAGATAGAAATTGTAGTCGCCCTTATGGGGGAAGCAGCGGAGCATATATTGAAACCGCTTGGTGTCGATCCGAAAGCCATGGGAGGGGAGCAACGCACCTTTGATTTCCGACTTCGAACCGTGCAGGGCGCAGAAGCGGCTCATGCTGGTCAAGTCCTTCAGCGGAGAATAGTCCTGCCGCAGCCAGTCCACCACTCGGTTCAGGTCGGATTTGAATGGTTCCTGGTTCAGTCGGTCATTCTGATGGGGCCACCATGTGTGATAAAACTGCTGGCCGCTCCCGAAGTCCCCGCGCAAGTGTCCGATGCAGCCGTTTTTTCGGTCCAGCTCCTCGCTTTGGGTAAAGAACAGGCCATCCTCCGCCCTGGATGCAACAATCAGCTCCATACATCCTCTGCCCAAAGCCGGATGCTTGCCCAGGTACTGCGGGATGGTAACTGCACCGGAGCTATCTTCATATACAAATTGGGACGGCTCAAAATCCAGTTTGCCGTCTGCGCCCAGTTGGATAGGATTGCTGGTGAGAAGTGTTCCATAGAAGTTGACCATGACTGCCTTCGCCAGTTGGCAGGGGTCACACCAGTCCTCATCGTCGTGGCGTATTTCATACTGGAACATCCCAGCCGGCACAGTCGTGTGGTCGATCCGCTGCGGTGTGAACAGAGCTGGGATGCCGATAACAGTGACTTCCTCAAAATGAGCGTACATAGCATTTACACCGCTCATCTGGCCTCACCCCGCTCTTTCTTTTTCGGCCCTTTCTGCTTGAAAAACTGCTTGACTTCCTGAAAGCCGAAGCTGTCCACATAGTATGCAGTTTTCTTGCCGCCCCGGTTGATGACCAGCACATCGCTGACCGACATGGAACGCATCCGCATACTGAAGGGACGGGTATCCGCATTGTGGCGGCTGAAAACTTCCTCAAGGGTCATGTCCTTCGGCAGCATATACGCATACTCGCGTCGGTAATCGCTTGGGTCAAACTGCTTCTTGGCTCGTTCATATCCCATGAAGCAGTAGTCCACCCGGCCCACATCCTTGATTTGATAGATTTCATAGGTGCCGTAGGTCGGCTCTGCCGGAGGATGCTCCGGCTCATAGGTCGCGCCGTTGCGCATCATCAGCTCCGCAAACTGGCAGATATGAAAAGCTGTGCCGTCAATATCCACATGAGTATCGTCGATGTACTCACAGGGAACACACCGCTTGCACCCGTCCAGATAGCTGATGACGATATTGCTATGGTCGGGAATTTTGAAAAGATCGTGATAAAAGGCGTCGATAAATCGGATTTCCCGATTTCCGTTGGGATTGGGAAATGCCACTACGCCTTTGATTAAAACAGGTTCCTGGTTCATTTGGTTCCTCCTTGCCGCTGATATGCGGCATATTTTTCGTCCACAGCGGCCATGCAGTCTTGACATACCATGCCGCCGCCCTCCGGCAGATACCTGCCGCAGATCACGCAAGTGTCCTGCTGTTCGTACAGAGGCTCATCTGCTGCCAGTTGGCGAATGTACTTCATCGTGCTTCACCTCGTTCCAGCTTTTTCGGCTTGCTGTGCTGGGCTTCCCGCTCGGCCAGCTTTTCCTTTGCCCAATCCGGCAGCGTGTCCGGATCGGCTATGCCAAGCACATCTCCGATCTCCCACCGGCACTGTTCACCGGAGTATAGTTCCTCAAAGTAGACAGCGCGACCGCGAGCGCCCGGAGAACATCCGAAGCCACCCGTGGCAAAGCCAAGCTGACAGTCTGCGGTACGGTATTCCAGTGCAAGGCTTGTAGGGCGTAGGATAATCAGCTTGCCTTCCAAACTCTCCTTTTCTCCCCGTTCACGGCAATGCTCTCTGCCAAGCGTTTCAATCGGCACATTCCGATTTTCACGAAATTGTGCTACTACCTTGGCCTGTTCCTGCACTCGGCTCAAAAATATCTGCATGATTTCAAGATAATCAGTACCGGCTATCGCTTCGGGATAGGTATAGTCGCCAAGGAAATTCGCCGCCCGGTAGCTGGTCATATAAGGCGCACAGCCGTCTTTGGGATTGTAGCCAAGCAATACCTCTTTGCCTCCAAGCCGAACAGCCTGCAAAATTTCATAGTCACCGGCCATTTCGCGTTTTTCCATGGTTCACCGTTCCTTTCCCGCTTTATGTTCGTGGACAGGGTGTTGGAGCCGGTGTTCACCGCTGGCTCTTTCGCAAAAGTCCTCGATGATGGCGGCGCGGTCTGATCCGTAATTTCCCCAGAAGTAATTCGGTGGGCCGTCGCCATCGTTCTGACAGTTGCGCTCCCATGTTACAAATTGGTCGGGAGCCTTGGGGTGTTCGCCTATGACAAACTCGGCATTGCCGACGCGCACACGCGCCGTGATCTGATATTCTGCGTTGATTTCTTTCTCGGTGATGTAGCTGCTGCATGACAAACTGAGCATCGGCACCCATCAACTCTTTCGGCAGGGCAGACATTGGCAGATAAAGCCGCTGTTTTCCCATGATTTCATACCGCAGCAGGAAATCGTTGAACGGATAATACGCACTCAGAACAGGATCTTTGATATGTCCCTTTGCGGTATTGGAGTTCACATACTTTGCGTTGTCCAGATACCATTGCGGCGAGGCTCCCGGCAAGGTCCAGCCGAACATGGAGCCTGCAATCATAGCTGTCTCCTGAATATCTGAAATACCGCGCCGCTTGTTGTGGGTGTCAGCGATTTCCCGGTTCTCTGCCCGATCTCCGGTGTCCCAATCGGTCGGATAATAGCCGTGCTCACCTTTTTTGACGATAATGAGCTGCCCTGTGGATGCCAGGATGGAAAGGCAGGTATCGGGCAATTCATTCCTTCGCATTTTCTGCACCTCCTACCGCGCTTGCTCTTGCTGGCGCTTGCGCTGCCAGCCTTCCAACAGCTTCAGAATGACATCCTCCATCTGCTTCGGCGTGTAGTTCTTTGGGAAAAAGCGCTCCAGCTTGTCATTCCGCAGCGTGACCTTTCGCTCCAGCGGTTTTTCCTCCCGCATGATAAGGTCGATGATGTTTTCCGCCAGCTTGCCCTCGGCGCTGAGCTGCTTTAACCGCTTGGCCTGATCCATGGAAGGGGATACCTCGTCGCGTTCCATGACCATAGCCAGATAAATCTGCTCTTTTTCGGTCAGGTATGAAACGGACTCCGCCGCAGGAACAAATTTCAGAGTGCCGCTATCAACCTGTTCAAGCAAGGATGGAATAAGGTTGTTCAGACGGATATAACGCTGGATTTGTGTCTTGCTTTCGTTAGCCTGTTGGGCTAAATCTTCGTTACTTCTTGTACCAATTAAATTCGGCCCAACTTGGGCCGAATTTATGGATGGCCGTCCAGCCTTGCGTTTCATGGCATCCAGCCGCAGCTTGTAAGCCCTGGCTTTCTCGCTGGGAAGCAGGTCGTCGCGGTGGATGTTGTAGTCCACCACCAGAATGTCGGCGTCCTCGTCACTGTACTCCCGGATGATAACCGGTCGGGTTTCAAGTCCGATGGTCTTTGCACAGTAGTCGCGCCGGTGGCCTGCGATGATCTCATAGCCACCGCTCTCGCGGGGGCGGACGATCAGCGGCTCGGCAATGCCCACGCGCTCAATACTGTCCATCAGCTGCGCGAGGTCTTGCGTGGGGCGGTCAATGGAGTACGGCTGACGCGCGTAGGGGAAAACTTGGTCAGCAGGGACGATCTGCACTCGCTCCTGCGCGTCTGCCTGCCGCTGCTCATCGGTTTTGAACAGGTCATCGAGTGATGTCAGACCGATGTTTTTTAGGCTGCCTGCCAATGTTCAGCACCTCCCTGGTCAGATTTTCATAGGCTTGCGCCGCTTTTCCGTTTCGGTCAAGGTCATAGATGCTCTTGTTTTCCACACTGACCTCGGCGGCGCGGATAGAGCGCGGTATCTCACTGGCAAAGACCCGACCGGCGTATGCCTGCCGGATCTGTTCGCTGATGCCTTTTGCCAGCGTGGTTCTGCCGTCCACCATCGTCAGCACAATGCCGTCGATCTCCAGTTTGGGATTGAGCTGCCGTTTCACACGGGCGACTGTCCGCAAAAGCTGTTCCAGACCCTTCGCAGGGAGGTAATGCGCCTGCACCGGAATGATCACGCTGTCTGCTGCACTCAGTGCGTTCAGCGTCAGCATACCCAGCGAGGGCATACAGTCGATAAGGGCATAGTCGTAACGATCCTGCACGGTGGATAAAAGCTGCCGCATGACCGTTTCACGGCTCATGGCATTGACCAGCGTGACCTCCAGCGCAGACAGTTCGATGTTTGCCGGCAGCAGATCGACGCCGGAATCGTGATGCAGGATGCCCTCTCCGGGGTTGACTGGCTGGTCGGTGATGATCTTGCCCATGAGATTGGCCAGCGTAGGGGAAAGCTCATCCGGCTGCGGCCAGCCCAGCATCTGGGTCAGGTTGCCCTGGGCATCTGCGTCCACCAAAAGGACTTTTTTACCTTGCCGAGAAAGACCAATGGCAAGGCTGGCGGCTGTGGTGGTCTTGCCGACGCCGCCTTTCTGGTTTGCAAGGGCGATTGTTTTCACTTCAAACACCTCCAACAAAAAAGGAGCCTCCCGGCTCCAAGTTTTACACAGCAATTATTCTTTTCTCGGAGAGTATTCTTTCTTACTCTCTCAGTCTTGTTATACTCAGTCTTATTAGATTTCGATTTCCGAAAGTCAAGGACTTCGATAATCAAAGGTATTGAAATTCGATAATCGAAGGTATTGAAATTCGATAATCGAAGTTCTGAAAATAGGCAGACTGATCCTGTCACAAATAACCTCAGTATTTCTAAGGCGGAGGTAGGGCTGCAAAGTTCTTCACATAGATCATCGTGGGACGGCCTTGCCCGTGATTGACGCGCTCAATCAGACCTATGCCTTTCTTGCAGTCCAGCTCTGCCATCAGCTTTGTCGCTTTTTCACTTCGGCAATGTAATACCGACATGACTTCATCAGCAGGGTAGTAGATGAACACGCGGCCTTGCTCGTCCAACCAGCCATTCTTCATAGATAAGGCCATGCGGTCAAGCAGCAAACCATAAAGCAGCTTCGCATCGGTTGACACGCCCCGGAAGCGGTCATCCTCAAAAAGCCGTTTTGGTATGCGGTAGAAAGAAAACTGTTCGGCCTCATAACCGTAATAGTATGGCAAGGGCAATGCGGCCACGGGCTTCACCTCCGGTAAATAGATTGCTCTTCTAACAACAGCAGGGGACATACCAATGGTACGCCCCCTGCTGTTAATCAAGCCGGAATCATGATATGTGTGTCGTAGTGGAAATCAATGTGGCGGTTGTATCCATCGAAGCGGACGGACCCGGAAAGAGGCTCGGATTTGTCTTTTGTATTAACTGTTCTTAATAATATGCGCCACCAGCCGCATATTGTGCTCCACAAGGATATTGCGCGCCTCCAGATCCCCCTGGACGCTCCGGGCCAGATAGGCCTGCTCCTCCTCCGGGCGCAGCGGCTTGGGAAATGAATTGATGCCGCCGGTCAGGTGCAGAGACAAAAACAAGCTGCTTTTCAGCAGCAGCATCGCTGTTGAGAGCATCGTACTCCCCCTTTCCCTCCACTTTATGTCACCACAGACTGTCCCTATGCGCTGCAGCAGCGTCTCTTTCCGCAGGAATGCTTGATTTTATGGCATTTTTTTGCTATGCTTGTCACATCAAAATACACTCCTGCCAGATCAGCAGGCACATCACCCCTACAGGAGGCACCCCTATGGCGAAATATATCATGGCCTTTGACGCAGGCACCACCAGCAACCGCTGTATCCTCTTCGACCGTCAGGGCAATATCTGCAGCTCCGCGCAAAAAGAATTTACCCAGTTCTTCCCGAGATCCGGCTGGGTAGAGCACGATGCCCATGAGATCTGGGCCACGCAGCTGGGCGTGGCTGTGGAGGCCATGGGAAAGATCGGCGCCAACGCCGCTGACATCGCCGCCATCGGCATCACCAATCAGCGCGAGACCACCATTGTCTGGAACAAGCTCACCGGCGAGCCGATATACAATGCCATCGTCTGGCAGTGCCGCCGCACCAGCAGCTTCTGCGACCAGCTGAAGCTCCAGGGCGAGACGGAAAACATCCGCAGCCGCACCGGTCTGGTGGTGGACGCCTACTTCTCCGCGACAAAGATCAAGTGGATCCTGGACAACGTTCCCGGCGCGCGGGAGCAGGCCCAGCGGGGCGAGCTGCTCTTTGGCACCGTGGACACCTGGCTGATCTGGAAACTGACCGGCGGCCGCGTCCATGTCACGGACTACTCCAACGCCTCCCGCACCATGCTCTTCAACATCAACACCCTGCAATGGGACGATGAGATCCTCACCCTGCTGGACATTCCCCGCTCCATGCTGCCTCAGGTCATGCCCAGCAGCTGCGTGTACGGCGAAACGGATGCCAGCTTCTTTGGTGCCCCTATCCCGATCGCCGGTGCGGCGGGCGACCAGCAGGCAGCGCTCTTCGGCCAGACCTGCTTCGAGCCCGGTCAGGTAAAGAATACATACGGTACCGGCGGCTTCCTGCTGATGAACACCGGTGAAAAGCCCGTTTTCTCCAAAAACGGACTGGTCACCACCATCGCCTGGGGCCTGGATGGGAAGGTCAATTACGCACTGGAGGGCTCCATCTTTGTTGCCGGGGCGGCGATCCAATGGCTGCGGGACGAAATGCGCCTGATCGAATCCGCCGCTGACAGCGAGTACCACGCCAACAAGGTCCCCGACACCAATGGCTGCTATGTGGTCCCGGCCTTCACCGGCCTCGGCGCTCCCTACTGGGATCAGTATGCCCGCGGCGCGATCGTGGGTCTGACCCGCGGTGTCAACAAAAATCACATCATCCGCGCCACACTGGAGTCCATCGCCTACCAGGTCAACGACGTTCTGGAGGCTATGAATGCCGACTCCGGCATCGCTCTCACTGCCCTCAAGGTGGACGGCGGTGCCTGTGCCAACAACGTGCTGATGCAAATACAGGCCGACCTGCTCCAGTGTACGGTGAACCGTCCGCTCTGTGTGGAGACCACCGCTCTTGGCGCCGCCTATCTGGCGGGTCTCGCCGTGGGCTACTGGTCCGGCAAGGCCGATGTCCTGCGCAACTGGGCGGCGGACCGGGCCTTCTCCCCCTCCATCTCCCGCGAGGAGCGCGACAAAAAGATTCAGGGCTGGAAAAAAGCCGTGGAGCGCTCCTTCCACTGGGCTGAGTGAGCGGACGACACCAATCAAATACAGCAGGAGCCAGCTGCCGGGAAATACGTCCGGCTGCTGGCTCCTGTCCATATTGTCCCGCTGATCCATCCTTGACAAATATATCGTCCTGTGATATATTGAATATATCGAGATATGATATATCGGTTTTGCGACAGATTGGAGGCGTCATGGATAGTAAGAATCAACCTCTGACAGAGGCTCTGTTTTACATTTTGCTGGCTGCCCGCAGGCCCATTCACGGCTACGGCATCATTCAGGAGGTCAGCCAACTGACTGGCGGCCGCGTCAATCTGGGGCCGGGCACTCTGTATGGAGCCATCAACACCCTGCTGGAGCGGGGCTGGATCACACTCTACAGCGCTGAGACCGGCTCCCGCAAAAAGAAGGAGTATCAGATCACGGCAGCAGGCCGCGCCGCCTTTGCCACAGAGCTTACCCGGCTGCGGGAACTGACCGAAAACGGAAAATTGATGGAGGAGGACCACCATGAAGCGGTTTAAATTACTATTTGACAAGGATCACGAGCAAAACTGGCTCAACCAGATGTGCCGGCAGGGCTGGGCTATGGTCAGCTTTTTCGCCGGTGTGTACACCTTTATTCCCTGCCAGCCCGGCGAATTCATTTACCAGATCGATCTTCTTCCCGGCAAAGGCTTTGCGCCGGAGGATCCTGATGGCTACATGGAGTTCATGGAGGAAACCGGCGTAGAGGTGCTTCAGCGTTGGGCGCGCTGGGTCTACCTCCGCAAACAGGCCGCAGACGGTCCCTTTGAGATCTACACCGATGTGGACTCCCAGATCCAGATGTACAGCCGCATCCGTACCATGTTTCTGTGGGGGCTGGGTCTGGAGCTGTGCTGCTCCGCCTCCCTGTGGAGCTATCTCTGGCGGGGCGAGATATTTTTCTACTGTCTCGCACTGCTCTACCTGCTGATTTTTGCCGCATTTCTGCGGACTGCCATCCGATGCAGCCGGAAAATCCAGGAACTGGAACGATCCAGACTATAAGGAGGAACACCGCATATGAACCACTTTCCCCCTGATCGCAACCGGGGACTCAGTCCCTTCTCTCAAAAACCTCTGGGCGGGCTCAGCGCCGCCGCGCTGAAGTGTCTGGCCCTGCTTCTGATGCTGCTGGACCACACCTGGGCCACGGTCGCCTCGGATCACATGTGGCTGACCTATGTGGGCCGTCTGGCCTTTCCTATCTTCGCCTTTCAAATCGCGGAGGGATTTCTCCGCACCTCGGACCGGAAGCGCTATGCCAGGCGGCTGCTGCTCTTTGCCCTGCTCTCCGAGATTCCTTTTAACTATCTGATGGCCGCCGGGCCGATCTACCCCTTCCACCAAAACGTTATGTTCACCCTGCTGCTGGGACTGTTGACTATCGGCAGCATTGAGGCTCTGCGGCAAAAACGCACCTGGCGCGCACTGCTGGTCTGCCTGCTCCAGGTTGCGCTCTATCTGTTGCTGGCCACGCTGCTCCTGGTGGACTACGGCGCTCTGGGCGTGCTGACGGTGGTGGTTTTCTACCTCTTCCTGGGATTTCCCTTTGCCTGGATCGGCCAACTGGTCGGCATGGTATTTCTGCACATCACCGCCTTCAAGGGCGAAATGCTGCTGATCTCCATTTTCGGACACACAGTCTCCTTCCCCACCCAGGGCTTTGCGGTGTTGGCACTGCTGCCGATCTGGCTCTACAACGGCAAAAAGGGCCGCGGCGGCAAAGCGCTACAGTGGGGCACATACATCTTCTACCCACTGCATATGCTGGTGCTCTACGGCTTGGCGCTGCTGCTCCATCAGTGACCGCAAAATATGCTCAAAAAAGGAGTTGGGCGACAAAAGTCGCTCAACTCCTTCTTTTTATTTAGAAAAGCGAACACCGGGCGCTGTCCGCAGACAGCGCCCGGCTTTTATATGGTGTTCAAGAGAAAGAAGCTCAGATTACATCAGAGGCTCCATGTTGAGAACGGGGTGACCCTTCTCAGTCAGGATACCCAGCAGGGTCTCAGCATCTTCGGTCATGGTCTCATCAGCGATCATGTCGATGAAGTTGTCGATACCATACAGCTCCTTGGCGGTAGCATTGACCTTATCGGCAACGCTGTCCTTCAGAGCCTTGGGCATCCAGACGATACGGGCCAGACCGCCCTCAGCCTTCATGAACTTCTTGGAAGCAATGAAGTGTCTGCCGTGGCCCATGAAGCCGGGAGTCTGAACGCCGCCGCCGGTCATGGAGGCCAGCTCGGAGAAGGTCATGCCCATGGGGGTCATGCCAGCATGCTCACGGTTGACGATAACGACGCCGTTGGAGAAGGGCTCGATACCGCAGATGCACTCGAAGCAGCCGCAGGAAGTCATGGGATCCTCCATGATGGAGTACAGGGTAACGCTGCTCAGAGCACCGCGGCTGTTCTTCTCGACAGCCTCGTTGACCTCTTCCCAACGACCGGTACGCTCGTCGATGACGTGCTCCTTCAGGACCTCCTGGCAGGGGCCGGAGGGATCCAGCTCGAAGTTGGCCTTAGCATCCAGCCAGGACACAGCACCGCACAGACCCAGACGCTCGGGGGTGACGATGCAGACGTGGCTGGGGGAGAAGGACTGGCACATCAGGCAGGTGTAGAACTTATCAACGCTCTCATCGGTCAGGCTGCCGATACGCTCGTCACGTCTGTCGTAGATGGGAGTAGCCACTTCCTGACGGAACTTCTTGGCTTCCTCAGGATCGGTGATGATGGTGACCTCGCACTTGTCGATGATGGTGTCGTAGTCGCTCTTCAGCTTGGCATAGACGACCTCAGCCAGATCCTTAGCGCGCACGCCAGCCTCGAAGGCGGCCTTGCTGATACGGATACGGATCATGTCGCGCTGGCCGGTGTGCATGACACCTTCCATGCAGTTGATGTAAGCATGGAACTTACGCTCGAAGACGCCCTCGAAGTCGCTGCTCATGGCCTTACCGGCAACGTCAGCGCAGATGCAGAAGTCGACCTTGCTGCCAACCTCGAAGGTATCGAAGTCGGGGCCGATCAGAGTGAAGCGATGGTCCTCGACCTCGCTCATCTCTCTGCTGCGGACCAGCTCCAGGCCGGTCTTGCGGGAGCCATCGAACTCGACCTGCATGTCGCCGCGGCGAATGATCTCGCCCTCGAATGCAGAGGAGAAAGCGACGGGGATGTCGATCTTGGTGATCTTGATCTTGATGTCGCGGGCCTCCAGGGAGGTAGCGTTGAACTTGGTGGTGTCCTCCTGGATGACGATGCTCTTGGGAATGGCGAACATGTTGTTCTCGCGGGTATCATTGGTGATGACGGGGAAGCCCAGCTGGATAGCACCAGCGCCGCAGGCCACGGTCAGGTCATCAACAGGTGCGAAAGCGTTGACGAAAGCGGGAACACGGTTCATGGTGTAGTGCCACATACCGTCGTAGTCACCGGGCTCAACGCTGCCGAAGATGATAGCGGCACGCAGAGCGACGCTGACGATGTGGATCACGCTGGTCAGGTCCTTGCCCAGAGCGGCGCAGCGGACGCTGGCGCCCAGCTTCACGCCCTGCTCGATGCACTGGTCAATGATGCCGCCCACCAGGGTGACATAAATGCCCTGTGCCTGATAGGAACGGACCAGCTCAGCCCCCTCCTCAGCGGTGGGAGCGGGGCCGATGATAACAGCAACACCGGGGATGTCCTTGGTGACCAGGGGAACACCCAGCTCACGGACCTGAGCGTCGGTGAAGTGGCCGGTGAAGGGCTCCTCATAGGGGTTGTTGCCGCCGTTGACAGCCCACTTGGTAGCCTCGATGATCTCAGCGGCAGCAGCCGTTGCGACACCGGAGGTGAAGATGTCCTTGGTGCGGTTGTTGCGGGTCATAATGCTCTTGATGACGGTCTCGAGAACTTCCTTGGCCTGGCCAACGGTCTCGATCTTCTTGCCCGTCATTGCGTAGATGCAGGGGAGGCTATATGCAGTGTCATGGAAACCGATGGGAGCGTCTGCGCCGATCTTGGCGATAGTCTCGTCCACCACCTGAACTGCTAAACCGTATACAGCATCGTTACCGTCAAAAATGCGTTGAAATAAAGTTTTCACGTGATGATTCACTCCTTACGAATGCTCTAAATTTGTCTGATCTTATTAGCGATCTTATTTCTCAGCATCGATCTTTGCCTTGATAGCACGGATCTCCTCCACCGCCTGCTCGCTGAAATCGAAGGGGGACTGACCATTGCGGTCAGCGTCGATCACATCGGCATTGTAGTGTACGAAGCCCAGCAGGTCCTCCTCGGGGATACGTGCCTTAATGTAAGCTTCATCCTGCTCGTCGCGCACCTTGTTGGCCACCACACGCACGCGGGTGATGCCCAGATCCGCCGCCAGCTGCTTGACCTTACCATAGGTCTGGATGCTGCGGGCACCCGGCTCGATGACAACAATGAACTGGTCCATCATGCTGGCAGTGCCGCGGGCCAGATGCTCCAGCCCCGCCTCCATATCCATGACAACCACATCGTCCTTGCGGAAGACCAGGTTGGACAGGATCGCCTTGAGCATCACGTGCTCCGGGCAGACACAGCCGCTGCCGCCGGTCTCCACCGTGCCCATGACCAGCAGCTTGACGCCGTTGATCTCCTTGGCATAGGTGTCGGGGATATCGCTGACCTGAGGATTGAGCTTGAAAAACTTGTTCAGCTCGTTGGCGCCGGTCCGCTCCTCCACCAGCTTGCGCATTTTGGAGATGGGAACGATGGCGTTGACCTCCTCCTCGGAGAAGCCCAGAGCCAATCCCAGATTGGCGTCGGGATCCACGTCGGCGGCCAGGACGTTCCGCCCTTCGGCGGCATACAGTCGGCACAGGGTGGAGGCGAAGGTGGTCTTACCCACGCCGCCCTTGCCGGTAATGGCTACTTTCATATGTCAGGAACCTTCTTTCTTGGGTTTGCGATCAGCAGAAGATGTAATCAAATTAGATGCCCAGGTGAGCGCGCTTGGCCTCGATGGTCTCCATCATTCTGTCGCCCAGCTTCTCGATGTCGAGCTCAACAGTGAAGTTGGCCTCGACCCAATCCTTGATGCCGTGCTCGCCAGTGAGCAGGTCAACGACCTCGCTGGAGCCCTTGACATAGGGATCAACGCCCAGGAAGGTGTCGATACCGGTGGCAACGACGTAGTTGCCGATGGAGACGGCCTTCTCGCTCATCCACTCGGGAGCGCAGCCGACAGCGGGCAGCTCGGAGATGTTGCAGCCCCAATCCTTGGCCAGATCGGAGACCAGGATCATCATACGGGAAATATCCACGCAGGAGCCCATGTGCAGGACAGGAGGAATGCCGACCAGGTCGCAGACGCGCTTCAGACCGTCGCCGCAGAACTCCTTGGCTTCCATGCTCATCAGACCAGCCTTAGCAGCAGCCTGAGCGGAGCAGCCGGAAACGATAACGATAATATCGTTGGCCAGCAGCTTCTTCATCAGCTCGATGTGAGCGGTGTCGGGGCGGACCTTGGGGTTGTTGCAGCCGACCATAGCCACAGCGCCGCGCAGAACGCCGGCCTTAACGACATCGGCCAGGGGCTTCAGGGTGCCGAGCTCCTCAGCCTGGGTGTTGACAACGCCGTCCAGAGTCTTCTTGATGGCCTCGACGGAGTAACCCACGCGGGCGGGCTGCTTCAGGTCGGGGATGTGAACGATCTCCTTGTTGCGGTTGTTGAAGTTCAAGATGGCTTCCTTGACGATAGCCTTGGCGTTCTCGCCAGCGGTCTCGGCATGGAACTCGATGAACTCACTGTCGGGGATGCGGGCAATGGGGGAAGTGGTGATGAACTTGGTGTGGAAGCACTTGCTCAGGGGGCCCAGAGCGGGGAAAATGCACTGAACGTCAACGACGACAGCCTCGCAGGCGCCGGTCAGGATGACGGCCTCCTGGCTCAGGAAGTTACCGGCCATGGGGATACCATGACGCATGGTGACCTCGTTGGAGGTGCAGCAGACGCCGGCGATGTTGATGCCCTTAGCGCCCTGCTCCTTGGCCAGAGCGATCATCTCGGGATCGTTGGCGTAGTGGACGATCATCTCGGACAGAGAGGGATCGTGGCCGTGGACGATGATGTTGACCTGGTCAGCATCCAGAACGCCCAGGTTGGCGGAGGTGTCGATGGGGCTGGGAGTACCGAACATAACGTCGGAGAACTCGGTACCGCACATGGAGCCGCCCCAACCGTCGGACAGACCTGCGCGCAGGGCCTGACGGATCAGAGCCTCGGGCTGAGAAGAGCAGCCCATATGGGTCATATGCAGGGACTGGGAGACCTCGCGGTCGATAGCGCGGGGCTCGATGCCGGCGTTCTTCCACAGCTCACGAGTGTGATCGTGAACGCGGTCCAGGAAGCGCAGGGTGCCGAAGGGCTTACCATACTCCAGCAGAGCCAGCTCAGCCATCTCGTGAGCCAGATCGTAGATGTCCTTACCCTCGGTCTCAACGCCCCACTCGTGGGCGATTCTCTTCAGCTTCTCGGGATCCTTGACGGTGTAGTTGCCGCCCTCACGGGTCTGGTGCAGGGTGTGGCAGATCTCACGGCCGTGGTCGGAGTGAGTAGCGGTACCACCAGCGGTGAAGCGCAGGTAGTTACGGGCAACGATGCCGTGGACATCACAACCGCAGATACCGCGGGGGGCCTTGGGAGTGATGCGGCAGGGGCCCATGGAACAGATACGGCAGCAAGTGCCCTCTTCACCAAACTTACAGTGAGGAGTCTGGTTCTTCACGCGCTGCTGCCAGGAATCCGCACCAACCTGACGGCCGGTTTCCAGCAGTCTTTCGGAGGCGGCTTCCATTTGCTCGACAGTGATCAGTTTCATAGTCGGAATGCGAAAACACAGTAGTTTTTTGTGTTTTCTTCGCTCCTTTCTCTCGGGATTTTTAATTCTCTTGAACCTGTATCGTCAATAAGCTGACAATACATTTGATTGTAGTTTAACAAATTTCCTTCTGAAAAGCAAGGGGCAAAATCCCCCCCACCCGGTTTTTCTCCGAAATTTTTACGGGATTCCAAATTTTCGGCAAAATATATAAATATCCGACACCATTTTTGTACTTTTCGTTCACACCCCATCCTCTCTGTCCCTTGCATTCCCTGTTTTTGATGCGGCAGTCAGCTGCAAAAAAGCGCCCCTTCTTTCGCCAAAAGGCGAAGAAGGGGCGGCAAAGGATACCTTATTTTACAAATTGCTCGATGGCACGGTTCAGCTCGTCGATGGTAGCCCGGTCATGGTTCTCCATGGCGTCCATGATGCAGTGCTCCAGGTGATCCTTCAATATCACCTTTCCGGTGTTGTTCAGGGCGCTGCGCACCGCTGCCAGCTGGATGAGGACCTCGGAGCAGTCCTTGCCCTCCTCCACCATTGCCTTCACCCGCTCCAGATGCCCGATGGCCCGGGCCAGGCGGTTGACCACCGCCCGGGTATGCTCATGGCTGTGGGTATGCCCATGACTGTGATCGTGGGGCACGCCGTGGGCGTGCATATAGTCGTGGTCCATCTGCTCCTGAGAAAGGGTGCTCTTCTCTTCCGTCATATCAGTTCCTCTCTGCTCACTGTGATCTTTCTTCTATATTTTAATCCACCCGGCGCAAAAACACAAGCCCCACCGGGGGATTTCCCTTTTCCGGCTCATTCCCGCAAGATTTTAGGAAAAAAGCGAAAATAGTATTTGCAATTTGCTCCCTCATCTGTTAGGATAGTTTTGGAACAATTCAATTTTGGGAGGCTATCCTGTTATGAAAAAGTTAGTTGTCAGCAAAGAGAACCCCTGTAAGGCCTGCCTGGCCTGCGTTCAGGCTTGCTCCAATGCATTTTATAAGACCTTTGATCCCGATCTGAGCTGCATCCAGATCACCGCCAAGCCCAACGGCGATCCCAAGGTCAATAACTGCATCATGTGCGGCAAGTGCGCCCGCACCTGCCCCGAGGGAGCGATCACCCAGAACGCCAAGGGCGTCTACATGATCGACAAGAAGAAGTGTGTCGGTTGCGGCAAGTGCGTCGAGGCCTGCCCCATGCATGTCATGGTCATGGCTCCCGGTGCCGCTACCCCCTCCAAGTGCATCGCCTGCGGCATCTGCGCCAAGGCCTGCCCCATGGAGGTCCTGTCCATCGAGGAGAAGTAATTACATACCGCACACCGAAAGGGAGCAGGCAGCAATGCCTGCTCCCTTTTATCCTTCCGCGCCCCATTTGACATTTTGTCCATATGCGGCTACAATGGAGAAAATGTTTCTCAGGAGGTCCCTCCATGGTATATTCCAACAGTCCCCGCGTCCACTACCAGAAGCCTCAGCTGGCCGAAGTGATCTGCCAGCT
Organism: uncultured Oscillospiraceae bacterium; assembly: GCA_964429705.1. Taxonomy (GTDB): domain Bacteria; phylum Bacillota; class Clostridia; order Oscillospirales; family Oscillospiraceae; genus Pelethomonas. The sequence continues at coordinate 8,299 of CAYSDG010000018.1, read as the reverse complement.
CCGCTTCCCCACGATCCTCTCCATCGGCAGCACGGAGCCCGTCGCCTTCCAGGAGGCCATCCGCGCCAAGTTTCCCCGGTTTGCCGCCCGACAGGAGCAGCCCGCTCCCCGGATCACCGGCCTGGGTACACCGGGCGCCAAGGTGGAACCCGCCAAACCCATCACCAACTACCACTTCATCTCCGCTGACGGGCAGTGGAAGCTGAATCTGACCAACAATTTCATTTCCCTCAGCACCGTGGCCTACCCCGGCTGGGAGTCCTTCGGCAAGCAGCTGGACCTACCTCTGGCCCAGTTCATCAGCATCTACCAGCCCGCCTTCTTTGAGCGCATCGGCCTGCGGTATATGAACATCTTCTCCCGCAGCGCCCTGGGGCTGGAGGGAGAGCCTTGGCGGGATCTCATCGCCCCCCACTATCTGGGCATCCTGGCCGCCGAGGACATGGACGAGACCATGTCCCACAAGTGCTCTGTGGACGTTGAGTTCGCTATGGACAGCTCCTGCAGCACCAAGATCCACGCCGGTCCCGGCATGGTGAAGAAGAATATCCCCAACGCCCCCCAGGACCCCGAGGTAAAGTTCATTTTCGACATGGACCTCTTCATGGGCGGACAGATCGACCCCCGTATGGCCGCCGCCGGGCTGGAGACTCTTCACGCCCACTCCACCTCCCTTTTCCAGGGCGCCATCACCGACCGGCTCCACAGCGCGCTGGAGCCCCGATAAACCCCAGAAACCGCAGCGTCTGCCGCATTGGGTGCGGCAGACGCTTTTTTTGCGCATAGGCGCCCCCCGATCCGCGCATACTGGATCGGAAGGGACGTGAAAATGATGACCACCGCCTTTTTCCGAACGGTGATCCTATATGGGATCCTGACGCTGGGGCTGCGCCTTTTGGGCAAGCGCCAGATCGGTGAGCTGGAGCCAAGCGAGCTTGTCCTGACGCTGATCATCTCCGATCTGGCATCGGTTCCCATGCAGGACTTCGGCATTCCGCTGGTCAACGGCCTTTTTCCCATCATCACCCTGCTGTGCCTGTCCATGCTGGTCAGCTTCTGCAGCTTGAAGTCCATCCGCTTTCGCGCCCTGGTCTGTGGCCGTCCCACCGTGATCATCCGGGACGGGCAGCTCCAGCAGCAGAGCATGGCCCGCAACCGCTTCACCGTGGATGAGCTCTTCGAGCAGCTGCGCAGCCAGGGCTACAGCGACCCCTCCGCGGTCAAATACGCCATTCTGGAGACCAGCGGCCAGCTGTCCATCCTGCCCTACACCCGCTGCAGCCCGGCAACGCCGCAGATCCTGTCCGTGGACACGGCGGACCAGACAACGCTCCCGCTGCTGATCATCAACGACGGCCGCGTCATGGACAGCAATCTCGCCGCTGCGGGCCGCGACAGGGCCTGGCTGACCGGACAACTGAAGCAGCGGAACATCCCCAGCCCCCATCAGGTCTTTCTGATGACCGTGGACGAGCTGGGGACCATCATCTGTGTGACCAAGGAGGATGCCCCATGAAGGCTCTGTATATCCCCGCCGCGCTGCTGGCGGCCATACTGAGCTTCTCCCTGTGGACCGGGTGCTATACCGCCCGGTGCAGCGAGGAGTGGACGCAGCTGCTGGAGCAGTCGGACGCTGCCGCCCATGCTGAGAGCTGGGATCTGGCACTGAAGCACCTGCAGACCGCCTATGACGGCTGGACCCGTCAGGGGACATTTTTTCATATCGTCCTGAGTCACGACGAGCTGGATGAGGCGCAGACTCTCTTTGCCGGCTCCTTCGCCGCAGCTGAGGAGCGGGACAACGAGGACTTCCACATCCAGCTGGCACAACTGGCAGTGCAGCTGCGCCTCCTGGCGGAGACGCAGTCGGTCAGCATCCGGAATATCCTGTAGTTCCGCAAAAAACAGCACACCGCAGGCCCGCCCCGGCCCCGGTGTGCTGCTCTTATTTTTCCTCCAGAAGCTTTGTCAGCTCCGCCATGAAGGTATGGATGTCTTTAAACTGCCGGTAAACCGAGGCAAAGCGCACATAGGCCACCTCATCTACCCCACGCAGCTTCTCCATCACCTGCTCGCCGATCATGTCGGTGGTGATCTCCTTCTCCAGACTGTTCTGAAGATTCTGCTCAATCTCATCCGTCAGTGTCTCCAGCCGGGCCAGAGGAACCGTCCGCTTCTCGCAGGCCCGCAGCATACTGCCGAGGACCTTGCTGCGGTCGAAGCTCTGACGGCTGCCGTCCTTCTTGATGACCACCATGGGGAGAGATTCCATGGTCTCATAGGTCGTGAATCGCTTTTCGCAGGCCAGGCACTCCCGGCGGCGGCGAATGCTGTTGCCCTCGTCAGCGGGACGGCTGTCCACCACCTTGCTCTCCTTATAACCACAATAGGGACATTTCATATAGGCTTCCTCCCATGCGTAAATTGGGGTCGTATTGACGCAAGTATACCACATATGGCGATAAAATGGTAGTGGGTCAATCAATTTTTTCATATATTTCCGCGCATTGAGGCCGTTCCGCCCCGTCAAAGGTGTACACTGCCCAGCACTGCCCCTCGATCCGCGCCAGCCGCGCCAGGCAAAACAGGCTCTCCAGCGGAAAGGGCCGCGTCGGCACAAAGGGCAGCGCCACCTGCAGCATCGCCCCCTCCCGCCGCCACAGCGCCGTGCCGCAGCTTGACAGCCGCTCCCGCAGATACTGGTCATGAAAAAGCTCCCAGGGCCGCGCCGTCCGCCTCCAGACTCCGCCTGCCGAGAAGGCGAAGGAGCGCCGGGCCTCTCCCCGGTCGATCCGCCCCAGTGCGGCAACATCCCGCCGATAGGGGCAGCGGCGCAGCACCAGCTGGCCGCCGCAGGGCTCCAGCACGCCCAGGGACAGCTCCCCCAGTTCCCCCAGCAGCGTCACCCGGTACAGCCCGTCGCCCGGCGCGGGCATGGCCGCCCGGATCTCTACCCGGCTCCCGCCGCTCTCCAGCGTGACCTCACCGACAGCCTCGCCGCCGCAGTAAAGCCCGACGCGTTCCACAGCCCTCACCCCCTCAGATCCGGAGCCTAATCAGCAAAAAGGCCCGCTCCGCATATCTCTATGCAGAGCGGGTCCCGGCTATGCCACGCCGTTTCACATTCTTTTTTCACCGGATGGTGTATGTCCCGCGGACCAGCAACGTCACCGCACCGGAGGCCTGTACGCCCCGGGCATCCGGCAGCAGATAGAGGTGATTTTCCAGCAGAGCGCCGCCGTTTCCAAGGCTTGCGCCGCTGGTAACGTCCACCAGCCCCGGTGTGGTCTTATCCGCCGCCACACACTTGGCGCTGCCGCGGCGCAGCAGCACCTCGCAGCCCGCCTCACCGTACAGCGTCTGCCCCGCGGAGAGTTCCACCGCCGTATAGGAGGCCGCCACGCCGCCGGTGCTGTCCGTCACACTGCCGCCCAGCTGCCCCAGCAGCTCCCGCTGGGCCTTCTCCACCGCCTGCTCCGTCTCCTGACGCAGAGCCGCGTCACGGCTCGTCAGCTTCTCGTCCACGCTTTGCAGGACCTCGCCCAGGAAGGTATCATTGAGATAGCTCAGGGTCACCAGCGGGTCGCTCTGGCTGCCCACGCTGGCCGCCATGGCCGCGAATGCCGCCAGCACAGTTCCCACCAGCAGCAGACACGCCAGCGTGCGCACGCTTTTTTTCTTCATAATATGTAACGCTCCTTATATTGGCATTTTGCAGGTCCGCAAGGCGCGGCGCGCCCCACGGACCCACCGGTTCAAACCAGGCCGCCGCGCTCACACCAGTCTGTCACTGCGCAGACCGAAGCTCACCGCGATGGCCGCGTCCACCCGGTCCATCAGTTCTTTGTCCACGCGCCCCATTTTTTCCCGCAGGCGCCGCTTATCCAATGTCCGGATCTGCTCCAATAGTACCACAGAATCCTTGGTAAGTCCATAGCTTTGCGCCGCCAGATCGATATGGGTGGGCAGCTTGGCCTTCCCTGTCTGGGACGTGATAGCCGCTGCGATGACCGTGGGGCTGTACCGGTTGCCGGTGTCATTCTGTATAATGAGTACAGGGCGCACGCCGCCCTGCTCACTTCCCACCACCGGGCTCAGGTCAGCATAAAAAATATCGCCGCGTTTTACGCTTGTATCCACAAAGTTCACACTCCGCCGGAAGAAGTGCCCGGGCTGTCGGGCCACTATCATTCTCCCACGCAGCCGCGGAATTTATACCGGAGTCTTCCCGCCCCATGGCAGTATATGCGCCGACAGGGGCGCACGTTCCCGTGCGTCCCTGTCTTACCTGTCGATATACGGTCAGCCGCGCAGCAGCAGCTCGCGGTAGATCTCTTTGCCGTGGCGGAAGTACACCCGGGGCACCCGCTTGCTGATAGCGCACGTCAGCTCATAAGAGATCGTGCCCGCCATATGGGCCGCCTCCGTAACGGAATTATGGTGCCCATAGACCTCCATCTCATCGCCCACCTTGATCTGGGGCAGATCCGTCAGATCCACCATGCACATGTCCATGCAGATCCGGCCGATCACCGGTGCGCAGCCATAGGGCGTCCACACGCGCCACTTGTTGGACAGGATCCGGTGGAAGCCGTCGGCATAGCCGATGGGCAGCACGCCCACCCGCATGGGACGGTCCGTGGTGAAAGTCCGGCCATAGCTGATGCAGACATCGGGGGCATATTCCTTGATGCTGCCCACCGTGGTCTTCAGCGTCAGCAGCGGCTTCAGCCCCAGTTCGGGCGCCTGGTCGCCGATGCCATAGGTGAGAATACCGGGGCGGAACATATCGTGGGCAAACTGCGGATAGCTCACCGTAGCGCCGCTGTTGGCGCAGTGGATCAGCCTGAAGGTAACGCCGTTCCCCGCCAGGGTGCTGATCATCTTCATGAACCGGTTGTGCTGCATGATAGTATAGGCCTGATCGTCCGCGCCGGGCTCATCGGACACGGCAAAGTGGGTGAACACACCCTCCAGCTCCAGTCCCGGCAGCTTGGAGATGCGGCAGATCTCCTCCATGGAGTCCTGGAAGTTGATGTCGTCGCACCGGAAGCCCAGACGGGACATACCGGTATCCAGCTTGATATGGACCTTCATCCGGCCCCCGACCTTTTCGATCTCGCGGGAGAAATTGATGGCCTGCTCCTCACTGTAGACCGCCTGGGTCAGCCCGTTGGCCAGAATGATAGGGACCTGGTTGGGAGGCGTGGAGCCCAGCTGCAGGATTGGCAGACTGATGCCGGCCATACGCAGCTCCCGGGCCTCATTGATGTTAGAGATCGCCAGATACTTTGCCCCCAGCTCCTGCAGCACCCGGCTCACCTGCACCGAACCGTGACCATAGGAGTCCGCCTTCACCACGCCGACGAAGCCGCAGTCCGGCCCCATCCGCTTACACAGCACATTATAGTTGTATTCTAGGGCATCCAGGTCGATCTCCGCCCAGGTTCTCTTCAAGGTACTCTCCATAATATCACTCTTTCGTATAAAAATTTCCAGCCAGAGGCTGTGTCCTTACTGTTCTGTGGCGGAGCCCGCATCCTCCGCCGCGCGCCGCTGCGTTACCGCGAACCGGCTCCAGGTCACCTCGTACGTCATCGTCCCATCGCAGGTCACCTCGCTGCGCAGCGGCAGCAGGCTCTCCTGGTCGAACCAGGTGGTGTACACGGTCTGGGTGTCATCCTGCAGGTCGCAGCTGAGCCGCCGACAGTTGCGCTCACCCAGCTTTTCTTCGCTCTCCGCCGTCACATATCCGCCGCAGGCCGCCTCCATCAGCTTCGGCAGCACCGCCACCGGCGACATGGATACATCGGCGCAGATCCCGGTGTCCAAAGAGATGTCCTCATACCGCAGCGTCAGCTCTCCGTTCTGCACTGCGGCGGAGATCCCCGCCAGATCCTCCGGTGCCAACACAGTCACCGCGCTGCTGTCCGGTGTGTAATCGCACCGCAGCGTGTACGCCCGCACCTCGTCACCATAGTGGCAGCGGACCTCCGCCTCCATGTCGGCGGCCTCCACAGCGGCGTACTGCCGCTGCAGCAGCGCCGCCCATTCCTTCTCCTCTCCGCCGCAGGCGGCGAGCAGAAGCGTCAGCATTAGTGCAAAAAGCGCCGCTTTTCGCACAGTCCTTCCTCCTTGCCCTTCAGTCCAACAGATCCCGGAACACTTCCGGCAGGCAGGCGATCATATCCGGCGGGGTCATGGCGTACGCCGTCATATCCCGGGCGCAGAGATCTCCCGCCCGGCCATGGAGCCATACCGCGCAGGCCGCCGCCTCGAAGGGCTCGGCCCCCTGCCCCAGCAGGGACGCGATCATCCCCGCCAGCACATCGCCGCTGCCGCCCTTGGCCATGCCGCAGTTGCCCGTCGTATTACGCACAGTGCGGCCATCCGGCCCGGCCACGATGGTCCCCGGCCCCTTCAGCACCAGCACACAGCCGTGGCGGCGGGCAAAATCCACCGCCGCCTGCTCCCGCCCGCGGGACAACTCCCCGCCCAGGCGAAGAAACTCCGCCTCGTGGGGTGTCACCACCGTGGGATACTGCCTGCTCCTCAGCACATCTATATGCGCGGCGGCAGCATTTATGCCGTCGGCATCCAGCACCACCGGCAGCGCCAGCTCCGCCAGCAGGCGAAGCACCAGCGCATCGCTCTCCGCACTCCGGCCCAGGCCCGGCCCCAGCACCGCCGCATCGCATGCCGCGGCCCGCGCCAGCACCGTCTCCGGGTCCATCGGCACCGGGCTGGCCATCGAGACCGCGCAGCGTGCCGCCACAATGGGATACACCGCCTCCGGCACACCCAGGAACACCAGGCCGCTGCCGCAGCGGGCCGCAGCCTCCCCGGCATAGACAGGCGCCCCGGTATAACCAACGCTCCCGCCCAGGATATAGACCTTGCCGAAAGTCCCCTTGTGTCCGTTCGGGTCCCGGACCGGCAGCAGCGATATGACCCGTTCCTTTGTCAGAACCTCCATATACACGCTCCTTTACTTTCCTATCAGCTTACCACAATAAAGCGAATTTGTCGACCAAAAAACGCTTCCGCGGCCGCACTTTTTCTCGCTGCTCCCCGCTCCGACCACCAGCTTTGCGGCAAATTCTCTTTTTTTGCGCTTACCCCTTGCAAACCAGCCCAAATTGTGTTATATAATAACTTATTGTGAAAATGCTTTGATCGGGAAAATAGCGAGTTTGCGTCTCAGCAGAGAGGGCAGGTCACCGGCTGAAAGCCTGCCTGGAGCGTGTCGCTTGGTTCGCCCGTGAGCGGCCCGCGAGAGCGGGACGGTCCCCTCCGCCGTTATCGGAGATCAAGTGCGCGCGTGATGCGCGAATGCGGGTGGTACCGCGGAAGGTTTGCCTTTCGTCCCCAGTTTTTGGGGCGAGGGGCTTTTTTATTTGCCATTATGAATCCACAAAGGAGTTTTGGAACATGAAAGAACAGTTAGCAAAGATCCGCGAAAGCGCTCTGGCCGCCGTTCAGGCCGCCGAGGACTCCGCGGCACTGGACGCCCTGCGCGTCCAATATCTGGGCAAGAAGGGCGAGCTGACCGCCGTTTTAAAGATGATGGGCAAGCTCAGCCCCGAGGAGCGCCCCATCATGGGCCAGATGGCCAACGACGTCCGCGCCGTCCTGGAGAACGCCATTGAGAAGCAGTCCGCCGACCTGGCGGCGAAGGCCCTCACCGAGCGGCTGGCCAGCGAGGCCCTGGATGTTACCATCCCCGGCAAGGCCGTGGCTGTGGGCCACAAGCACCCCATGTATATCGCCCTGGACGAGATCAAGGACATCTTTATTGGCATGGGCTTTGACGTGCTGGAGGGCCCCGAGGTGGAGCTGGCCACCTACAACTTCGACCGCCTCAACGCCGAGGAGGGCCACCCCAGCCGCGACTGGTCCGACACCTTCTATTTTGACGAGGACAGCCGCGTGATGCTGCGCAGCCAGACCAGCCCCATGCAGGTCCGCGCTATGGAGAGCCGCCAGCTGCCCATCCGCATCATCGCCCCCGGCCGCGTGTTCCGTAAGGACGAGGTGGATGCCACCCACTCCCCCATGTTCCACCAGGTGGAGGGCATGGTCATCGACAAGGGCGTTACCATGGCGGACCTGAAGGGCACGCTGAACACCCTGGTGGAGCAGCTCTACGGCAAGGGCACCGTCACCCGCTTCCGTCCCCACCACTTTCCCTTCACCGAGCCCAGCTGCGAGATGGACGTTCAGTGCCACAAGTGCGGCGGCGTTGGCTGCCCCACCTGCAAGGGCGAGGGCTGGATCGAGGTGCTGGGCGCCGGCATGA
>CAYSDG010000017.1:0-26876 GCA_964429705.1 uncultured Oscillospiraceae bacterium | reverse complement strand
GGATGCGGTGGACATTGGAGGCGAAGGTGGTGACGATGATGCGCTGCTTGCAGCCAGTGAAGAGCCGGTCGAAGGTCTTGCCCACGATGCGTTCGCTCATGGTGTAGCCGGGGCGTTCCACGTTGGTGGAATCCGCCAGCAGGGCCAGCACCCCTTCCTTGCCCAGCTCGCCGAAGCGGGCCAGGTCGATCACATCGCCGTCGATGGGGGTGGAGTCGATCTTAAAGTCGCCGGTGTGGATGATCACGCCCATACTGGTGTGGATAGCGAAGGCCACGGCGTCGGCGATGGAGTGGTTGACGTGGATGAACTCCACGTAGAATTTGCCCACACGCACCATCTCGCCGGCCTCCACGGTGATGAGCTTGGTGGTCTTCAGCAGACCGTGCTCCTCCAGCTTCAGCTTGATGAGGCCCGCCGTCAGACGGGTGCAGTAGATGGGCATGTTCACCTGCTTGAGGACATAGGGGATGGAGCCGATGTGGTCCTCGTGACCGTGGGTGATGAAGAGGCCACGGATGCGGGACTTGTTCTTCACCAGATAGGTGACGTCGGGGATGACCAGGTCGATGCCGTACATGTCGTCGCCGGGGAAGCCCATGCCGCAGTCCACCACGATCATTTCGCCGCCGTGCTCATAGACAGTCATGTTCTTGCCGATCTCGTCCAGACCGCCAAGGGGGATGATTTTCATTTTTTCAGCCAAATCAGTAGATCCTTTCTTAACTCGTCAATGCATTTTATCGTGATATGATCCGGAAAATACGGGGAAAACGCGCAGCAAAACAGACGGGAAGGGAACGCCTGTTTTCACACCTCGCTTCGTGTGAGTCAGGGGGGCCTGCCCGCTATGTATGCGATATTCCCGCGTAGGCGGATCTATTTCATCACAGACCGATTCGCCGGGGCCTGCGAAAAAACCAGAACAGGATCCTCGACCGGTGCCCGGCCCAGAGGCCGGAGGGAGGATCAGATGATAATAGTATAGCACGATTTGGCGGAAATGTATACATAAATTTTTGAGCAGGGACGGCGGTCGGATAAAATGTGGAAGGGCAGACTTGACAGAAAGCTTTTTTGTGCTACAATGATAATAATTTACGCCTTTAGTTGACTAAAACGGCAGAGCGCGCCGACGGGTGGGCGCTGCGGTTCAACGGGGCGGATCACTATGAGATGAGAGGTAAGAAAGATGAAAAGATTCGTTAGTCTGCTCCTCGCGCTGACCATGGCGCTGTCTCTGGCTGCCTGCGGCAACACCGCCAAGAACAACGGCGGCAGCACGCCGGCCGACAACAGCGCATCCACCGGCGACACCACCGTACCCGACTCCGCTGCCGATGACAAGGGGGAGCCGATTACCAACCTGGTGACCTGGGAGACCTCCGCCAGAGAGATGCGCGGTTTCCTGGCACTCAACACCGAAGAATCCGTCGACATGAACGTTCTGTGCAACGCCTATTCCCCCCTGCTGGAGGTCAACACCAAGGGCCAGCTCGTCCCCGCAGTCGCCACCGAGTGGGGCAGTGATGACGGCGGCCTGACCTGGACCTTCAAGCTGCGCGACGACGTCACCTGGGTCGATGTCAACGGCAACTACAAGGCCGACTGCACCGCCCAGGACTGGGTGACCGCCATGGAGTGGATCCTGAACTTCCATAAGAACGGCGCCAAGAACACCACCATGCCCATGGCTATGCTGGAGGGCGCCACCGAGTACTATAACTACACCAAGGAGCTGTCTGTGGAGGAGGCCTATGCCCTGACCAGCGACGGCAAGTTTGCCGAGATGGTGGGCATCGAGGCGCCTGATGACTATACGCTGATCTACCACTGCTGCAAGAGCGCTCCCTACTTCGACACCCTCTGCACCGCAGCGGCCCTCTTCCCCATCAGCGCCGCTGAGATCGAGGAGAAGGGCGTAGAGAACATGCTGGCCATCGCTCCCGACACCATGTGGTATAACGGCCCCTACACCATCACCACCTACATCCAGAACAACGAGAAGGTCCTGACCCGCAACGAGGCATACTGGGACAAGGACTGCACGCTCTTTGACACCGTTACCATCCGCATGATCTCCGACGGCACCCTTGATGACCAGCTCTTCGAGACCGGCGAGGTGGACAACGCCGACCTGAGCGAGGCAACGCTGAAGAAGATCTACGAGGACGAGAGCCACGAGCTGCACGACTACCTGGTGGAAAAGCTGCCCAAGGCCCGCTCCTATCAGTTCCACTGGAACTATGCCAAGAACAACGAGGACGGCACACCTGATACCAATTTTAACACCGCTATCGTCAACACCGCCCTGCGCAAGTCCCTGGCCTACGGTCTGGATCTGACCAATTACTGGGCCCGTACCAACTACATCAACCCCACCAGTTGCGAGGCTCTGACCTATACCACCAGAGGCCTGCTGTACTTCTCCGACGGCACCGAGTACAGCGACAAGGTCACCGAGGCCCTGGGCCTGCCCACCACGGCCAATGCCGACGGTAGCTCCCGCCGCCTGGATATGGAGAAGGCCATGGAGTACAAAAAGCAGGCCATGGCCGAGCTGGAGGGCAAGGTCACCTTCCCTGTGGAGTTCGACTACTATGTGCAGTCCGGCAACCAGACCGCTCTGGACAGCGCCATCGTCCTCAAGGAGATCTTTGAGGCCCTGGGCACCGACTATATCACGCTGAACATCTGCAACTATGTCTCCTCCCAGAGCAAGGAGGTCTACCAGCCCAGACTGCAGTCCTTTGGTATCGCCGGCTGGGGCGCGGACTACGGTGATGCTGAGAACTTCATCGGTCAGGAGCTGTATGGCGACGACAGTGCCTACTACTCCAACCAGATGTCCAACATCAACGAGGTGGACCCCGCGGCTGCTCCCGAGCTGATCGCCGCCTATGAGGAGTTCACCGCCCTGGGCAAGGCTGCATCCGAGATCTGTGACGATATGGATGCCCGCTATCAGGCATATGTGGACGCCGAGGTCTGCCTGCTGGAGAATGTGCTGACCCTGCCCTGCTACTACAGCGTTGAGTGGCAGCTGACCAAGGTCAACGACTACAGCAAGATGAACGCTGTATATGGCTCTCTGAACAACATGTACAAGAACTGGGAGACCTCTACGGACGGCTATGACGCTGCGCAGTATGAGCAGTTCAAATCCGCTCAGAACAGCTGACCCATCTGTACTGACATCAAGCGCCCCAGCGGTTCGGCCGCCGGGGCGCTTCTTCGTGCGCAAAAGCTGCGCCATTTCGTGCTTTTATCAGTGGAAACCGACGGGAAGACAGCCTTTTTTGTATTGTGTTGAGGCTTGATTTGTGCTATAATACGCAAATAATTGGGTTCTTATGCCCCGGCGGTGGGTCGAAACCGCCGCGGGGACTGAAAAAGGGAGGCGCTTGTTTTGAGTAAAAAGTTTTCACGCTTGATCGAGCCGCAGTTTCAGCCGTTTTTCCTGTGCCTGGTGCTGTTCATCCTGGTCACCTTCCCCCTGCAGACGCTGCTGGCTCTGATCGAGGCAGTGGTCCTGGTGGTGCTGTTTTTGTTCTACCGCAGCCAGAGCCGCAAGCGCCGCCACAGCATGGCCCAGTACATGGAGGCCATGGCTGGCGGCGTGGACTCCGTCAGCCGCAACAGCCTGTTGAGTACGCCCCTGCCCATGGTGGTATTCCACGCCGAGGACGGCCGCATCATCTGGGGGAACGAGGGCTTCCTGTCCCATTGTCTCCAGGGCGAACAGGTCTTTGATATGCACATCAGCGATGTGGCCCCCCACTTCGACTATCTGCGGACTGTGGCCAACGGCGAGGCCGGGGAGCTGGTGGAGATGAACGAGCGCAGCTATCAGGTCTACGCCACCATCAGCCGTCTGTCCGGTAAGTCCACCAGCCAGGTGGTCACCGCCTACTTTGTGGACGTGACGGAGCGGGAGCATCTGCGCACGATGTACGATGCCACCCGCCTGGTGGTCTGCCTGGTGGTGCTGGACAACTATGAGGAGATGATGAAGGCCGGCGGCGAGGCGGCCAAGAGCGCTGTGCTTGCCCAGATCGACGAGCGGCTCAACGCCTGGGTCCAGGGCTCCGGCGGCCTGCTGCGCAAGTTCGACCGGGATCGCTACCTCTTTATCTGCGACACCCAGTGCTATGAGCGCCTGGTGGAGGAAAAGTTCTCCGTGCTGGAGACGATGCACCAGGTGGTCAGTGAGGACGGAGTCAACGCCACCGTCTCCATCGGCATCGGCAAGGACTGCGACACCTACGAGGAGTCCTTCAGCTGGGCCAGCAAGGCTATCGAGATGGCCCTCAGCCGGGGCGGCGACCAGGCCGTTGTCAAGGACAGCCTGGATTTCCAGTTCTACGGCGGTCGGGGCAAGAGCACGGAAAAGCGCACCAAGGTCAAGTCCCGCGTGATGGCCAAGGCGCTGGGTGAGCTGGTGGCTGACGCCAGCGAGGTCTATGTCATGGGCCATGAGTTCGCGGATATGGATGCAGTGGGCGCGGCGGCCGGTGTGTGCTGTGTGGCCCGTAAGCGGGGCAAAAAGGTCCGCATCGTCATCGACATGGACAATAATAACGCCAAGGACCTGGTGAAAAAGCTGCGGGAGAACCCGGAGTATGACGGGGCCTTCATCAGTGGGCCGGATGCCTTTGTTCACGCCCGCCCCGGTGCGCTGCTGGTGGTGGTGGACACCAACCGGCCCGATATGGTGGAGAGCCAGCAGCTGCTGGACAGCTGCAACCGCGTGGCTGTGATCGATCATCACCGCCGCGCCGCCAACTATATCGAGAGCGCCGCGCTGAATTTCCACGAGCCGTATGCCTCTTCCGCTTCGGAATTGGTGACAGAGCTGCTCCAGTACATGGTGGAGCCCACGGATCTGCTGCGGGCCGAGGCCGAGGCGCTGATGGCCGGTATCGTGCTGGATACCAAGAACTTTATGCTGCGTACCGGCGGGCGCACCTTCGAGGCTGCGGCCTTCCTGCGCCGGGCCGGTGCCGACATGGCGGAGGTCCGCCGCTATTTCCAGAGCGATCTGGCCAGCTCGGTCCAGCGCTATGACATCATCCGCAACGCCGAACTCTATCACGGCGATGTGGCCATTGCGCTGGCTGAGGGTGCGGTCAGCCGCGTCACTGCTTCCAAGGCAGCGGACGATATGCTGACGCTGCAGGGCATCCAGGCATCCATCGTGCTGTACGGCGCGGGGGATGGCGTGGCCATGTCTGCCCGCTCCCTGGGGGAGATCAACGTGCAGGTCATTGTGGAACAGCTGGGTGGCGGCGGCAACTCTGAGTCCGCCGGAGGTTATATCCCCAACACCGACCTGGACACGGTCCACGGCCAGCTCTGCGCCGCCATCGACGCGTATTTTCGGCAGTAATGTCAGTTAATACAAGAAATAAGCAATATACAAGGAAAACCAGGAGGAAACAATCATGAAAGTCATTTTACAGCAGGATGTGAAGGGCCAGGGCAAGAAGGGCCAGATGGTCGAGGTATCCGAGGGCTATGCCCGCAATTTCCTGCTGCCCCGGAAGCTGGCTGTGCTGGCCACCACGGATGCGATCAACACCATGAATCTGAAGGAGAAGGCCCGCAGAGCCGAGGAGGCCCGCCAGCGGGCCGAGGCCGAGGAGATCGCCGGGAAGCTGAAGAACCTGCAGGTGAAGATCCCTGCCAAGGCCGGTGCCAACGGCAAGCTCTTCGGCGCGGTGACAAACAAGGAGGTCTCCGATGCGCTAAAGGCTCAGCACGGCATCGAGCTGGCCAAGCAGAAGATCGTGATGGAGCCCATCAAGGCCTTCGGCGGCTATCAGGCCAAGGCGAAGCTGGGCTTCGAGGTCAGCGGCACCATCAGCGTGATGGTGGTGGAGACCTGAGCCGGCAGCGTAAACAGCGAGGAATGACGAGAGGAGAGGGACCGTGGCGATAGACGAATTGCTCACACGGCAGATGCCCCACAGCATGGAGGCAGAGCAGGCCGTGCTGGGCGCGATGCTCATCGACGCTGATTGCGTCAAGGACGTCATGGACAAGCTCCAGCCGGAGGATTTCTATATCCAGCAGAACCGGGAGATCTTTGAGACGATCTACTCCATGTTCAGCTATTCCAAGCCCATCGACGGTATCACCGTGGCGGAGGAGCTGCAGAAAAACGGCGTGTACGACGAGCAGACCACCCGCCCCTATCTGGTGCAGCTGATGGACGTGACACCCACCAGTGCCAACGTGATGGAGTATGTCTCCATTCTGCGGGACAAGGCCCTGCTGCGGGGGTTGGCCCGGGCTGCCGGTGACATCAGCGGCATGGTGCAGGAGGGCGTGGGCGAGGCCGGGTCCATTCTGGAGGCGGCGGAGCAGCGCATCTATGCCATCCGCCGGGGCCGCAGCGCCCAGGACATGGTACCCATCGGCCAGGTCATCAAGCCTGTGCTGGACCAGATCAACGAGCTGGCCTCCGGCAAGACGGGGATGCCGGGTCTCCCCAGCGGCTTTTCCGCCCTGGACCAGAAGATCCACGGTCTGAACAAGTCGGACCTGATCCTGCTGGCGGCCCGCCCGGCTATGGGTAAGAGTACCTTCGCCCTGAATATCGCCCTGAATGTGGCCAAGCAGAGCGGCAAGACCGTGGCTATATTTTCCCTGGAGATGGGCAAGGAGCAGCTGGTGCAGCGCTTTCTGGCCTCGGAGGGGCTGGTGGAGCTGGGCCGCCTGGTGACGGGCCGCCTGAGCCCCAGTGATTGGGGCAAGCTGACCCAGGCAGCCCGCACTCTGAAGCAGACGGACATCCGGCTGGACGACAACCCTATGCTGACGGTGGCGGATATGAACGCCAAGTGCCGCCGTATGGACAATCTGGGCCTGGTGGTTATCGACTATCTGCAGCTGATGAGCTCCTCCGGCGGCAAGGGCTACTCCGGCGAGAGCCGCCAGCAGGTGGTCAGCGACATCTCCCGTATGCTGAAGATCATGGCCAAGGAGCTGAATGTGCCGGTGCTGTGCCTGAGCCAGCTGAGCCGTGCCAACGAAAAGCGCGAGGACAAGCGA
Organism: uncultured Oscillospiraceae bacterium; assembly: GCA_964429705.1. GTDB lineage: Bacteria > Bacillota > Clostridia > Oscillospirales > Oscillospiraceae > Pelethomonas. The sequence continues at coordinate 19,820 of CAYSDG010000017.1, read as the reverse complement.
CCCATGCTGTCCGACCTGCGTGAATCCGGTGCTATCGAGCAGGATGCGGACATCGTGATGTTCCTCTACCGCGAGGAATATTATAAGGAAGAAACGGAAAACAAGAATATTGCCGAGTGTATCGTGGCCAAAAACCGCCACGGTGAGACGGGGAAGATCCCCCTGCGCTTCATGGGCGAGTATGTCACCTTCACCACGGTGGAGATGCGCTACGATGACGAGTGAGCGTTCGGCGCAAAGGGACCGAACAAGGAGGAACACAGAGAGATGACGACGAAGATGGAGCTGCCGCTGCTGCTGTTTTGTCTGTGGGTGGCAGCCATGGTGGCGCTGCTGATGGGTCTGCGGCTGCGAAACGCGATCAAAAAGCTGCAGGTCCTCAACCGGGAGATCACTACGCTGGTCTATGTGGCGGCCTTTGTGCCGTTGCTGCTGATCGGGCAGCTGCTCCCCATGAGCCTGCTGGTGTTTCTGGTGGTGTGGATCGTTGTGGCCTTCCCCTTCTCCTACCAGCTCAACAGAAAGTACAGCGTGTGGCTGGCTGAAAAGCTGAAGGACAAAAAGCGCCAGGAAAATCTGGAGGAATTGAGGCGGCTGCACGGTGAGCCGTAACGGCGGCGGGGACGCGCTCGCCCGACAGGTCCGGAGCGACTGCCGCCGGTGGGATATGCTGCCGCCGGGGGAACTGGTGCTGTGCGCCGTGTCCGGCGGGCGGGACTCCATGGCCCTGCTGCATCTGCTGCACGGCCTGGCCGCGGCGGAGGGGTTCGCCCTGGCCGCCGCCCACTTCAACCATCGGCTGCGCGCCGCGGCGGACCGGGACGAGGCCTTCGTACAGGAGCAGTGCCGGGCGTTGGGCGTTCCCTGCTATACTGGCCGCGGCGATGTGGCCGCGGCGGCAAAAGAGACGGGCCGCTCCCTGGAGGATGCAGCCCGTCAGATGCGCTATGACTTTTTAGAGCGCACGGCGGACCGTATCGGCGCTGCGCGCATCGCCACCGCCCACCACCGGCAGGACAACGCGGAGACGCTGCTGCTGAATCTGACCCGGGGCGCGGGGCTGCGGGGGCTGGCGGGTATCCCACCCGTGCGGGGGCGGATCGTCCGCCCGCTGCTGGAAGTGGACCGCTCAGCTATCGACCGCTACGTGGCGGAGCGTGGGATCCCCTATGTGGAGGATGAGACCAACGCGGACCCCAGCTGCGCCCGGCGCAACCGGCTGCGGCTGGAGGTGCTGCCTCTGCTGGAGGAGATCGCTCCCGGCTGCACTGGGCGCATGACGTGCGCTGCGGCGCTGCTGCGGGAGGAGGAGCGTCATCTCCAGCGGGAGATCGACGAGTTGCTGCCGGAGCCGGAAAACGGGGCGATCAGTATCCCGGCGGCCCTTTTGCAGGGGCAGGACGCGGCATCGGCCCGCCGCCTGGTGCGGACCATGGCGGCCCGCCTGGGCCGCGAGCTCACCGCTGTCCAGACGGAGGCGGTGCTGGCCCTGGGCAGCGGGGGCTGCCTGGACCTGGGAGGCGGCGTGCGGGCTGTGCGCAAGGCCCACAGGCTGACGATCTGTGAGAAAAAAGCGCCCTTCCCCGCCAGGACACTGGTTCCGGGGCGGCAGCAGTGGGGCGATTTTGTGGTGACAGTGTCGGCAGACGGCGAAGCTGCCGGGGGGCAGCTGGCCCTTCTGGATGCCGCCGCCGCCGCTGGGACGCTGACCATCGCCCCATGGGACGGCACCGGCCGCCTGACGGTGGAAAACGGCAGCCGCACCGTTAAGCGGCTGTTTGTGGACCGGGGCATCCCGGTGGAAAAACGAGAGGACTATCCCGCCCTGTATCTGGACGGCAGGCTCATCGCTGTGCCGGGGGTGGCGGCGGACCGGCGTTTTGCGCCGGTGCCGGGGCAAAAGACCCTGGCTATCTGTGTGGAGAAGATTTCGAAGGAGTGAAGCATTTTTGACCAAGCAGACCAAGCGCCCCGGTCTGGGGCTGTATTTCATGGCCATCGGCCTGCTGCTGATCGCCTACTACGCTCTGGCCGGGCTGGACGGCGGCGTTTCCGTCACCTATGCCCAGGTGGAGGAGCTTTTTGCCCAGGAGCAGGTGGAGAGCTTCTATGTGCGCGATGGGGACCAGCTGTATCTCACGCTGCACGACGGCTCTGTTGTCTACAACCAGCTGGGCAGCGTGGAGCGCTTCCGGGAAGAGATGGGGGAGCTGATCCGCCAGCAGAAGGCGGCAGGCATTATCAAGGACTTTGACTTTGCCCCCGTATTCACACCACCCTGGTGGAGCGAGATCCTGCTGTATGTGCTGCTCATCGGCGGCGTTTTTCTGCTGTGGCAGCTCATGGTCATGCGCGGCCAGGGCGGCGGCGTGGACCAGGGCAAGAAATTTGGCCGGGCCAAGATCCGCTTCGGCTCCGAGAGCAAGAAGAAGGTCAGCTTTGCTGACGTGGCGGGTGCTGACGAGGAGAAGGAGGAGTTGCAGGAGGTCGTGGGCTTCCTGCGGGAGCCGCAGAAGTATATGGAACTGGGGGCCCGCATCCCCAAGGGTGTGCTGCTGGTAGGCCCTCCCGGCACCGGTAAGACCCTGCTGGCCAAGGCTGTGGCCGGTGAGGCGGGGGTGCAGTTTCTCAGCATCTCCGGCTCCGACTTTGTGGAGCTGTACGTGGGCGTGGGCGCCAGCCGTGTCCGCGACCTTTTCGAGGAGGCCAAGAAGGTAGCGCCCGCCGTGGTGTTTATCGATGAGATCGACGCTGTGGGCCGCCAGCGCGGCGCGGGTCTGGGCGGCGGACACGACGAGCGTGAGCAGACGCTGAACCAGCTGCTGGTGGAGATGGATGGCTTCGTGGGCAACGAGGGCATCGTGGTCCTGGCCGCCACCAACCGGGCGGACATCCTGGACCCTGCCCTGCTGCGCCCCGGCCGTTTTGACCGGCAGATCTATGTGGGCCGCCCCGACCAGAAGGGCCGCGAGGCGATCCTGCGGGTCCATACCCGCAACAAGCCCCTGGCAGAGGATGTGGATCTGGGCGTTTTGGCCCGGTCCACCCCCGGCTTTACCGGCGCGGATCTGGAAAATCTGGTGAATGAGGGCGCGCTGCTCTCCGCCCGCCGGGACCAGAAGTTCATCACCATGGATGTGCTGCAGGAGGCGGTGATCAAGGTCATTGCCGGTCCGGAGAAGCGCAGCCGTGTGGTGCCCCGGCATGAGCGCAGGCTCACGGCCTATCACGAGGCCGGTCACGCGGTGATGCACCACTGCCTGGCCAGTGTGGATGCTGTCCACCAGGTCACCATTATCCCCCGCGGCCAGGCGGGCGGCCTGACCATTTCCCTGCCCAGCGAGGACCGTGGCTACTTCTCCAAGCGCTATATGGAGGAGGAGATTGCCGCGCTACTGGGCGGCCGGGTGGCTGAGGCCATGTTCCTGGATGACATCTCCACCGGGGCCTCCAACGACATCCAGCGGGCCAGCGACATGGCTCGCAAGATGGTGACGGTGTACGGTATGAGCCGGAAGCTGGGGGCTATCAGCTTCAGCTCCGGCCAGGACGAGGTGTTCCTGGGCCGCAGCATGAGCCAGCAGGGCCGCGGCTACTCTGAGGAGGTGGCCGCCCAGATCGACAGCGAGGTGAAGGTCATCGTCGACGCGGCCTACAGCCGCTGCGAGGAGGTGCTGGCCCGGCACAGAGAGAAGCTCATCGCCGTGGCAGAGCATCTGCTGGCCCACGAGACGATGTCCGGCGAGGAATTTGCCGCCGTCATGGGCTTTGCAAAGGTCACTGAGTGACCCGTGTAAAAATGGCCGCGCCAGAGCTCTGGCGCGGCCATCTGTGTTTGGGCGGCCTCCTCAGCCGGACCCGTGCTGCAGGTCGGTGAAGCGCTCCTCCGCCTCCAGCAGGGTTTCGGTCAGCAGCTGCCGGGCGCTCTGGACAGCATATTCCGCCGGGGCGCACTGCTCCAGGATGGAGAGAGCCTGATCGATCCGGGTGACGAGGACGGCGTATTCCTTCTGGTAGTTCATAATCGGTTACCTCCAACAGAATGTAGAGCGGCAGCTGCGGGAAAAGGGATAAAAGGTGGGAGAGAGGGGAAGCAGGCAGAAGCCAGGGGGCAGGCGTCGCTCTCTGTCGGAAAGTATACCCTCCACGGGGCAGAAAATTTGTAGAAATTTGTCTGTGGGGAAAAATTTCCTGCCGAAAAACACAAGCGGCGGATAAAAGGTCCGGATCCAGCGCCTATATATTGTGTTTGTAAATAGGAATACGGCGCGGCCCCGACGGGGCTGGGGCTATGTAAAGATCCACTGCAAAAGCAGCAGCAGACCCACGCCTGGAAGGCCCAGCACGCCCACCACCAGCGCATTAAAGAGGTTCAGCCCCAGAGGAAAGCCTGTCAGGGTGCGGGTGGCGTGCAGCAGAGCCAGGGCAGCCAGCCCCAGCGCCGTGTTCACCGCTGCCCGGCCCAGCGCCCGAAGAGGGGCCGCCAGCACTCTGGCGGCCAGCAGCAGGGCCAGCAGGACGGCTCCAGCCAGAAGCAGGAGCGTCGTTACGTCCATGGATCCCTCTCCCCTCCTGCAGCTGCGGCGCGGTCCTCCATGGCCTTGATCTCCCGTAGGAGATAGTTCATGCGGGATTGGAGGGAGCGGATCTCAAAAATGCAGGCGTCTGTCAGCTCCGGGTCACTGGTGTAGTCGAAGGCAGTGTAAGCCCGGCTGAGAGCGGCGCGGGTGCTGTGCAGGCTTGTCTGCAGCTCCCGCAGGGCGGCACTCTCCTGCTTGCGCGGGGTGATAGCGGGGGTTCGTTTCATGGCAAGATCCTCCTTTGCTGCCAGTTTATGAATAGTTTGGACAATTATGCCGCGTATTATAATGCGTCGGCAGGAGGAAGAAGGGAGTGGAAGCGATGCACGAAGCATTTATGGCCCAGGCGCTGGAGCTGGCCCGGGAGGCGGCAGCGGCGGGGGAGGTCCCCGTGGGCTGCGTGATCGTCCGGGAGGGACAGGTCATCGGGCGGGGGCGCAACCGCCGGGAGGAGAAGCAGAGTACCCTCTCCCACGCGGAGATGGAGGCCATCGCCCAGGCCAACGAGGCCCTGGGCTCCTGGCGGCTGGACGGCTGTACACTGTATGTCACACTGGAGCCCTGCCCCATGTGCGCGGGGGCGATCATCAACGCACGAGTGGAGCGGGTCTACTACGGCGCGCGGGACGAGGCCATGGGGGCCTGCGGCGGTGTGCTGAACCTCTTCATGGAGGACTTCCCCAACCGGCCCGCCCTGGTGGGGGGCGTACTGGCGGAGGAGTGCCGCCGGGTGCTGCGGGATTTTTTCCAGGGGCTGCGAAAAAATGGGACAATTCCAGAGTGATTTAATACTTTTGTAATAACTTGCGCTGGTTTTTGTAACAAACGGTGTGTAATATCATACTTGCAAGAAACAAAAACTTCTTTTCATCTAATCTCCCATCAAAAAGCAGCACGGGCGAGAGGCAGTCCCTCTCGTCCGTGCTGCTTCTATGTCATATTGCTGTGTGTCGGGCCGCTGGAGATCAGCTCCAGCTTTTCTGCCCGGGACAGCCGCTTGATGACGGCCTCCCGGTGCATAGCTTCCTCCCTGGTGGAAAAGGTCTCGTAGTACACCAGCTCCACGGGCCGGTGGGAACGGGTGTACTTTCCGCCCCGCCCGGCGTTATGGGCTGCCAGGCGCCGGGGCAGGTCGTTGGTCCAGCCGGTGTACAGCGACCCGTCGGCGCAGCGGAGGATGTAGGTGTAGTTCATCGGGTCCGCCAGAAGACATCACGGGCGGCGTCCAGACTGACACCGTGGCACCGGGCGGCGGCGGCCAGGTCCTCGTACTCCGGTTTGCTCTTGGTCACGCCGTAGCCGCTGCCGGTCTTGCGGACTACAGGGCCGAGGGCTGTTTCCACCGACTCCTTCTCCACCGCCAGGGCATAGCGCTGGCAGTCCGTCCGGCGGACACCGAAGGTGGTGGTGTGGCGCAGGATCTCTCCTGCCAGCCGGTCCGCATCGCCGGGGCGGCACAGGCACAGGAGCAGTGCGCCGGGACGGTCCTTTTTCATTTGCAGGGGTACGTAGCTGACATCCAGCGCTCCGGCGGCCAGCAGCCGCTCCATAGCGAAACCCAGCGCCTCGCCGGTCATGTCGTCGATATTGGCCCGCAGCTCGGTGACGGTGTCGTTGGGGCCGCCGGCGCGCTCCGCTGTTTCCAACAGGAAGGCCCGCAGGCAGTTGGCCCGGGGGAAATCCTTGGTACCGCAGCCGTAGCCGCAGCCCAGCACCCGCCCGGCGGGCATGGGGCCGAAGTCCACGGCAAACTGCCGCAGCAGGGCCGCCCCAGTGGGAGTACAGAGCTCGGCGGCGATGTCGCCGGTCTGGATAGGCACACCCTCCAGCAGATGGGCGGTGGCGGGTGCGGGGACGGGAAGGACGCCGTGGGCGGTGCGGACGGTGCCGCTGCCCACTGTGACCGGAGAGGCGGTCACCGCGTCGGGGGCCAGCAGATGCAGCAGATAGCACACACCGGTGACATCCACCACTGCGTCCAGCGCCCCGACCTCATGAAAGTGGACCTCCCCCACGCTGACACCGTGGGCCAGGGACTCCGCCGCCGCAATGCGGCCGTACACCGCCTTCGCCTGCTCCCGCACGGCCTCCGGCAGGGCAAAGCCGTTGATGATGGTCTCGATGTCCTTCAGACTGTGGTGGGCGTGGCTGTGGGTGTGGCCGTGCTCGTGGCGGCCATGATGGTCGTGATCATGTGCATGCTCGTGGCCGTGGGGATGGCTGTGCCCCTCCTCCTGGCCGTGGATGACAACGCGCATATGAGTCCCGGCGATGCCCCGGCGATCCACCTTTTCCACCAGGATCTCCACACCGGGCAGCAGACGGCTCATGTCCGCCAGGAACCGCTCCCGCTCCGGGCACAGCTCGTAGAGGGCCGCCATCAGCATGTCCCCCGCCGCGCCCATGGCGCACTCCAGATAGAGCTGTCTCATTCCTCGTCTACCCCCTTCATCAGGTTGATCCGGCTGGCCAGAAAGCCTGCGCCGAAGCCGTTGTCGATGTTCACTACGCTGGTGCCGCTGGCGCAGCTGTTGAGCATGGCCAGCAGGGCGGCAATGCCGCCCAGATTGGCCCCGTAGCCCACGCTGGTGGGTACGGCAATGACCGGGCAGCTGATGAGGCCGCCCACTACGCTGGGCAGCGCCCCCTCCATGCCCGCCACGGCCACGATGACCCGGGCGCTCTCCAGCGTGTCCAGGGAGGCCAATAGCCGGTGCAGCCCCGCCACGCCCGCGTCGTAGACCCGGGTGACCCGGCTGCCCAGTGCCTCGGCAGTGAGGGCTGCCTCCTCGCACACGGCAATGTCGCTGGTCCCGGCGGACACTACCACCACGCTGCCCCGCAGGGGCTGAGGGCGGGGGTTGGCAATGGCCAGCTGAGCCACAGGGGTGTATGTCATGGGGAGCTTCCCCTCCAGCGCGGCGGCCTTCTCCCCGTTCAGGCGGGTGATGATAATATTGGCGGTCCCCCGGTCGATCATGGCCCGGGCGATGCCCTCGATCTGCTCCGCTGTCTTGCCTGCGCCGAAGATCACCTCCGCCGCGCCCTGCCGCCTGGCCCGCTGGTGGTCCACCCGGGCGTAGCCCAGGTCCTCGTAGGCGGGGGCGGCCAGCTGGTCCGCCGCCTGTTGGGGGGAGAGCTCTCCGCTCTTCACCCGCTCCAGCAGGGCCAGCATATCTTTCTGCTCCATAAAAACGCTCCTCTCAAAAGGGCATATACTTTCTGTTACAGCATACAGGAAGCGGGCCGGATTGTCAAATCAATGCCCGCCGCAGAGGGGCGTTCCTCTCCGCGGCGGGCTGGTATATGGGGGTCATACCTCCCGGCTGGTCCGGGGGACGGGATCCAGGCGGACCTGGCTGAAGTCCGCCGCCAGGCGGCGGCCGATCTCCTCCAGCAGGTGCTGGGCCTGCTCCATCTGGGAGGCTGTGACCTGCAGCAGGGCCTCCTTCCCCCGCAGGCGCAGGCGGAAGTCAGAAAAGCCCATGTCCATCAGGGCGCTCTCGCCCCGCTCCACCCGCTGCAGCATCTCGTGGGTGATGGCTGTTCCGGCGGGGACGCGGGTGGCGAGGCAGGCGTAGGAGGGCTTGTTCCACACGGTGAGCCCTGCCTCCCGGGCCTGGCGGCGGATCTCCGACTTGGTGATGCCGCACTCCCGCAGAGGGGAGCGCACCTGCAGCTGGCGCAGGGCCCGCATCCCGGGCCGGTCCGAGGCATCGTCGCTGGCATTGCTGCCGTCCAGCACCAGGGTATAGCCGTCATCTGCCGCCGCCTGGAGCAGGTGGGAGAAGAGCGCCCGCTTGCAGTAGTAGCACCGGTCTGTCGGGTTGGCCGCCACCTGCGGCTCCGCCAGCACATCGTATGGCAGTATCCGCAGCTCCACCCCCAGCTGTCGGGCAGTCTCCCGGGCGTCGCGCAGTTCGAAGGCGGGCTGAAAGGGGGTTTGGGCGAAGTATGCTGTCACCCGGCGGGCATATCTGGCCGCCTCGTGGAGGAGCCACGCGCTGTCCACACCGCCGGAAAAGGCCACAGCGCAGTCCGGGTGCTCCTGAAAGAATTCCTGTATCGTCATGGAAGGGACCTCCTCGATTTGCTCCCTACAGCATACCGGATGGCAGAGAGCTTGTCAATCCGATACCCGCAGCAGAAGCTGCACCAGCGCCTGGCCGGTCATCCGGTCTGTGACATTGAAGCGGCCCATGTGCAGCAGGGACGCCCTGCGCCCCACCGTCAGCCGTGGGCAGCGCTCCTGGGTGGTGAAGGTGGCGGCAATGCCCAGATCCTCCAGCGTGCGCTCCGCCTCCTCGGTGTAGTAGCCGAAGGGATAGGCCAAGGCTACAAGAGGTGTGTCCACCCTGCCGCTGCGCCGCCGAAGGAAAGCGTCCATATCGGCGGACAGGGCGGCGGTGTAGTCTGTCTGGCTCTCCCCCGGTAGGGGCAGCAGCCCGTCCCGGCCGCTGAAGCCGTAGCTGGACAGTTGGTGCAGGTCGAAGGTGTGGCTCTGCAGGTCCAGTATCCCCTTCTCCACCCATGGGGCGGCCTCCTCATAGGAAAAGCGGGCGGGCAGAAGGCTCTGACCGGAGTGGGTGTAGACCGCCTCCCCCTCGTTGATGCCGATGACGAACACTGTGGCCCGCAGGCCCAGCTCCTCCAAAATGGGGGCGGCGATGGTGAGGTTGCTGGTGTAGCCGTCGTCCATGGTGATGAGCACAGGACGCGGCGGCAGAGGTGCGCTGCCGTCCACATAGTCCACCAGCTGCTGCACCGTCACGGCGGTGAAGCCGCCGCGGCGCAGGGCGGTCATCTGTTCCCGGAAGTGCTCCGGCGTTACGGTGGTGTCAATGGCGGCCTCCTGATCGAAGTGGTGGTACATCAGCACCGGCACAGCCCGGGTGTGCCGCCTTTGATAGCTGCTGCCCAGCCCCAGCGCGGCCAGCGCCAGGACCAGCAGCAGGGCTGCCGCAGCTCGTCTCTGTCTGCTCATTGCTATCCCTCCTGGAACAACAGATGTTTTCTATTAAAATACCATAGCATGTTGGTTTACAAATATCAACTGATGGGGCGAAATACCCCGTCTCCCATTGAATATTTTTCCCCCAGGCCTTTATTTATTCACAATTACCCTCTATACTATAGGAAAAATCTATGTGATCGAGGTCATCATCATGCGAAACTTTTTCTACAAGCTGGGGAACGCCTTTGCCCGCTTCATGTATGGGCGCAACGGCGCGGACCAGCTGAACCAGGCCGTCGTGGGGGCCTATCTGGTGCTGTGGCTGGTGCAGCTGCTGCTGGGCATCTTTGTGAAGAGTGCTCTGGTCTACAGCTTGATCGGCTTTCTGATGACAGTGCTGGCAGTGGTACTGCTGTGGCGCACCTTCTCCAAAAACCTGGCCAAGCGCCGGGCGGAAAATGCAAAATTCCTCGACTGGTGGGGGCCTTTCCGCAGCCGGATGGCGGGGGCGAAGGCCCGCCGCCAGGACAAGGAGCACCGGTATTTCACCTGTAAAAACTGCAAGACCATCTGCCGCGTCCCGGCGGGCAAGGGAAAGCTGGAGATCACCTGCCCCAAGTGCGGCGGAAAGATCATCGGAAGGAGCTGATCCCGCCGCGCCGTTTTTGACAAATCCGCCCGGCTGTGGTATACTATTTCTCAGCAACCAGACCGCCCACCCCAAATGATCGAACGAGGTGAAGCAATGATCCGAGAATCTACCGAAAATTATCTGGAGACCATCTATATCCTCTCCAGGAGGATCAAGGATGTGCGCTCCATTGACGTGTGCAACGAGCTGGGTTACTCCAAGCCCACCATCAGTGTGGCCATGAAGCAGTTTCGCGAGCAAAAGCTCATCGAGATGGACGGCAACGGCTATATCACGCTGACCCCTGCCGGGCTGGAGATCGCCGTGAAGACCTATGAGCGGCACGAGGTCCTGTCCAAGGCGTTGATGCTGTTGGGTGTGTCCGAGGAAAACGCCCAGGCGGATGCCTGCAGAGTCGAGCACATCATCAGCCAGGAGACATTTCAGTGCATAAAGGACCACATGGCCCAAATGGGCCGCGCGGACTGAGCACGCTGCCCACCCTGCATCCGGCGGGGCCAGGGGCGGAGCGCCCCTATGATATTGGCGGACAGCGCGGCGGCGCTGTCCGCCGTATCTTTTGCGGCCACGGTGCTGCGATCATATATCAGGAGACTTTTATGAATCTTTTATTTGCTATCGACCGCCGCTTTCAGCCTCTGCTGCTGAGCTGCCTTCGGTCCATTGCCCTGCGGGGCGGCGCGGCGGCATACGACGCCTATATCCTCCACTCTGATCTGCTGCCCCAGGATGAGGCGGCCATTGCCGCCGCCGTGGACGGATGCATCACCTGCCATTTCCTCCCGGTGCCAACGGCGCTTTTCGAAGGATTTCCGGAGTCCAGGCGTTACCCTGCACAGATTTACTACCGGCTGGCGGCACCCCATGTGCTGCCGGAGGAGCTGGACCGGGTCCTCTATCTGGATGTGGATACGGTGATCATCAACTCCCTGGAGCCGCTGTATGAGGTGGACTTCGGCGGCGCGCTCTTTGCCGCCTGCACCCATACCCGGGCCTTCCTGAAGCGGTTCAACCAGCTGCGCCTCCATGTGGAGCCGGATGTGCCCTATATCAACACCGGTGTCATGATGATGAACCTCCCTGCCCTGCGCCGGGAGCTGGACCTGGGGGCTGTCCGGGCGTACGGCCTGGCCCACCAGCACCAGCTGGTGCTTCCGGACCAGGACATTCTCACCGCCCTCTACGGCGATCGGGTGAAGACGGTGGATACCCTGCGCTATAATCTCAGCGACCGGGTCCTGCGCTTCTACAACGCCGAGCACCCCCGGCGGGAGCTGGACCTGGAATGGGTGCGGCAGAACGCGGTGGTGATCCACTACTTTGGCCGCAACAAGCCCTGGGGGGCACACTATAAGGGCGTGCTGGACGTTTTCTATCACGAATACGGCCTGCCGCTGAACTGACGAAAGGAGCAACAGCTGTTTATGACCTACACCCAAACACAGTGGATCATCCTCTTTTATTTCTACTGCGTCGCCGGATGGATCTGGGAGACGGGCTATGTCTCTGTCCGCCAGCGGCGGTTCGTCAACCGGGGCTTCCTCCACGGACCCTGGCTGCCCATTTACGGCAGCGGCGCGATCATTATCCTATTCACCACCCTGCCGGTGGAGCACAGCACCCCGCTGGTGTTTCTGGTAGGTATGGTCAGCGCCACGGTGCTGGAGTATATCACAGGCGCTCTGATGGAGCGCCTGTTCGGGATGCGCTACTGGGACTACAGCGAGGAGCCGCTGAATCTCAATGGTCACATCTGCCTGCTGGTATCTATCGCCTGGGGCTTTTTCTCTCTGTTGCTGGTGCGGGTGCTGCATCCGCCAGTGGCCAGACTGGTCCACGCCCTGTCCGGCGGCGTGCTGGACGCGCTGAGCATTCTGCTGACGGTCCTCTTCAGCGTGGACGTCACCCGGTCTGTCCAGGATGCACTGGATCTGAAAGCGTTGCTGGTTCGGCTGACGGAGAACAATGAACGGCTGCAGCGGCTGGATGCCCGGCTGGATGCGGCGGCGGAGAAGCTGGAGAGCGGCTCGGCCCGTCTGCGGGGCCGCCTGGCGGAGATCGAGGAGGCCCGCACTGCCTGGCTTCAGGCCCAGCAGAGCCGCCGTGAGGAGCCGAGAAGGCCCCTGCTTGAGCGGCTGGAGGAACACCGCGCTGGGAGGAGCAAGCTCCTCTCCTTCTCTACGGAGAAGGTGTCCGCAGCCCTGGCTGAGGCCAGAGAGCAGCTGCAGAGCGCCGCGTCTCTTCAGGAGCACGAGCGGCTGCGGCAGCTGGTTGCCTCTCTGACGGAGCTGCTGGCCGCCGCCCGCAGGGCGGAGACCGAGTGGGCTGCCCATCGGAGCCGGGATCTCCGGCGCGCGGTCTCCCTGCTGGAGCGCAACCCCAGCGCCCGTTCCGACCGCTACCATCAGGCGGCAGCAGAACTGAAGAGTCTGCGCCTGTCCCTGCGCGCCCGGGGCGAGAAGTCCGGGGAGGAGCAGTCCAACGAGGAGTAAGTGTTCCCCGGAGCGAAACGAAAAGCAGCCTGTCCGCGCCCCTGTGGGGCTTCGGACAGGCTGTTTTTTGATGTGTATTCAGCGGTTTTTTCCCTGGAAGAACAGGGCCATGGTGCCGGGGCCGGAGTGGTTGCCGATAACGGGACCCACATGGTTGATGAGGACCTCCTTCGTGCCGAACCGCTCCTGCACGGCATGGGCCAGCCCCTCAGCTTCCTCCAGACAGTCGCCGTGGGAGATGAAGACCAAACTGGTGTCTTCCGCCAGCTCTGCCATCTGGTCCAGCAGCGCATGGATGGATGCCTTGCGCCCGCGGGCCTTGCCAGTGGCGACCAGACGACCCTCGTCGTCCACGTGGAGCACCGGCTTCATCTGCAGCATGGTGCCCAGCAGGGCCGCCGTGGCGGACACCCGCCCGCCCCGCTTCAGATGGTTGAGGTCATCCACCGTAAAGAGGTGGCCTATGTGGAGTTTGCGCTCCTCCACATAGGCGCGGACCTCCTCCAGAGAGGCACCGGCGCGCTTTTTCTCCACCGCCAGGTGCAGCAGCATCCCCTGGCCCAGGGAGGCACAGAGACTGTCCACCACGGCCACGGTACTGCCGGGGTGGGCGGCCATCACGTCCTCTGCCGCGATGCAGGCGGACTGGTAGGTGGTGGAAAGCGCGGAGGAAAAGTTGATGCACAGCACGTCGAGCCCCTGCTGCACGGCGGCCTCCATGGCCTCCTGGAAGGTGCCGACATTGACGGCGGAGGTGGTTCCCAGGCTGCCGGCGCGCAGCTTATCATAAAATACGCCGGGGGCCATGTCACGGTTATCGGGATAGTTGAAATATTCCTTGTCCTCCAGACGGAAAGACAGGGGCAGGACGCTGATCTCCAGCTCTGCCAGCCTGTCGGCGGGCAGGTCACAGCAGCTGTCGGTCAGGATCATGAAATCACGCATAGAAAAAGACTCCTCGCATAAGTTGGTATACGCGGGCGAGGCGGCAGGCCGGTCCGCAGAATTTACAGTAGGCTGTATGACAGCATTGTAAGATATATTACGAATCATGTCAAGAGTTTTTTAAAACCCTGAGATGAGAATGGGCGGGATTCACAGCTCCAATTCTACCACGCGGCCCTCCACACGGGAGCGCTCCGCGGCAAAGCACATCAGGTGGCTCTGGAGAGAGGCCCGGGCGGAGGTCCTGCTCTCCCCTCCGGCGCGCAGCACGGCCAGGAAGTCCTCCATCAGGCCGAAGTCGCCGCCGCCGTGGCCGCTGGCCTCCTCCTGCACGTCCAGCGCGATGCGCTGGCTCTCGCCGCCGAAGGGATGCAGCCAGATCTCCTCCCGGCGCATGTCCGCCTGGATATGGCCCTTGGTGCCCATGATCTTCAGTTGGCGGCCGCCGTCGGCGGTGAAGGCGGTCATGACAAAGGAGCCCACCGCGCCGCCTTCAAACTCCATATCTACCACCTGGCGGTCCACTACGTCGTTGTCGCAGCGGTATACGCACCGGCCATAGGGGCCCTCACGCAGCGCCTTTTCGATACCGGCGGGGGTCAGGTCCGTAGTCAGCACATCCACGGGCCAGTCGGTCTTGCCGGTGAGATAGATCTTGGGGGCGTAGTAGGGGCAGCTCTCGCTGTGGGGGCAGCCGTCCAGGCAGCGCGCAGGCGCACCGGCGGGGGCGTTCTCCGGGCGGAAGTGGCGGAGGCTGCCAAAGCTGTTGATACGCTTGCAGTCCTGGCCCACCAGCCACAACATGATGTCCATGTCGTGGCAGCTCTTGGCAAGGATCATGGGGCTGGTCTCCCGGCTGTCGCGCCAGTTGCCCCGGACAAAGCTGTGGGCCTGGTGCCAGTAGGATACGTTCTCGATCTGGCTGATGGCACAGACCTCACCGATCTCTCCGGCGTCCACCAGGGCCTTCAGCTTCTGATAGAAGGGGGTATAGCGCAGCACATGCCCCACCGTCAGCACCCGACCGGAGCGGCGGGCAGCGGCCTCGATGGCGCGGCACTCCTCCTCCCTGTTGCTCATGGGCTTCTCCAGCAGCACATGGTAGCCCAGCTCCAGCGCCCGGATGGCGGGGGCGGTGTGATCGTCGTCCATGGTGCAGACAAAGGCCACATCCGCCAGCTTTGGGCCGCTGAGAAGCTCCTGCCAGGTGGCAAAGCGGCCCTCGGCGGGGACACCGTGGGCATCCGCCAGCTGGGAGAGCCGGTCCTGCCGGGGATCGGCTACAGCCACGATCTTCAGCTGATCGGGATGGACCTTGGCATAGCTGGAATAGGTCTCGCCCCGGCTGCCAGCGCCCAGGACGACGGCGGTGATGGGTGTCATAGTCATACCCTCCGTATGTATATAAAGTCAGATAAAATCAGTATAGCACCTTTTCTTCGGCTCGTCTACGCTCTTTTCCCGGCCTGACGGGCCCCTTTTCCGGTGTTGAAATGCGCCGAAACGAGTCGCACAGCCGGTAGTTTTTGGTAAAAAATCCCAAATTTATCCCCTTTTTGCCAGCTTTCCCTTGGAATAACGGTGCTGGCAAAAAAATTCGTCAACAAATATTTGACAACGCCTTGCAAAATCAAAAAAATTGCTGTATAGTGTATGTGTTTCAAAGTATGTCCATATGACTGGGAGGTGTTACCCTATGGGACATCACGACCATGAGCACGGCCACGAGCATACCCACACTCATACCCACGAGCATTCTCATGAGCATGAGCATCTGCATGCCGAGGGCGGCGCTGTCAGCCCCGAGACGGTGGCTGTGCTGCAGTACATGCTGGAGCACAATGTTCATCACGCCTCTGAGCTCAACGATCTGGCTCAGCAGCTCACCGGCGAGGCCCGTCACCAGATGCTTCACGCCGTGGAGGCGTTCGACCAGGCCAACGGCTATCTCTCCGCCGCTCTGGAGCTGCTGAAGTAACAGCAAATCTCGAAAGGAGCGAGCCGATATGTGCTTATCCACTATTTACAAAAACGAAAAGACCGAGGACAATGTCCTCTGTAAGTTCGTCTCTTCCATCAAGGCCGAGGGCAGCGCCCTGGTCTTTACTGATGTCATGGGCAGCGTTACGACTATCGACAACGCCCGCCTAGTGCAGGCCGACCTGACCAGCGGCACGGTGGTCATTGCCGTCCAGTGAGCGCCGTGAGGAGCTATGAGCTGTGCTGCGAGATCTTTAACGAGTGCAGCAACAATCAGATGCGGGACGTGGCCTTCACCGAGGTGGAGACCGACGACACAGACCGCTATATCCGGCAGCTGGAGCCCCGGGGGGACATCCGGCGGGAGGAACTGGGCAGAGGAGCCGTTGCCTACCATGTGAACTGCTCCGGACTGCGCAAGCGCTACTCCTTTACGCCGGAGGACTGAGCTTTTCGTTTTTTACGACCCTATTGCAAAGGAGAACTTTTCTATGGCACAGACCATTGCGCTGGCCGGCAAGGGCGGCGTAGGAAAGACCACCATCTGCGGAATGCTCATCGAGTATCTCTGCGAGAAGAAGAATGGTCCCGTCCTGGCTGTCGATGCCGACGCCAATTCCAATTTGAACGAGGTCCTGGGCGTTGAGGTGGAGGAGACACTGGGCGACATCCGCGAGGACATCGCGCAGGCCGAACTGGCCGTCGAGAGCCCCATCCCCAAGGGCATGACCAAGGCCGACTACGCCGAGATGCGCTTCAGCGACGCGCTCACCGAGGGCGACGACTATGACCTGCTGGTCATGGGCCGCACCCAGGGCAAGGGCTGCTACTGCTTTGTCAACGGCCTTCTCACCACTCAGGTGGCCAAGTACGCCAAGAACTACCGCTACATCGTGGTGGACAACGAGGCGGGTCTGGAGCACCTGAGCCGGGGCGTTCTGCCCCAGGTGGACACCATCATCCTGGTCAGCGACTGCTCCCGCCGCGGTGTACAGGCCGCGGGCCGTCTCAGCGAGATGATCGGCGAGCTGAAGCTGGGGGCCAAGGAGGTCGGTCTCATCATCAACCGCGCACCCGGCGGTCAGCTCAACGACGGCGTGCGGGCAGAGATCGACAAGTACGGGATGCGTCTGCTGGGCGTTGTGCCCCACGACGACACCGTCTATGAGTATGACGCCGAGGGCAAGCCCAGCGTCACCGTCCCCGCAACGAGCCCTGTCAAGCAGGCTGTTCACAAGATCTTTGATCAGCTTGCACTTTAATTACTTTCGCGCGCAAACAGTTTTCATATAGGCAAACACAAACACAATGAAGGGAGTATACCATTATGCCGTTTGTCAAAAAGCCCCAGGTATTCAGCGCCAAGATCAATGAGCTGACGCTGGGCACCGGCGACAAGGCCATCACTCTGGGTGGCCAGAATGTCTACAACCTCTACAGCTTCGACGGCGAGATCGCCAACCGCCCCAAGGTCGGTATCGATGTCTCCGACGACGCCAACCAGCCCAGCGAGGGTCTGGCCGCCTTCTACGAGGGCTGCACCACTCTGGCTGACCGCGCCAAGAAGGCTGCCGAGCTGCCCGAGGTCGATTTCGTCTGCATCCGCTTCGATATGGCCGATCCCAACGGTGCCAACAAGTCCATCGAGGACTGCGTAGCCGACGCCAAGGCTGTTGCCGAGGTCGTTGACAAGCCCATCGTCGTTGCCGGCTGCAAGAACGTCGAGAAGGACGCTGAGCTGTTCACCAAGGTCTCCGAGGCTTTGCAGGGCAAGAACATCCTGGTCCTGTCCGCCAAGGAGGACAACTACAAGGGCGTTGCCGCCTCCGCTGGTATGGCTTACAGCCAAAAGGTCGGCGCTGAGTCCGCTGTTGATATCAACCTGGCCAAGCAGCTGAACGTGCTGATCACCCAGATGGGTGTCAAGGGCGCTGATATCGCCATGAACGTCGGTTCTGCTTCCGCCGGTTACGGTTTCGAGTACGTTGTCTCCACCCTGGAGCGCGTCAAGGCCGCTGCCCTGGGCCAGAACGATACCACTCTGCAGATGCCCATCGTCACCCCCGTTGGTGTGGAGACCTGGGGCGTCAAGGAGTCCACTGCTCCTGAGTCCGACAACCCCGAGTGGGGCTGCCAGGATTCCCGCGGCATCGACATGGAGGTCGAGACCGCCGCTGCTTGCCTGGCTTACGGTTCCGACGCCGTCATCCTCAAGCACCCCGTATCCATTAAGACCGTTGCGCAGCTCATTGCTGCTCTGATGTAAGGAGGGCCCGAACCATGGCATTAAAAGGTCTTGACATCTTTAAGCTGACCCCTAAAACGAACTGCAAGGACTGCGGTAACCCCACCTGCATGGCTTTCTCCATGAAGGTTGCTTCCGGCGCTCTGCCCATCGAGAAGTGCCCCCACATGTCCGCTGAGGCCCTGGCTACCCTGGGCGAGGCCACTGCACCTCCCATGAAGACATTCAAGGTCGGCGAACTGAGCCTGGGCGGCGAGACCGTTCTGGCCCGCCACGAGAAGACCCTGGTCAGCAAGACCCTGTACGCTGTCAACGTCTGCGACTGCATGGACGCTGCCAAGCAGGACGAGGTCATCGCTAAGATCCCCGCTGTCGACTATGAGCGTATCAGCGAGCGTATGTACGCTGAGATGATCAACGTCAGCCACTGCAATGACAAGAGCGCTGATGAGTATGTCGCTCTGATCAACAAGGTCAAGGGCATGAACCGCCCCCTGATCCTGAATGTTACCGATGTCGCTGCCGCCAAGGCTGCTGTCGCTGCCTGCGCCGGTACCGACTTCATCCTGAACGGCGCCACCGCCGACAACTTTGCCGACATGAGCGCTATCGCTACCGAGGCTAAGGTCCTGCTGGGCGTTCGCGCTGACAGCATTGAGGCCCTGCATGAGGTCGTTGAGAAGCTGGAGGCCGCTGGCAACAAGAACCTGATCCTGGATACCAGCGCTGCTACCATCAAGGAAGCTTATGCTACCACCGTTCAGGTCCGCCGCGCCGCTCTGAAGGACGAGGATCGTACCTTCGGTTATCCCTCCATCGTCAACGTGGCTGCTCTGGCCAACGGCGACGCTCACCTGGAGGCTGCTCTGATGAGCCTGTTCACCTGCAAGTACGGCTCCATCGTTGTCTGCTCTGAGATGACCTACTCCAAGGCTCTGCCTCTGTATGGTCTGCGTCAGAACATCTTCACCGATCCTCAGAAGCCCATGAAGGTGGAAGCTAAGATCTACCCCCTGAACGGCGCTGACGAGAACAGCCCCTGCGCCCTGACCGTTGACTTCGCTCTGACCTACTTCCTGGTCTCTGGCGAATTGGAGCGCAGCAACCAGCCTGTGAACCTGATCATCACCGACGCTTCCGGCATGTCCGTTCTGACTGCCTGGGCTGCCGGTAAGTTCTCCTCCTCTACCGTCAAGAAGACCTTCGAGGAGCTGGACATTGCCAACAAGATCAAGAACCGCACCCTGATCATCCCCGGCAAGGTCGCCGTTATGAAGGGCGAAATTCAGGAGAAGCTGCCTGAGTGGAACGTGGTCGTTGGCCCCCTGGAGGCTGTCCAGCTGCCCAAGTACATGAAGGATAAGGAATACGAAGGCGCTGTGAAGGCTGCTGAGGCTGAGCGTGCTGCCAAGGCTGCTACCGCTACCACCGAGGTGGTCAAGGAGCTGTCCTTCGAGGAGCTGCTGGAGACCAAGGTGCCCAAGATCGAGATCGTGGACATGGGTGTCCAGTACAAGGGCCACAACCCCGAGTCCAAGACCTTCGTCACCATCGGCGAGCGTATCCACTGCATTGCTCCCGCTATCCGCAAGGCTATGGACGAGCGCGATCCCGCTCCGATCCTCAAGCGTGCTGCTGAGCAGATCGCTGCTGGCGCGACCTACCTCGACGTCAACATCGGCCCTGCCGAGTCCGACGGCCCGGAGCGCATGATGTGGGCAGTCAAGCTGCTGCAGGAGAATTTCAACAATGTCCCGCTGGCGCTGGATACCGCCAACATGAAGGCTATCGAAGCCGGTATCAAGGTCTACAACCGCACCAACGGCAAGCCCATCGTCAACTCCGCTGACGCTGGCTCCCGTATCGAGTTCATCGATCTGGCTGCTGCTAACGATGCTATCGTCTTCGCTCTGTGCTCCGCTGACGGTATCGCCAAGGACAACGACGAGCGTATGCACCACTGCCACAACAT
>CAYSDG010000016.1:0-27107 GCA_964429705.1 uncultured Oscillospiraceae bacterium | reverse complement strand
GTTACGGCGGCCTGGATCACGTTCTGGCTTCCGGCGAGGACGTCAACGTCATGGTCTTCGATACCGAGGTCTACTCCAACACCGGTGGCCAGGCTT
This sequence comes from uncultured Oscillospiraceae bacterium, assembly GCA_964429705.1. GTDB lineage: Bacteria > Bacillota > Clostridia > Oscillospirales > Oscillospiraceae > Pelethomonas. Next base: position 27,011 of record CAYSDG010000016.1, on the reverse strand, counting down.
CCAAGGCTTCCAACATCGGCCAGGTGGCTCAGTTCGCCGCTGCCGGTAAGGAGATGAAGAAGAAGAGCCTGAGCGAGATTGCCATGCAGTACGGCTATGTCTACGTGGCTCAGGTGGCTATGGGCGCCAACCCCGCTCAGACCATCAAGGCCATCGCTGAGGCCGAGGCCTATCACGGTCCCTCTCTGATTATCGGCTATGCTCCCTGCGAGATGCACTCCATCAAGGGCGGCATGACCAACTGCCAGAGCGAGATGAAGAAGGCTGTCGAGTGCGGTTACTGGAACATGTTCCGCTTCAACCCCGCCGCTGAGGCTGGCAAGAAGTTCACCCTGGACAGCAAGGCTCCCGCCGGCGGTTACCAGGAGTTCCTGCTGAACGAGGCCCGCTATGCCCGTCTGACCCGCGAGTTCCCCGAGCGTGCTACCGAGCTGTTCGCACGCAACGAGGATGCCGCCAAGGAGCGCTACGAGCACCTGGTCAAGCTGCTGGATCTGTACAACAAGTAATCTGATCCCACAGCTTACAGCTGAATAAATAAGATCCGCCCTGCACAGTGACCTGTGCAGGGCGGATTTGTTTTTGCTTGCTCTTCAATTTATTTTGTCAGGCCCAAATTTTCCCGGATCTCAGCCCGCAGCGCTGTCATGTCAGCATTCTCCCAGAAAAACAGCAGCTTCTCCTCCGCCACCGTACCGCCCTGGGGCTTATCCCCCAGCACGAAAACCTTGAAAGTCTCCGCCATGTCCTCATGGAAGTAGTCCGCGGCGTACTGGCTGACATAGCGGGTGGGATCGGTGCTGTAGGAGGTCAGCCCCGCGTCCTCCGCGCCGCGCCAGAAGCGGTCGTAGTATTCCTTGCGGAAGGAGCCCTCCACAAAGCCTGCCGGGTCATGGAGATCCTCCCCCACAGTTAGGTCGATCTGCGTCTCATTTTCCAGCAGCACATGGCCGTACTCGTGGATGATGGTGGAGGTGAGCTTGCTCCAGTCCCGCTTCTCGCCCTTCTCGTCATAGACATCATAGTAGTCGATATAGAGGGCAAAGCGGGTGTTGTCCTCCGTCCCGTCAGTCCGGGTGATGGTGGAAGCATAGGCCAGTGTACCGCTGCATCCATCGGTAAAGAGGGTAAATTCGCCAATCCGCTCCCGGGCCTCCGCCGGGATGATCCCGCACAGATAGTCCCACACGGCAGCGTGGCGCTCATCTGTAATGGTTGCCTCTCCGTTTTCTACCGGATAGGATGCCAGAGCGGCCCGCCCGTTGGAGTAGCTGACCACAGTGACGATCCCGGAGCCGCCGTCCAGAGAGAGGTACTTGCTGTAGATCTCGTCCGCCCAGCTCTCCGCCAGCATTGCGCCGTTGTCGTCCGCGTAGGCATCCGTCGGCTCGCCATAGGTCGCCCGCAGCAGCGCGCTGACCTGCTCCACGGTATACCCGGTCTCCTCCGGCCGGATCTCAATGGACTCCAGGAAACCGTTGCGGTAGCAGTAGTAGGTGTTCATGGGCTTCTCGCCGCCGAACCAGCGCATGGAGTAGCGATAGGTGTCATAGGTATCTTCCCAGAACTCTCCCTTGTCCACATAGGAGTCCACCAGCGTCCCGGCAGCTCCCACATAGGCCTCGCTCTCCGCCAGGGAAACACCGAAATAGATCACATTCTGCCGCCGCTGGGTGTAGACGTAGCCGTCTCCCTGCTCCCGGGCGATGGTCCGAAGGCTGCCGGTCTCATCGGCAGCAGCATCCCGGACCACATCGGCCACCGCCGCTGCCGCGCGGCTGATGGTCAGCAAATCCAGGCTCTCCGCCCGGTCTCCGGCGGAGTGATACAGGTATCCCCGGCCGTTCTGGGTGATGACCACAGCCGGCACCCCCGCCAGCTGGAAGGAGGAGTGGTCGCTGGCGGTCTCCGCCCCCAGGGTAAGGCCGCTGTCCGCTGTCTGGAGCCGCTGGGTGAGCCAGTTCATCTCTCCGTCCATGGTGCAGACCGCGAGACCCGTGGTCCCCAGTCCGCCCAGCATATCCAGCTGGATGTCACCGATCATCCGGTCCACCTCGTTCTCCGTGAGGGTGGAAGTGTAGTACCGGGAGCCGTTTTTGCCATTTTCCTCGTCGGTAAAGCTGATCAGGCGCAGCTCCAGATCTGTGTCCACGTCCCGCAGCGTCTCCGCCAGCGCCAGCAGTGCCGCCGCGCCGGAGGCGTCATCGTTGGCCCCATAGGCTGCAGGCACGCTGTCGTGGTGGGCGGAAAGCACCAGAATATCAGCGTCAGACGCCGCACCGGGCTTTACAGCGACCACATTGTGGCCGGTCCGTCCCGCATCATCGGTGTAGGCCTGCAGCGTAACGGTATAGCCCAGCTCCTGAAAGCGCTTCTGCAGATATTCCACCGCATCCTGCTCCCCCTGGGAGCCGATGGCCCGAGGTACAGCGGTGAGGGCATTCAGATCCGCCCGCAGCTGCTCCAGTGCGGGCAGCGCCGTAAACCGCTCCAAGACTCTGGAGACAGTCTCTGTCGTCAGAGGCTGGTCCGCCCGGTTCGCTCCCACAGGCAGCCCCACTCTGGCACACCAGCGCCACGCATCCGCTGCCCAGGCTGCCGCCGAACCGTTAGCAGCATCCGCCCCACCGGACACCGCCGGTGTTCCAGCCAGGCGGTACAGCATCACCGCCAGCTCCTGGGCGGTAATGGCCGCATGAGGAGCAAAGAAACCGCCGCCCACTCCCTCGACCGCGCCCCGGGCCACCGCCCAGCCGACCGCCGCCGCACAGCTGTCCGGCACATCCAGGAAGGTCTGATTGGCATCGACCTCGCCGCCGCCCATGGCGCTGTACAGCAGCTCTATGGCCTCCCCGCGGGTGAGACTGGCCTCCTGCCGATACGCCGTCGGCTCCGCCGACAGTCTGTCGGACAGTGCCCCAGCAGGCGAGGTCAGCAGCGCAGCTGATGTCAACAGCGCAAATACTCTTTTTCTGACCATCGTATTCCTCCTTGTCGCCAACATTTCCCATTGGTTTGATTGGTATCATATGTTAACGTAATCCGTTTTATCTGTCAAGTAGTCCAGCGTGCATTTCCGCCTGCAAAGCGCACGCTTCGGGCTATCAGCGCACGCCGAACACACCGTCCCTGCCGCTCTATAATGACCCCTCTTCCCTCCGCCACAGCGGAGGAGAATATCCGGTATAAGACCGCAGCGGCAGAGGCCACATCCCCCGAAAAAAGGAGACCGGATGATCCGGTCTCCTTTTCCACATTTTCGCCGTTTTTGTTTAAAAATGGTACAGGATCTGGTCGAACGCCACCTTCAGACCGGGCAGCAGGCTGTCGATTTCCACATATTCCTCCCGGGTGTGGGCACCAGCACCGATATAGCAGCCGAAGCAGACAGCGGGAATGCCCAGCGAGAGGGGCACATTGCAGTCGGTTGAACCAGCGCTGAATCGCACCTCGCGGCCATAATACTTCCCAATGGCGGCGGAAGCCCGGGCGCGCAGTGCCTCCATCTTTTCCTGGTCCACCGGACCGGAGCAGGGCCGGTCTCCCACCTGGGTAACAGTGACAGTGATGCCCTTGGCCCGGTAGAAGGCCACGGCGGCCTCCAGATGCCGCTCCATGATCTCCAGAGACTCCCGCTCGTCGGAGCGGAACTCATAGAGCATCTCCGCATGCTGGGCGATGGTGTTGACGGATGTGCCGCCGGAGATGGTGCCCACATTATAGGTGGTCTTCCCCTTCTCCGGCACCTTGATGCTGTAGAGCGCATCGATCATAGAGGCCATGCAGGCGATGGCGTTGCGGTTGCCGAAGGCACCGTAGGAGTGGCCGCCCTCGGTGTCGAAGGCAATGTGGTAGCGCTTGGAGCCAACCGCCCGGTCCACGCAGAAATTGCAGGTCCCGTCCAGAGACACCAGTTCCTGAATGCGGCTGCCATAGGTTTCCATCAGCTTCCGGCACCCCTTCAGATTGCCCAGGCCCTCCTCACCAGCGTTCACCACCAGCAGCAGCCCGTGCTCTCTCGGCTCCAGGCGGTTCTCCGTGATATAGGCCGCGGCCATCAGCAGCGCCACCACGTTGGCCGTGTCATCCCCCACACCGGGGCAATGAATACAGCCATCCTCCACCGTCAGAGGCAGCGTCTCCATGTCCGGGAACACCACATCGCTGTGGGCCATGAACACCGCCAGCGGCCGCTCTCCCTGGCAGCCCACGGGGTAGATCACGTTCAGGGCTTCATCGATCACAACGCCCTCTGCCCCCTTGCTCTCCAGCCACGCCTTGCAGAACGCCGCCCGCCGCTCCTCGTGATGGGATGGGGCGGGGATCTGGGCCAGTTCCAGCAGCAGCTGGTAGGCCTCCTCCCGGTGGGCCTCGATATAGTTCAGGATCTCCTGTGTCAGTTGCATAGTCTGCCGCTCCTTTACTGTTTGATCACGCTGATGATACCACCTTTTTCCATTTCCCGCAACCGCCCGCGCTAGATCCCCAAAAACCGGCGGGCATGCTGTCCCGCGTCCGTGTGCTTGAGGAAAACCACATTCAGCTCGTGCTCCCCCGTCAGCGGCGGACAGCTGAAGCGGCCAAAGGTGTCCTCCCCTTTCACCACCGCCTCATAGAGAAAGCTGACGCCGCAGCCGCTGCCGCAGCACCTCCTCTACCGTGACCTGCCGCCCGGCAAAGGGGTGGTCCGCCCCACAGATGCCGATATACGGCTCCCAGCGCAGCAGGAACCAGTCGTATCGGCTCTTGTCAAAGGTCCCCTCCAGCACCACGAAGTCCAGCGCCCCCGCCTCCAGCCGCTCCAGCAGATGGGTTGTGTTGTCCACCAAAAACTCCAGATGATTGCCCGGCTGGGTCAGAAAGCGGCGCAACTCCGACAGCAGAATATAGTCCCCAATGGACTTTGTCGCCCCGATGCGCAGCAGCGTCTTGGGCTTTTCCCGCAGCCGCCGCCGCAGGTCCTCCTCGTTATACCGCAGCGTGGCGGCATATTGCTCCAGGATCTCCCCTTGCCTCGTCTTCTCCAGCCGCCGCCCGCTATAGGTGAACAGCGGCACGCCATACTGGGCCTCCAGAGCCTGGATATGTTTGCTGACAGCGGGCTGCGACAGATTGAGCAGTTCCGCCGCACGTCCGTAGTGCATGGTGCGGCAGAGGGTGAGAAAGGTCTCCATCTTTTGCTCCATTATGCGCTCCTTTCATAACCAAACAGAATTGTTATATTCTTATTTATGCCTTTATTTTATCAAAAATCACAGCTACAATAAACAGGCAAATCAAATAAACCACAGGAGAACAACTATGAAAACCATTCAAAAACTGCTGCCCGGCGTGCTGTCCGCTCTGGTCATCGCTGCGGCCGCCAAGCTTCTGGAGCAGCTGGAGGAGTCTGCGGGGCTGCACTTCATCGGCGCATCCGTCATCGCACTGTTCATTGGCATGGCCGTCAACGCCATCCGCAAGCCCGGTCCCGCCGCCGCGCCGGGCATCCGCTTCACCTCGAAGAAGCTGCTGAAGCTAGCGATCATTCTGCTGGGGGCCAGCCTGAACATCCGCACCGTGCTGACGGTGGGCAAATTCTCCCTGACCGTCATGCTCTTCATCCTGGCCACATGCTTTGGTCTGGGCGCGCTGATCGGGCGGGCGCTGGGGCTGAACTGGAAGACCAGCAGCCTCATCAACGCCGGCACCGGTATCTGCGGCGGCTCTGCCATCGCCGCTATCGCCCCCGTCATCGAGGCCACCGACACGGATATTGCCTACGGCCTTTCCGCCACCTTCCTCTTCGACACGGTGATGATCGTGGTGTTCCCCCTGCTGGGGCGCTGGCTGGGGCTGTCCGACGCGGCCTTCGGCCTGTGGGCCGGTACAGCTGTCAACGACACCTCCAGCGTCGTGGCCACCGGCTATGCCTTCAGCGAAGCGGCAGGCGACCTGGCCACCATGGTAAAGCTGACCCGCACACTGGCCATCATCCCCGCAGTCCTGGTATTTGCCGCAGTGAACCTCCACCTGAAAAAGAGGGCGCAGGTCCAGAATGCCGCTGCTGTCAAGGTGGACCTGCGGACCATCTTCCCCTGGTTCATCCTCGGCTTCCTGGCCATGTCCGCCCTGACCAGCCTGGATCTGGTCCCCGCGCCCCTGGCTGCCGCGTGCAAAAGTGTCAGCAAATTCCTGATGGTGGCCGCCCTTGGCGCCATCGGTCTGAACACAGATTTCAAATCCCTGTGCCGCGCCGGCGCACGGCCCATGCTCCACGGCTTCATCGTGTCCCTGCTGGTGGTGCTGGTGGCCATCGCGGTGGAATACGCCATCGGCATCGCCCCCTGTGGTACCCTGTGACCGCAAAACAGCATAGCGCCCGTCCGCAGCGAATCGCTGCGGACGGGCGCTTTTTCTGTCGGTATCTCGAAATTTACAGTTCATTTACAAATCCTCCGGCCGTTCTTCAAGCTTCCTTCAGCGTCCGCCTGTAGGATAAAAGCACGCTCCGGGTACCGACTGTGTCCGGACAGACAGAAAGAAAGGACCTACGCTATGGACACCATGATCCAAAAAGCGGCAAAGGGTAATCGCACCGCGCTGACGCAGCTGTACGAGCACAACAAGCAGGCCGTCTATTTCCTGTGCCGCGCCCTGCTGCAGAACAGCCCGTCCGCCCTGCCCGCGGCAAAGTGGGCGCTGAAGGCCGCTTTTCAGGCAGTTGAGCGTGGCGACGTGCAGACCGAGGAAGCATTTTTTGCCTGCGCCGCGGAAAAAGCCGCCGCCTATTGCCGAAAGGATGTCGTCAAGCGGGACAGCATGGCCTTCCGCCTGCCGCCCCAGCGGAATTGCCGCATCAGTCCCACCGCCGAGATCCGTATCGACCCCGCCGCTGCACCGGCGGACAACTATATCCAGTGTCTCCCCGCCGCACAGCGCTTTGCGCTGGTCCTGCGCCTGGCGGCGGGCATGAGCGATGAGCAGACCGCCAAGATAATGGGTGTCTCGCCTGTCCATCTGGCGCTGCTGCGGGAGGCCGAGCCTGAAAACCTGAGCCGCATCTACCGCTCCCTGCAGGCCCAAAATGTGGCCTGCATCGCCCCCACCCCGGAGCTGCTGGCCATCACCTTCGAGGACGCCGTGGTCCACACCCAGGTCCCGGAGGAGCTGGACCAGCATCTGTACGGGTACATCAACACCTGCGCCGCCCCAGAAAAGCACACACCCGGCCGATGGGCAGCCTGTGCTGTGGCCGCCGCAGTGGTCATTCTGGCGCCGCTCCTGATTACCGTTTTCTCCTCTGGAGCGGATACCGACAGCAGCGACCAGGATGCCGCCATCACCATCGGCGAGACAGCAAACGGCGAAGCTGCCCCTGCGGACGATACCGCCGACAGCGCCAACGACAAAGCGGACAGCGGCCTGAACGCTGCTCTGATCTACTATGCGGACATCATGATCCAGGACTATGGCACCATCACCGTGCAGTTGGATCAGACGGCCGCCCCCGCCACCGCTGCCAACTTCGTTGCCCTGGCGGAAAGCGGTTTCTATGACGGGCTGACCTTCCACCGCATCATCGACGGCTTTATGATGCAGGGCGGCGACCCTAACGGCGACGGCACCGGCGGCGCAGAGGAGACCATCCCCGGCGAGTTCACCAGCAACGGCTATGACAACCCCCTGTCCCACACCCGGGGTGCAGTGTCCATGGCCCGCTCCAGCGACTGCGACAGCGCCAGCTCCCAGTTCTTCATCGTCCACCTGGACAGCACCTATCTGGACGGCGACTACGCCGTGTTCGGCTATGTCACTGCGGGCATGGAGGTCGTGGACAGCATCTGCGAAAGCGCCCAGCCCACCGACAGCAACGGCAGCATTGCCGCCGATGCGCAGCCCATCATCACATCCGTCTCCATCCGGACGGAGAACGCCGCGTGACCGCGGCAGGGGAGGACACCTATGGACTACAGACATGAATGGAAGCATGTCATCTCCCGCACCGATATGCTGATCCTTCGCACACGGCTGCGGGCGGTGATGCAGCCGGACCCCCACGCCGTGGGCGGGACATACTTCATCCGCAGCCTCTACTTTGACACGCCCGGCGATACCGCTCTGCGGGAAAAGCTGGATGGCGTCAGCCGCCGGGAAAAATTCCGCATCCGCTATTATAACCTTGACCCCAGCGTGATCCATCTGGAAAAGAAGAGCAAGCTGGCCGGTCTGGGCAGCAAGCAGAGCACCCCGCTCACCGCCGGAGAGACACAGCAGATCATCGACGGCGACATCGCCTGGATGCTCGCAGACCACCGCCCCCTGGTCCGGGAGCTGTACGCCAAAATGCGCACCCGGCAGCTCCGGCCCAAAACCCTTGTGGACTACACCCGGGAGCCCTTTATCTACGCCCCCGGCAATGTCCGTGTGACCCTGGACTACAATATCCGCACCGGACTGGGCTCCACCGCCCTGCTGAACCCCAACTGCCCCACCATCCCGGCGGGGGACAGCCCCATCCTTCTGGAGGTGAAGTGGGACGCGTTCCTGCCGGATGTGGTGCGGGATGCCGTGCAGCTGGAGAGCCGCCAGGCCGCTGCCTTCTCCAAATACGCCCAGTGCCGGGTCTACGGCTAGACCAACAGCATAGAAAACATATCATTTCATCAATATCATTGACTGAGAGGGAGTTCACATGACTTTTAATGACATTTTCAAATCCAGCTTTCTGGAGAATGTAGCCGCCGTATCCGTGCTGGACATGGCCCTGACCCTGGTGCTCAGCTTCGCCGTCGGGCTCTTTATCTTTCTCATCTACAAAAAGACTTACCAGGGGGTGATGTACTCCGCCTCCTTCGGTGTCACGCTGGTTGCCCTGACGATGATCACCGGCATGGTGATCCTGGCCGTCACCAGCAACGTGGTGCTGAGTCTGGGCATGGTGGGCGCACTGTCCATCGTCCGCTTCCGCACCGCCATCAAGGAGCCGCTGGACATCGCTTTCCTCTTCTGGTCCATCGCGGCTGGCATCGTGCTGGCGGCGGGGATGATCCCCCTGGCGGTCATCGGCAGCGTGGTCATCGGCCTGATGCTGCTGGTATTCGTCAACCACAAGAGCCACAGCAGCCCCTATATCGTTGTGCTCCAGTGTGCGGACCACGCCGCCGAGGAACAGGCTGTCGCTTATCTGAAGAGCCAGTGCAGCCGCTGCGTCACCAAGAGCAAGTCCGCCCAGGCCGGCAGCGTGGAGCTGGATCTGGAGATCCGCCTGCGCGATGACAACACCGACTTCATCAACCACCTGTCCGGGCTGAACGGCGTGCGCAGCGCGGTGCTGGTCAGCTACAACGGCGACTACATGGGCTGAGAGCGGCTATGTCAACACACCGGAATATCGATAAGCTCTGCGCCGCCGCCATGGCCCTGGCTCTGGTCCTGACTATCCTGCTGATGAACGGCGCGGCCCTGGGTATCCAATCCGTCTCCCGGTCCGCAGACTATGCGGATACCCTGTTCGACACCTCCTCTGTCCACACCATCGACATCGTCATGGATGACTGGGAAGGCTTTCTCTCCACCGCCCAGAGTGAGGCGTACACCCTCTGCACCGTGGTGATCGACGGAAAGGCAGTGAAAAACGTGGGCATCCGGGCCAAGGGCAATACCTCCCTCAGCTCTGTGAGCAGCATGAACTCCGACCGCTACAGCTTCAAGCTGGAGTTCGACCACTACAACAGTGCCCAGAGCTACCGCGGTCTGGACAAGCTGTGTCTGAACAACATCATCCAGGACAACACCTACATGAAGGACTACCTGGTTTACCAAATGATGGCCCGCTTCGGCGTGGCCGCGCCGCTGTGCAGCTACGCCTATCTCACCGTCAACGGCGAGGACTGGGGCCTGTATCTGGCGGTGGAGGCCGTGGAGGAGTCATTTCTGCAGCGCAATTACGGCAGCAGCTATGGCCAGCTCTACAAGCCCGACAGCACGAGCATGGGCGGTAGTCGGGGCAACGGCGGGGAATTCCAGATGGGTGATCTCGCTCTCTCTGACCACAATGACCAGAAGCGGCAGCCGGATCTCACCAGTCGTTCACCTGACCGGGGAGGCGATGCCCCACCGGAGGCCAGCGGCTTCAGCGGAGAAACACCGACTGACATCCCGACCCCCGGCGAAATACCTGATATGAGCAAGCTGCCGGATATAGGTGACATGCCCGATACGGGCGGCTTTGGCGGCATGGGCAGCGAGGATGTGAAACTGCAATACATCGATGATGCCCCCACCAGCTACGCCAACATTTTTGACAACGCCAAAACCTCCCCTACCGCCGCCGACAAGGCCCGGCTCATCGCCTCCCTCCGGCAGCTGTCCGCCTATGAGGATCTGGAGGAGGCGGTGGACACGGAGACCGTGCTGCGCTACTTTGTCATCCACAATTATGTGGTCAACGACGACAGCTATACCGGCAGCATGATCCACAACTACTACCTCTACGAGGAGGACGGCAGGCTTTCCATGATACCCTGGGACTACAACCTGGCCTTCGGCACCTTCCAGGGCAACAGCGCCGCCTCTGCCGTCAACGACGACATCGACGCGGTTCTCTCCGACCGCCCCATGCAGGCCTGGATCTTCTCCGATGAGACCTACCGCCAGCAGTATTACGCCCTGTATCAGTCCCTGCTGGAGGAGATCGACGTGCAGGCCATCATCGACGAGACCCGCACCCTCATCGCCCCCTATGTGGAGCGGGATCCCACCGCCTTCTGTACCTATGAAGCATTCACCACCGGCGTGGACACGCTGAAGGCATTCTGCACCCTGCGCAGCGAGAGCGTGCAGCGCCAGCTCAGCGGCAGCCAGGAGGCCGTGGATGTCGGAGCGCTGGATCTGAGCGACATGGGCACCATGACCAACGGCATGGGCGGCAACCGGGGCGGCTTCGCCTTCATCGCTGCCACGGACAGTCAGGGCAGACCCGACAGAGCCGATCTCTCTCCCGCCGATGCCGACACCGACAAGCCGGAGCAACCGGCCGAAGCACAAATGCCGGACGAAGCGCAAACAGCTGATGGCCCTCCGCAGCTTCCTGACAGCGAGAACATGACCGACAGCTTCCAGCCGCCCCAGAGCATCCAGTCCGATGACAGCGGCCAGCGAACAGAGGATACTCGCCCCTCCGGTGACCAGCAGCACGATTTCACGCCGGAGGCCCCCCTTTCCGGCAGCACAGCCAGCACCGGCGTCCTGCTGGCAGTCTCCCTTCTCGTACTCGCTGTTGGCTTGCTGACAGCTCTGCTATACCGTCGCCGCCGATAAACATCCCCCGTTTTCAGCGGCACGGTCCCGCGGCGGCGCGCCGCGCAAAAATCCCGCAGGCAGTTGCCTGCGGGATTTTTGCACATATTGCCGGGAACCTGGAGCTATTTTGCCCGCTTTTTCCAGTACACCGCCCCCGCCGCCAGCACCTCCGCAGGATACAGCAGACAGTATACAGCGCTGACGAGCTGAGACAGGCTGCGGCCTGCCCGGTAGTCCGCATCAGTGACCACCCGGATGGGCAGCACCGTCCCCTCCCTGGGGCTGTAGCTGATGTGGCTGACGCTGAGATTGCGGTCGATATAGGTGCAGACCACCTGTCCGCTGCTGTCCTTGAGGGTACGGGTGCGGGCCTCCTCCTCGGTGATGACATTACCCTCTGCGTCATACCAGGTGATGTCGCCCCCGCCCACGATCTCTGTTGCGCTCTCCGGGGCAGCGGCAGACTCCTCCGATGCGATGAACCACCCGTTCTGGCGATTCGCCTCCTCGTCCGGCATATCCTGCTCCATGAAGGCCACGAAGCTCTCATAGTCGTTGAATACTGTCCCCCGGGCCAGTGCGCTGGCACTCCAGATGGTCTCCCCGCCCAGGGCGTGGAGCAGCAGCGTTGCCGCCAGGACACCCACCAGCGTCACGGTGCAGCTTTTCCGCAGGGCGTGGTTGTGGGGCCAGGTCTGCTCCTCGTCCTCCCGCAGCACACACTTCCCCCGGCGCAGCAGGGAGCCGTTGACAGACCAGCACACCGCCCCCGCCAGCAGCGCCGCGATCAGGGCGCACAGCGCCCCCCGGACGAACCAGCTGCCCGCCCGCAGCCCCACGTAGGTATCCCCCGGCAGGCGCACCAGGGGCAAGGAGAAGGCCAGCAGCACCGCGATGAGGGTAAATACCCCCTCGCTCTGCCGGGCCACCGCCCATTTAAAGCGTCCCACCGCCGCCCGATCCAGGCTGTCCTCCGACACAGAGAGGAGGGCGCTGTTGATCCACACCGCCTGACAGACTGCCGCCGCCAGCCAGAGGACCGCGCCAGCCAAAAAACCGAGGTAGGCCCGGAGGAATCCGAAATTCCCCACCATGGCGGCGATGAGTCCACCGACCGCCAGACCCACAGACACATAGGAGCGGGTCCGCAGCCGGGACAGGGCCGCCGTCAGCAGCCGCTGCCGCTGCTTCTCTCCCCGGGCGGTGGGCTCCGGCTCCTCTGCCAACCCGGTCCGCTCCTCCGGCGAGCGGCGCTCGCCCCGCAGCAGTTCGTCGCAGCTCACGCCGAAGATCTCCGCAATGACCGGGATCAACGCCAGGTCCGGCGCGCTGTCATCCCGCTCCCAGCGATTGACGGTCTTGTCCGACACGTTCAGCCGCTCCGCCAGCTCCCGCTGGGTCATGCCGCTGGCCCGGCGCAGGGCGGCGATGAAACCGCCGATGGTTCGTTTCTCCATATATGTCTCCTCCTTGTGGCAGATCAGGTTATCCTTCGATTTGCCCTGATTCTACCATTTCGGGGGTACGAATACCACCCCTGAGACAGGAAATCTCTCTCGGAATCCGAGAATCGCTGTACAGGGGACATTTCTTTCGAAAACGTCCCCTGTACGGTGACTTTTCTGACCTGCCCGGTCACGCCTCGTTTCGTCCGCTGACGATGGAGAAATAGGCGTTGGAGGTGATCCTGTAGATGGCTCCGTAGAATACAGCAAAGGCCAGCACCGACACCGCCATAACAATGAGCATCAATGGCACATTGCACATATTGAACATGGCCAGCAGCTTCTGCACCATGGGGAAGGCGAAGGCGGTGTGGATCGCCGCCGTGACCAGAGGCAAAAAGAACACAGTGAGCATCTGGGAGTTGACGCTGCGGCGAATGTCCTCACGGGTCATCCCCACCTTGCGCATGATGGCAAAGCGCCCCTCGTCCTCATAGCCCTCGGTGATCTGCTTGTAGTAGATGATGAGCACCGTGGCCGCCAGAAACACGATGGACAGGATGATACCCAGATAGAAGATGCCGCCGTAGGTACCGTAGAAGTCACTGCGCTCTGCCTCCCGGCACTCCACAGAGCAGGAGTAGAATCCGCCCTCACCAGTGAGCTGCATCGCCCGCAGGCGCTCCCGGATGGCCGCGCCCAGGTCCATCTGCCCCTGACCATCCAGACCTGTATCGAAGGTCCAGCTGAAGGAGATACGGCACTCGTCCTCCAGATGCTGCAGCTCATAGGCAATGCTCTCCATAGGGCGGCTCAGGTCCGGCGTCACCAGGAACAGAGTAGGGAGCACGTTGGCCACAACGGCCCGGCTGCCCATAATATCCTCCACCTGCTTTTTGATGCGGAATACTGTGCCGCTGCGCATAGCGACCATGTCGCCGTCAAAGGTGCGGTTGACGCAGCACAGCAGCGCCTCGTCCTCCGCCAGAGTCTCGTTCGCCCCCATGATACGGTTGTAGTCCGCCAGAGGAACGAAGTACACGTTGCATACATCGTCCATGGTAGCCAGGTCTGCGGCGTTCACCGTCATGGGGTCCAGCGTCAGCGTGCCGGAGCGCAGCAGTCCCACGGCAGAGGCGCTGAGATAGCGTTCCTCGTTCTGAGGCTCCGCGCCGCTGGCATCCAGCAGTTCCTGTACCGCGCAAACGAGCTGCTCCGCCTTCTCCTCGGTATACGCCTGCTCCCTGCTGTCGGACAGATAGTCGACGCGGATGCCCAGCTGCTGGGGATAGCGGGCGCGCAAGCTGTCCTCCGCACCAAAAAACAGGCTTCCCGCCCCCAGCATCATCACCAGCACCATGGTGCTGAGGATGCAGATGGAGGCCAACCCCGCGCCGTTGCGCCGCATGCGGTAGACCATGGAGGACACGGAGACGAAGTGGTTTTTCTGATAGTAATACCGCTTATTCCTCTGCAGCAGGCGGCACAGCACCACCGAGCCCGCGATAAACAGCAGATAGGTGGCCACGATGACCATCCCAACGGCGATAAAGAACCAGGCCAGCGCAGCGATAGGGTTCCGGATGGACACGGCAATGTAGTAGGCCGCCGCCAGGACCAGCGTCCCGGCGAGACCCAGCAGATAGTTGGCCCGGGGCGGCTTCTCACCGGCGCTCTCACTTTTCAGCAGCGCCACAGCGCTCATGCGCCGCAGCTGCCGCAGGCCCTTGAGGAGGATCAGGCCGAAGATCAGCGCAAAGATCCACACCGTATCCCACAGAGCATCCAGGTTGACGGTGTGGGCATAGCCGACCGTTCCGCCCAGCACCCGCAGCAGCCCCATCTCCGCCAGCTTGGACAGCAGCACGCCGCAGAAGAGGCCCGCCGCCTGGGCAATGACAAAGAGGATCCCCGTTTCCCACAGAAAGAGGACGCTCAGGTTCCCCTTGCCCATACCCAGAATATTGTACAGGCCGAACTCCCGCTGCCTGCGGCGCAGCAGGAAGGAATGGGTATAGAAGAGGAACAGCAGGGCGAAGAGGGCCACGATCCAGGTGCCGAAGCCCAGGACCATGACGGTGCTCTGCCCGCCGGCCATCTCCTTCAGAGCGGGCATCGCCGCCAGATAGTGGATGATGTAGAACATCATCACCATCCCGGCACAGGTGAGGATATAGGGGGTATAGAGCCGCCGGTTCTTCCGGATGCTGTCCCAGGCCAGCCGGGGATAGAGATGCAGCTTCATGCCCGGTCACCACCTGTCGCCAGCAGAGTGAGGGTATCGGAAATCTTCTGATAGAGCTGCTCGTTGGTACTCTCTCCCCGGTAGAGCTGGTGGAACACCTCGCCATCCTTGATAAATAGCACCCGCCCGGCATGGCTGGCCGCCTTCACAGAGTGGGTCACCATCAGGATCGTCCGGCCAGCCCGGTTGATGCTGCCAAAGAGCTGCAGCAGCTCATCGGTGGCCTTGGAGTCCAGCGCACCGGTGGGCTCATCGGCCAGCACCAGCTTGGGGTCCGTGATGATAGCCCGGGCCACTGCCGCCCGCTGCTTCTGACCGCCGGACACCTCATAGGGATACTTTTTCAGCAGATCCGCAATGCCGAGCTGGACCGCGATGGGCCGCAGCCGCTCCGCCATCTCCCGATGGGGGCGGCCCGCCAGCACCAAAGGCAGGTAGACATTGTCCTCCAGTGTGAAGGTATCCAGCAGATTGAACTCCTGAAATACGAACCCCAGATTATCCCGGCGGAAGGCGGCGATCTGGCTCTCCTTTACAGCGGAGAGGTCCTGTCCCGCCAGCAGCACCCGGCCCTCAGTGGGCCTGTCCAAGGCTGCCAGAATATTCAGCAGGGTGGTCTTGCCGGAGCCGGACTCACCCATGATGGCCACATACTCCCCCTGCTCCACGGTGAAATTCACATTTTTCAGGGCCTCCACCCGGCTGCCCCCAAAGCGGCTGCTGTAGATCTTTTTCAGGCCGCTGACCTCTAACATGCTCACAATCATGCTCCTCCTTTTTTGCTCTCTTACAAGCTGTGTCTCTATCATAGCAAAAGGGGGACCTGCGCCGCCATCGATTTGGCTTACAGTTCCCCCGTGAAATCTAACAGTTTTGTAAGAAGCGGCGGCAGGCGGTGGTTTTGTCGGTGGCTGGCAGCTGGTCGATGCTCCATTCGTCTCCGGCGGGGACAACACAGTATATCAAACAGATGACAGGAAAACCTTCACTCCACCTCCAGCTCTCTCTGCCGCAGATCGATATACACCGCCGTCCCCTCATCCGGCTTCGACCGGATGGAGATACTGTGTCCCAGGTTACGGCAGATCCGGCGGCAGAGATACAGGCCGATGCCGCTGGAGCGCCGGTCTGTCCGGCCGTGACAGCCGGTGTACCCCTTCTCAAAGACCCGGGGCAGATCCTCCGGGGCGATGCCCATGCCGGTGTCCCGGATGCACAGGGTCTGCGGCTCCTCCAGCGTGACGGAGATGCTCCCCGTCGGGGTGTACTTCAGTGCGTTGGACAGCACCTGCTCGATGACGAAGCCCAGCCATTTCTCATCCGTCACCACCCGGACCTGCACCGGCTCATAGTCCAGCCGCAGCCGCCGGTCAATGAACTCCCCGGCGAATTTTTTCACTGACTGCCGGATAATGGCATCCAGATTGTGCTGCCGAATGACATAGTCGGTGCTGTCCGCGTCCAGCCGCAGGAACACCAGGACCATCTCCACATACTGCTCCACCCGAAAGAGGTCAGCGGTGAGCCTGCGGGAGAGGGGGGAGTCCTCATTCTGCAGCGTCAGCCGCATAGAGGCGATGGGCGTTTTGATCTGGTGGGCCCAGGTGGTGTAGTAGTCCACCATATCCTCATAGCGGCGGCCCATGTCCGTGCGCAGCACCGCCTGCTCCTGACAGAGAATGCGGATGATCTCCTGATAGTCGGCATCCTCCACCCTCTCCGGCTCCGGCAGACCATCTCCCACAGCCTCAGCCATAGAATGGACGCGGCACAGCTGGTCGTGTCGGCGGCACACCCGCCGCCAATCCAGCCATGCTGCCGCGGCCCCCGCCGCGGCGCACAGAACCGCCGGGTACCACACTGCCCCCAGAGGCAGCTCATACAGGGCAAAGGTCACGGCAAATATGCCGCAGAACAGGGTCAGCAGACACAAAAGCCGCCGCCGCTGGCGCAGATAATCCCGAAAGCGCATCATGCATCGCCCCCGATCAGATAGCCCACGCCGAATTTTGTGGTGATAAAGTCTGCCAGTCCCACGCCATCCAGCTTGCGCCGCAGGCGGTTGACATTCACCGTCAGGGTGTTTTCGTCCACAAAGCTGTCCGACTCCCACAGCCGCTCCATCAGCTTTTCCCGGCTGACCACCCGTCCCTTCGCTTCCAGCAGGGCCAGGAGAATGCGATACTCGTTGCGGGTCAGCTCCAGCTTTTTCCCGTCGTAGCGCAGGATGTTGTCTCCTGTGTTCAACACCGCGCCCCGGTGCTCCAGCAGGGGTGCTGCCCCGCCGAAGTCATAGCTGCGGCGAAGGTGGGCCTGGAGCTTGGCCATCAGCACGCTCTGATCGAATGGCTTGGCGATAAAGTCGTCTCCTCCCATGTTCATGGCCATGACAATGTTCATATTGTCCGCGGCGGAGGAGATAAAGATCACCGGGACCCGGGACACTCGGCGGATCTCCCCGCACCAGTAGTAGCCGTTATAGAAGGGCAGCGTGATGTCCAGCAGCACCAGATGGGGGGCGAAGGCAGTGAACTCCTCCATCACATTCCGAAAATTCCGGACGCACCGTGCGTCCAGATCCCATCGCCCTGCCTGGGTCTGGATGGCCTGGGCGATACCCACGTCATCCTCCACGATCAAAATGCGGTACATAGTCCCCAAGCTCCCCCTCTCCGCGCATCCCGCGCTGTTGTTTTCAGCACCAGCTTATCACAGTTTTTCCGGCAATTCCACCGCTGTTTTCCGCTTTTATCCCCCATATCCCTCAACTCTACCGCTGTTCGGTTGCGCGGCAGGGCCTTTTTCTGTACAATGGCAGCGAGGTGATACATCATGTTTTCCATCGACAAGCGGGCCTTCGGCTCCTTCGTGGCGCAACTGCGCCGGGAGCGGGGGCTTACCCAGCGGGAGCTGGCGGAGCGGCTCTTCATTTCCGACAAGGCTGTCAGAAAATGGGAGACCGGCTCCAGCATCCCGGACACGGCCCTTCTGATCCCCCTGGCGGAGGAACTGGGCGTCAGTGTGACGGAGCTGCTCATGTGTCAGCGGGTGCAGCAGCCCATGGACCCAGGCACCGTGGAGGGTCTGGTGCAGACCGCCATCCACTACGCTGACGAGCGGCCTGCCCGGGCCTGGCAGCAGCGCAGCGTGTGGATGCTCCTGTACCCCCTGTGTTTGGCGCTGGGCGGCGGGTGTCTGCTCTGGAGCCGGGGACATGGCGGCGTCAGCGAGGCCATGTGGATCTTTCTCCTGCTGGGGGCGGCCTTCGGCCTGTACTTTGTGTTCTTCGCCCGGACCAAGCTGCCCCGGTACTACGACGAAAACCGGATCAGTGCCGTCAGCGATGGCCCGCTGCGCCTGAATCTGCCGGGGGCGACCTTCCACAATGGCAACTGGCCCCGCATCCTCCAAATCGGCCGGGTCTGGTCCTGTCTGAGCATGTCTGTGCTGCCTGCGCTGTCGGCGCTGCTGGGCCATCTGGCTCCGGCGTTGTGGGAGCGGACCGAGACAGCCGTTTGTCTCATTTTGCTGTTGGGCGGCCTCTTTATTCCCATGTACCGCGCCGGACGGCAGTGATGCCATTGCATCCACTCCTGTGAAGAAGAAAATGAGCGGCCCGATCCCATGGATCAGGTCGCTCGGTTCTTTTTGTGGCAGTGCTCCCGCCAAGCTCCTTGGATATTCTTCCGCGTGATAGCGGTTTTCCTGTATGATAGCATATCCGGCAACCACCGACAAGGACATTGCGCCTCACTCCGCCGGGGCACTGACAGGCAGGGTCTTGACACCAAAGCAGAAGTACAGAATATGGAACAGCCACACACAGCCCAGGACGACGCAGCCCACCACAACGCCCTTCATCCCCATCATGATGAAGCCGATGCTCATGAGCGCTGTCACAGTAAGCATAATACGGCGTTTGGTCCGCCAGGTCATTCCCCGGCCCGCCACAAAATCCTCCAGATTGTCCTTATAGAGCTTGGTGCCCTTGAACCAGCGGTCCAACTTCTCCGAGCTTCTGGCAAAGCAGAAGGCCGCCAGCATCAAAAATGGAAAGGCGGGCAGCATGGGGACCACAGCGCCCACAGCGCCCAGCCCCACACCGACACAGCCCAGCATGATATACAGGATCTTTTTAAGATTCATTGTGTTTTCTCCAGTCGTTTCTTTTCTTTCCGGCTCTCCATGACATGCCGGAGGGCCATCACCGGATGATAGAAGATCATCCTTGGTCCGGAAAAGCGCATCACTTCCCGGATCCTGTCCCGCATGTCAGGGCGATAGCAGTGGACCTTGCAGTTAGAGCAGAAGGTCTTTGTCTCCATAAAGGGGCAGCTGTCGCTGCGCTGCCGGGCATAGGCCTCCAGCGCAGCACAGGCAGGGCAGAGCACCCTGCCGCCATGCTTTTTGCGGCAATGGATGGCGATCATCAGCGAGACGGTCTCCTTCTCCCGCTCCCGCTTGCTCGATACGTTCATCAGCTCATCCTCCCCCGCTCCACACAGTAGGCTTTGTCCACGATACCCATGGTGGACTTTCGGTGGGACACCAGCACAACGGTTTTTCCAGCCCGCTCCTCATGGAGGGACTTCAGAATGACCGCCTCGTTGAGGCTGTCCAGATTACTTGTCGGCTCGTCCAGCAGCAGAAGGGGCGCGTCGTGAAGAAAAGCTCTGGCCAATCCCAGCCGCTGCCGCTCGCCGCCGGAGAGGGTGTCCCCCAACTCGCCCACCGGCGTATCGTAGCCCTTGGGCAAACTCATAATAAAATCATGGACCGAAGCTTTCCTGCAGGCAGCGACGATCTCCTCATCCGTGGCATCCAGTTTTGCGATACGCAGATTGTTTCGGATGCTGTCGTGGAACAGGTGGGTCTCCTGGGTGACAAAGCTCTCCATATCCCGTAGGTTTGCGGTGTTGATCTCGTCCACGCTCCGGTCGGAGATCCGGATCTCGCCCCGCTGCACCTGCCAGAACCGCATCAGCAGCTTCAGCAGCGTGGATTTGCCGGAGCCGGAGCGGCCTACGATGCCGATGATCTGGTTTTCCGGGATCTCCAGGGAGAGATCATCCAGAATGGTCTCCTCCCCGTAAGCAAAGGTAACATGCTCCGCAGCAGCACCATGGAACTCCACCTCCGTCCTGCCGGTGACCTCCCATATCCCGTAGGTTTGCGGTGTTGATCTCGTCCACGCTCCGGTCGGAGATCCGGATCTCGCCCCGCTGCACCTGCCAGAACCGCATCAGCAGCTTCAGCAGCGTGGATTTGCCGGAGCCGGAGCGGCCTACGATGCCGATGATCTGGTTTTCCGGGATCTCCAGGGAGAGATCATCCAGAATGGTCTCCTCCCCGTAAGCAAAGGTAACATGCTCCGCAGCAGCACCATGGAACTCCACCTCCGTCCTGCCGGTGACCTCCTCTGCCGCCGGGCTTTCATCCAAGATATCCAGCACCCGGTTTCCGGCGGCGAAGGTGTTCTGCAGCGTGGAACCCAGCGCCGCCAGGGCCACGCAGGGGCCAAAGGAGCTCATCAGCGCCAGCGTACACAGCAGCGCGCCGGTAAAATCGCACAGCTGCGCGGCGAGAAACAGCATGGCCAGGTCGAACACCAGAATGACCGCGTTGGTGATGGCGGTGTTTCTTCCGGCGGTGCGCTTCATACGCTCCTCCTCCCGGGAGAGTGCGTCGGTCTGCCCATTCATCCGCGCCAGGCGCTGCATACCCTGGCCGTACTGCTGGGTCTCGGAGAGGCCCCGCAGGGAATCCAGCACAAAGCCTGCCAGCTCGCCGGACTTCGCGCGAAAACGCATACCGTCATCGCCGCTGAGCCGGGATGTGACCAGCGGAATGACCCCGCCCACCACGATATAGGCCGCGGCGGCCAGCGCCCCCAGCGCCGCGTGATAGGAGCCAATAAAGACTACCAGCACGATGCTGAACAAAACCGCGATGCAGATGGGGGAGATGGTGTGGGCGTAGAACAGCTCCAGCAGCTCGATGTCGGAGGTGATGACGCTGATGAGGTCCCCCTTGTCCCTGCCCTCCAGCTTGGCGGGGCAGAGGCGGCGGAGAGCGCCGAACACCTTGTCCCGGATCAGCGCCAGCAGCTTAAAGGCGATAAAGTGGTTGCAGGCCTGCTCCGCATAGCGGAGAAAGCCCCGGGCCAGCGCAAACAGCAGCACCGCCCCGAAGAGCATCCCCAAGTCCGCAGACTGCTGA
Source organism: uncultured Oscillospiraceae bacterium (assembly GCA_964429705.1). GTDB lineage: Bacteria > Bacillota > Clostridia > Oscillospirales > Oscillospiraceae > Pelethomonas. The sequence goes on along the minus strand of CAYSDG010000016.1, from coordinate 5,819 downwards.
GAATCAAGCACACCAAGAACGGCATAACCGCCAAACACCGTGATGAACGCAGCGCACAGGTGGCCCGCCAGCCCCATGACAATGGCCAGGAGCATATAGCCGGTCAGGGGCTTCACCAGACCTACCAGCCGACACATCACGCGAAAACCGCTTCGCTTCACTGCGCATCACCTCCCTTGGTGTAATGCTCCAGCTCCTGCTGGGCGTTCCACAGCTGCGCGTAGGCAGCGTTCTTTGTCAGCAGTTCATCGTGGGTGCCTTGTTCAGCAATACTGCCTTTATCCAGCACATAGATGCGGTCCGCCCCCACCACGTTAGCCAGGCGGTGGGAGATGAGAAGGACCGTTTTACGCTTTGCCAGGATGTGGATCTGAGCCATGATGTCGTTTTCGCTCTCCACGTCGATATTGCTGGTGGCCTCGTCGAAGATATAAACGGGACTGTCGTGGAGCAGCGCTCTGGCCAGGGCCAGGCGCTGGCACTGGCCGCCGGAGAGATTGGATGCCTTCTCGCTGAGCTTCGTGTCCAGGCCGTTCTCACTGCGGAGGAATGCCGCCAGCTTCACCTGCTCCAGCGCGGCCCACAGGACCGCGTCCGGCGCATCGGGACAGGCCATCAGCAGATTGTCCCGGACCGTGCCCTTGAACAGATAGCTCTGGTGGCTCACGTAGGTAAAGCTGCGCAGCAGACTCTCTTCCGCTATCTCGGAGAGAGGGAGGCCGCCAACGGTCACGCTGCCGGTGTACTGCCTGTTCCGGCCCATCAGAAGGGCGGCGATGGTGCTTTTTCCGCAGCCGCTCTCCCCCACGATGGCAGTAAAGCTTCCCTGGGGGAGATCCATATCCACACCGTGGAGGATCTCCCGCTCCGGCTCATAGGCAAAATGTACGCCCCGCAGCACAATGGAGCAGCTGCCCGGAACAGGGGCGGTCCCCAGTTCCGGCTCTGGCAGATCCAGCAGTTTAAAAATCTTATCAGAGGCCGCCATGCCGTTCATGGCAATGTGGAAAAAGCTGCCCAGCATGCGCATGGGGAGGAAGAAATCCGCCGCCAGCAGAATGATCAACAGACAGCCCGCCAGAGACACTCGTCCCGCCCGGAGCTGGGTGACGGCAAGGATCACCCCCAGCGCCGCGCCGCCGTAGGCGATAAGATCCATGATCGTGATGGAGTTGAGCTGCATGGTCAGCACCTTCATGGTGATCCTGCGGAAGTGCTCGCTCTGCTGGTTCATCTCCTGATGCTTGAAGCCATCGGCCTGATAGATCTTCGTGGTGGTCAGCCCCTGGAGATTTTCCAGGAAGGTATCCCCCAGCGCAGTGTACTGGCCCCAATATCTGGCCAGCAGCTTCTTCGCCCAGCGCTGCACCGCCACGATGGTCACAGGGATCAGGGGCACGCAGATGAGCAGCACCACGGCAGCTGGGAAGCTGACAAAACTCAACACAGCAAATAGTGTCAGCGGTGCCAGCATGGCGTAGAAAAACTGGGGCAGGTAGGCACCGAAATAGGTCTCCAGCTGGTCGACGCCCTCCACGGCCACCTGCACCACCTCCGAGGTCTGCACCTGCTCCCGATAGGCGTTGCCCAGCCGCAGCAGCTTGCGGTAGATCATCTCCCGCAGTGTTTTTTTGACTGCTCTGGAGCTGAGATAGCCCATGCGGCTGGCCAGCACAGCGCAGAGAAAGCGGACCGCCACCGCAGCTACAGCTACAGCCGCCGTTATGCCGAACTGCGCCGCACCGACGCGCCCTTCATAGAGCGCTTGCAGCAGGCAGGCCACCGCCCCCATCATGGTGATGTTTGCCGACAGGGCGATCCACTGGCAGACCACATTTTCGGCAATATATTTTTTGCTTTCCGGGACTGTGCCGATCAGTCTCTTGTTGATCATCATAATATGAACATCCATCCATTGAGATTAGGGAGCGCGCTCTCAAGTTAGAAACAGCTAACTTTCATATGAAATAAAATATCTCCCGCCGGAGAGTGTTAGCTCCACCTAACTAAAAGAGCAGCAATATAGCGACACTCCCCCAAGGCATTTGGTTAGATGTCGCTAACTCCTGTGCAATACTATAGCAGAAAATATCCCGCCTGTCAATGCGCCCGATCTGCCAAAACCGACAGATCGGGCGCATTATTCATGGCAGCAATGTGATCTGCAGCTTGACCGGGTTATGGTCTGAGTTGGCGAAATCCAACTCCACCGTTTCTACCTGATCGACCTGCACATTGGGCGAAACGATAAAGCCGTCGATCACATACAGCTGGCTGTCCTCGCTCAGGGGCCGGTCCAGCAGGCGACAGGAAGCGCTGCCTCCGTCGTAGGCGTACCGAAAGCCCTCCGGCAGCGCACTTTCCTCCAGGATACCAGGAGTCCACACGCCGTCTGCTACCGGGTAGGTGTCCAGTGTTCCCGGAAAGACCTGGTTGAAGTCGCCGCCGGCGACCACATAATTCCCCTTCTCATACTCCTGCTGTAAAAACTCCATCAGCAGCTTGGTCTGGGCGATCTTCCCCGCGCCGTCGTCGTAGGCCTCCAGGTGCAGATTCACCAGGACCACCTCCCTGCTGCTCCCCTCCACCGCCAGCCGCGTGACCAGCAGGCAGCGCTTCAGATTGGCGGCACTGACGGGCCAGGAGAAGGGACAGGGCAGGGCGATCCGCTCCGGCAGTCCCTGCACACAGCCGTCCGTAAAGGTGGCGATACCGCTCTCGATCTTGCCGATGGGCGGCAGCGGAATGGGCACAAAGCTGCACTTGTAGTTGTACGCCAGCGCGAAACTGCCGGGATAGACCTCGGAAATAGCTGTCAGCTCATTGACATAGCCTGTTCGGGCAGAGTTCACATCCACCTCCTGCAGCAGCCACGCATCCGCAGGCCGTGAGGAGATGAAGTCCTGGATGGCCGTCAGGTTCCGCTCCACATTCTCCGATGCGGGGTTGACCTTGCTGCCGCCGTCCATAAAGAAATCCGCCGATGCATCCAGACCTCCATAGCCGATATTCCAGGTGTAGAGCGTCATTTGCTTATTCGCCGTCCCGGCGGCATCCTCGCTGATCTGCAGCCACTCGGCAGTCTGCCGGGCCTCGGGGCGGTATTCCGTCACCGTCAAATATGCCACCAGCAGCACCAGGCACAGCGCCGCTGCCGCCGCAATGCCCACAGGGATCTTCAGCCACAGCCGTTTTTTCATACGCAACCCTCCATGTTCTGGTTTGTGAATTATAGTAACACAGCGCCACCCGCTTTGCAATGACTGCCCGGATGGGCGGCTGCTCCTGCTTTTGGAATACCTCGCATGTTTACGGGCATTTTGCATCATTTGGTGAAATACCGAGGATCAAATCCCTCAACCTGAATCGTTCTCATCATGGCCTGAAAGGCGTCCACGTCAAAGCGGTCCCCCATGCAGAACACCTCATAATCGACACCCAGATAGGACAGGAACAGACCGGTTTCCCGGTAGCCGTTTCGCAGATAGAAGCTGCGCCGTTTTTCGCGCTGCGCCCTGTTGGGGGCCGTGTCGTCCAGCATTTCAAAATCTACTGTATGGACCTTGTCTGGATATTCCGCCCTCAGGGTTTCGATGGCGCGGCCACCGTAGCCCTTGCCGCGGCTTTCGGCATCAATAGCCAGAAAGAACAGATACGCCAGATCTCTATAAGTCTGCACCACCATGAATCCCACAAAGGCATCCTCATCCAGCAGCGCAAGAAACTCAAAATTTTCTGCATGTGCCATTTTGACCAGCTCAGAGGGGGCAAGGTACTCCTCCGGCGGAAACGCCTCTTTGGCAAGGTCGTTTACCCGCCCCCAAAATCGGCTCTGCTGTGTGATCGGCTCTGTACGCAACCTCATGATGACCTCCATAATCAGGAGCGGCGGCAGATCCAGCTGCGAAGCGCTCCCAGCCATTGGCAAATGATCTGCCATTATAGCACGGAACGTATTCCGCTTCAATGTGTCCACAGAAAAGTTTCTCTGCGCACACAGCCCTTGACAAAAGCAAAAACCAGGCGTACAATAAGCCGCGCTTGATGAGAATTTCCGCAATCGAGATCTGACAGGCGAAAACGCGGATCGCCATATGGCTGCGATCCTGATACTTTTACATGGTGGTCATCGGAGAACACCCGGTCGTAACCGGGAAGTTGAGAAGATGCCGAGCGCGCTCGGTCGACAAAGCAGCGGTCGCTGTTTTTGCCGATCGGGCGCATTTTGCGTTTATAAGTTCTTTTTTGGAGGTATGTATGATGGAAATGACAGAAAAGCCGATCAAACCGCTCTATTTTAAGTACCTGGCCGCCGCCTTTGGCAGCGCGCTGGTGGGTGCGGTGTACACGCTGGTGGACATGGCGGTGATTGGGCAGTACGCAGGTCCCACGGGAACGGCGGCCATCGCATTGGTGATGCCGGTATGGTCCTTTATTTGCAGTCTGGGCATCCTCACCGGCATCGGCGGCAGCGTGCTGTACAGCAATGCCAAAGGCGAAAGCGGCACACAGAAGGCAAATTCTATGTTTACCGCTGCCATGGCCGCCACAGCAGGACTTGCCGCATTGGTCTGGGTATTTATGATCTTCTGCGACAAACAGCTTCTGCACCTTCTGGGGTCGGAGGGCGAACTGATGGAGATCGGCCTGGAATACCTCAAGCCCCTGAAGGCTGCCATCCCTGTGTTTATTTTCAGTCAGATGCTTGCGGCATTTCTGCGCAACGACAACGACCCGGGACTTGCTACCTTCGCAGTGGTGTTCACTTCGATTCTGAACATTGCGGGGGATTATCTGCTGACCTTCACCTTTGATATGGGCGTGTACGGTGCGGCACTGGCTACGGCACTGAGCAATCTGATCTCCGTGTGCATCATATTGACCCATTTTCTGAAAAAGAAGAATACTCTTCGCTTTGCCCGGCCCAGGCGGCTGCTCCACACCTGTAAACGGATCTTTGCCATCGGCTTTTCCGTCTTCTTTGTGGATCTGGCCATGGGCATTATGACCATGCTGTATAACCGGCGGATCCTACAGCTGCTGAACAACGATGCCCTGTCCGTTTTCGGTGCCATCGCCAGTCTGACCACCGTGGTACAATGCTGCTCCTATAGCATTGGCCAGGCAGCCCAGCCCATTTTGTCCGCCAATTTCGGTGCCGGAAAAATGGACCGTGTCCGCAAGGTCCTGAAATACGGCATTGTGACCTCGGTTGTCTTCGGTGCCTTCTGGATGATCGTCACCCTGACACTGCCCACCACTATTATTCAACTCTTTATGGACGCCACAGACAGCGTTCTCTCCATCGCCCCTGCTATTTTGCGCAAATATGGCGTTGGCTATCTGTTTGCGCCCTTTACACTGTTTGCCGCCTATTATTTTCAGAGCATTCTGAAGGCACGGATCTCCCTGGGTATCTCTCTTTCCCGTGGGCTAATCATCGGCAGCGTGATGCTGTATCTTCTGCCTGCTCTGTTTGGCGCAGACAGTCTGTGGTTTGCGATGCCGGTCGCGGAGATCTCTGTAGCAGCAGTCACGGCTGTCCTAATGCGATGTTCTACCAAAAAGTTGGATGCAGCTCCCCTCTGACAAACTGTTCGCTGCAAATATACAAAAGCCCGTACTGACATTCGATCAGTACGGGCTTAAATACTCTGGCTACAAAAAATCGGCTGGATGTAGCCATTTTGTAGCCACGAAAAAGCAAAAATCCCGAAAACCCCTGTATTTTCAAGGGTTTTCGGGACTCATAAGACTAAATTATTTTATTCCCACTCGTTGCAGATGCCTATGACTTAAACAGTTTTGTTTATGAAATA
>CAYSDG010000015.1:0-28269 GCA_964429705.1 uncultured Oscillospiraceae bacterium | reverse complement strand
TGACCTCGGGATTGCCGTACATCACGCCGACCTTCTCGCGCAGCTGGTTGATGAACACCACGATGCAGTTGGTTTTGTTGATGGCACCGGTGAGCTTGCGCAGAGCCTGACTCATCAGACGGGCGTGGAGGCCCACGTAGCTGTCGCCCATCTCACCCTCGATCTCAGCCCGGGGCACCAGGGCGGCAACGGAGTCCACAACGACAACATCCACCGCGCCGGAGCGGACCAGGGCCTCGGTGATCTCCAGAGCCTGCTCACCGGTGTCGGGCTGGCTGACCAGCATATCGTCGATGTTCACCCCCAGCGCCCGGGCGTAGCCGGGATCCAGGGCGTGTTCGGCATCCACGAAGGCAACCTCGCCGCCGGCCTTCTGGGCCTGGGCCAGGATATGCAGGGCCAGAGTGGTCTTACCGGAGGACTCGGGACCGTAGATCTCGATGATGCGCCCCCGGGGCACGCCGCCGATACCCAGCGCCAGGTCCAGTGCCAGAGAGCCGGTGGAGATGGCTTCAATGTTCATCTGGCTCATCTGGTCGCCCAGACGCATGATGGAGCCCTTGCCGTACATCTTCTCGATCTGGCTCATGGCGGTCTGAATGGCCTGCTTCTTGTCGCTGGCGGGAGCTGCGGTCTTGGGGGCCGCGGTCTTTTTCTCTGCCATGTTTGATTCTCCTCTGTATGTGATATAAAAATTTTATGGATAGCGGTTTGATAGGATCATAGCCCGGGGGCCGAAATTCCCCATTCTTCGTAATTATTAAAAATCAGAACACCCCGTCCAGCAGTGTCCCATACACCACTCTGGGGATCCCCTGTCCATCGGGAACGATATTGATGTCGCCGAAGCCCTCGGCCCGCATCATCCGCAGCACGGTATCCGCCTGGCCGATGCCCACCTCGAAGTACAGGCGGCCGCCTACGGCCAGCGCCCGTTTCCAATGGCGGATGATGGCGGTGTAGAAGTCGTAGCCGTCCTCCCCCCCGCACAGGGCCAGATGGGGCTCAAAGTCCCGGACCGACCGGTCCAGCTGCTCCACATCGGCCCGAGGGATATAGGGGGGGTTGCTGACGATGCACTGAAACTCCCCCAAGGTCTTAGCGGGCGGCTCCATGGCATCCATGCCCATGGCGGATACCTGTCCGGTGAGACCATTGCGGCGGATATTCTGGCGGCAGATGCGCAGCGCGCCCTCGCTGATGTCTCCCAGCAGCACCCGGCACTCCGGGGCGTTGGCGGCGATGGCCAGGCCGATACAGCCGCTGCCGGCGCAGAGGTCCAGCACCCGGCACTTGCCCTGGGTCCTGACGAAGTCGATGGCCTCTGCGGCCAGGACCTCGGTATCCACCCGGGGGATCAGCACTGCCTCGCTGATGTCCAGGGGCAGCCCGTAGAACTCCCACTCGCCGATGAGATAGGCCACCGGCTCCCCATCCAGATGCCGCTCCACCAGCTTGATAATGGCTGCCTCCACCTCCGGAGCCACGTAGAGCTGGGCATCCCGGAAGAACTGCTCCCGGGTCTTGCCGCTGCCGGCACACACCAGCTCCCGGGCCTCCAGCTGGGCGGCGGGGTAGCCTGCATCCTTCAGCCGTTTTCGGATATCCAGATATAAGTTGTTATATGTAATTGCCATCTATGCTCTCCATCCGACGGCACACACAAGCCGTCCACGTAGTTGTCAAGAGCGAGTCGCTTCGACAATGGGATCTGTTTTTATATACAAATCATAATTTTTATGTTGAATATTTCAAAAAGTTGTCATTGACCGGCGACCGCTTCTTGGGCATCACCAGCGGTCAGCGCCCTCTTCCTCGGGAATAACCCGCTTCATCGCCTCGATGGCCACTTCGATCATGGAGTCATCGGGCTCGAAGGTGGTGAAGTTCTGCATCCAGAGGCCGGGCTTGGCCAGGAAATTGGTAACGGGGTTGTCGTGGCCGCCCACATAGCGGTTGAATTCGTAGGTCACGCCCACCACAAAGGGAAGCATGGCCAGCTGGATCAGCATCCGCAGGAACACATTCTTCACCGGGAACAGGGCAAAGACAGCGGTGTTGATCAGGATCGCCACGATGATGACCACCAGCATGAAGCTGGTGCCGCAGCGGGGGTGGTGCTTGCTCTGGATGCGGACATTTTCCACCGTCAGGGGCAGGCCGTTCTCATAGCAGAAGATGGTCTTGTGCTCCGCGCCGTGATAGGAGAATACCCGGCGGATGTCCTTCATTCGGGACACCAGGATCATATAGGTCATGAAGATGCCGATGCGCAGCACCGCGTCCACCAGGTTGCGCACCAGAACGCTGTCCGTCATCAGCTCCACAAAGCTGGCAAGGAAGGTGGGCAGCAGCATAAAGAGGCCAATGCTGAAGAAAACTGCCAGCACCACAGAGAAGGCGATGACCACCTTCTCCATCTTCTCGTTGCCCAGCTTTTCATCCAGCCACTTCTCGAACTTGGACGGCTCCTCGTCGTACGCCTCTTCAGGATAGTAGTCTGCGGAGAACATCAGGGCCTTCACGCCCTTGTACATGCTGTCCAGGAAGGTAACGCTGCCACGGATCAGAGGCAGACCCAGAATGGGGTATCTGTCCCGGATCAGCTTCAGCTCCTCCTCTTGGATGACCAGCCCCTCCGGGGAGCGGACCACCACGCACTGCTTCTTGGGTCCCCGCATCAAAATGCCCTCGATCAGCGCCTGGCCGCCGATGGTGGTGCGGAAGGTATTCGGTGTCTTTTCTGCCATAGTTATGCCTTTCTTTTTGTGGAAGTCAATATAACATATTTGCTGCGAAAATGCAACATTTGTTCTGGTGCGGTGTATCAGCAGGGGAGAGTAATGGTAACAACACAGCCGCCGCCCTCGGCGTTGCCGATGTCGAAGGTACCACCGTGGAGGCGGATGATCTCATCCACCACCGCCAGGCCGATGCCGCTGCCGCGGGCCTTGGAGGAACCCTTGTAGAACTTCTGCTTGACAAAGGGCAGCTCATCGGCGGGGATGCCGGGGCCATAGTCCCGGACGGTGATGGTGATGTGGGCGTCGTCGCGCTGGATAGCGGCGTCGATGCGCTTGCCCGAGCCGCCGTGCTTGGAGGCGTTGTCCAGCACATTGCAGAACACCTGCTTGAGCCGCTCCGGGTCGCCGGGGATGGGGTCGAACAGCTCATCGCACTCTTCATAGTGCAGCTCGATGCCCTCGCTCTTAAAGAGCTCGCGGTAGGTGTAGATGGCGTCCTCGAACTCCGCCTGCAGATCCACCTGCTCGATGCTCAGGGTAAAGCGGCCGTCCTCCATGCGGGAGAAGTCCAGCAGCTCCTCTACCATGGTGGTCAGACGGCGGGATTCTTTCAGCATGATGCTGACGCCGCGGTGGCGGAGCATGGGGTCGCCGCTGCCGCTGCGCTCCATCTCCAGCAGGGTCTCGCCCCAGCCGTTGATGGCGGTAAGGGGGGTGCGCAGCTCGTGGGAGACGGAGGAGATGAACTCTGATTTGATCCGTTCGCTCTTGCTGATCTGGGCGGACATGTTGTTGATGGAGTCCACCAGCTGGCCGACTTCGTCCCGGTAGTGGTTCTCCAACTGTACACCGTAGCTGCCGCCGGCGATGCGCTTGGCGGTCTCCGTGACCTCAGCCACGGGCTGGACTACGTTGTTGATAAAGATCATATTGGAGACATATACCATCCCCACGCACACCAGCAGGATCAGCGCGGCGGCAGCTACGGTGATGCCCACCTCCCGCCGCACGCCGGACATGCTGGTAACATAGCGCAGTACGCCCCGGACCCGTCCGTTGAACTGCAGCGGTGCGCTGACGGACATGATGTGCTCACCGGTGGAGGGGTCCACCCCCAGATAGGGTGTGATCTCACCGTTCTGCAGCGCGCCGACGATGTCCGGCGTACCGGGAGATAGGCCGGAGGTCAGCCCGTAGGAGCTGATGATGATCTTGCCGCTGTCACCGATGAACTGGACCTCCAGATACTCCTTCTCGGTGAAATCCTGGGTGAAGCTGTAGGCGGACTGGTAAAACTCCGGGTAGCTGTTCATACTGTAGCTGGTGAAATAGTCGCTGGCGTGGGTGGCCCGGGTGTTCAGCCCGTCCTGCATCAGGTTGTAATAGTAGTTGACCATGCCCACGCAGAACACCACTGCCAGCAGCAGGGCGACAACAAAGATGGGACCCAGGGCGTTGACCAGCCAGCGCTTGCGGAGGCCGGTGATCTTGATCTCGTGTTTCTGCATGGTGAAAGGGGCCTCCTGTTTCTTTTGGTATGACCGCCCTTCGGGCGGGCGTGTCAACAGCGACAAATCTGCTGTTGACGGGGGAGTTGCTTGATTTTTGTCGCTTGCTGTGATCTGTTTGGCAGTCTGTTTGCCTCCGGTGGTGGCGAACCCCTCAAATAGTATAACGAGTCACTGCCGGCTGCCAACAAAACACCGGCTGGGTCAGGAGACAGCTCTTTACAGGAGGCTCAGAACCCCCACTTATATCCGTAACCCCAAACGGTATTGATATAGGTTGGATTCTGTGCGTTGTCCTCGATCTTCAGCCGCAGGCGGCGGATATTGACATCCACGATCTTTAACTCACCGAAGTAATCCCGGCCCCAGACCATATCCAGGATTTCCTCGCGGCTGAGAGCCTTGCCGGGGTTCTCCATGAACATCTTCATGATGGAGTACTCCATCTGGGTCAGCTTGACCCGCTGGCCGTTCTTTTCCAGGGTGCGGTTGCGGGTATTCAGGAGGAAGGGTTCCTGATAGATCTCGCCGGTCTGCTCGGTGGCCACTGCGCCTCCGGCCCGGCGGAACAGTGCGTCCACACGGGCGGTGAGCTCCGCCGGGGAGAAGGGCTTGGTCACATAGTCGTCCGCGCCGGTCATGAGGCCCGTCACCTTGTCCATCTCCTGGCTGCGGGCGGTGAGCATGATGATGCCGATGCGGGTGTTGGTGGCCCGGATACGGCGGCAGACCTCGAAGCCGTCGATGCCGGGCAGCATCACATCCAGCAGGGCCACACAGATCTCCGGATGCTCCTTCAGCTTTTCCAGGGCCTCCTCGCCTGACTCCGCCTCAATGATGTCGTAGCCGGCGCGGGTCAGATTGATGACGATAAAACTGCGGATGCTGGATTCATCTTCCAGCACCAGGACCTTCTTTGCCATAGGTGTTCCTCCTTTTGTGTATCTGCCTGCCGTCGGGGTGGGCGCTTATTCCTCCTCGGTGCTCCACTGGGTCAGGATCGCGTTGAAGCGCCCTGCCAGATTTTCCTGGTCCACGGCGTAGTGCCAGGCGCTGTAGGCGGTGGTGCAGTTGATGGCATACACCACGTTGGTCTGGCGGCGCAGGGGGGTCCTGCCGCCGGTGGAGGCCTGGTTGATGCGGTTGGGGCCGGTCAGGCTGTAGATGGTGAACAGCTCCTCCCCCAGCTCGCCGCCCACAACGCTGTAGAAGGTGGTGGCGTGCTCAATGGAGCTGGTGTTGTTCTGCCGTACGGTGAAATTGCCGTCCCACTGGTCGGGGATCAGCAGATACCAGCTGTCGGTCTGGTTGTGGTAGGTGATGGCCTGCCGGTCGGGGGAGCCGTTGGTATCATAGGAGAACCAGTAGATCTTCCAGTAGTCCTCCCCATCGCTGGGCAGTTGGGCGGGCATGGGGACCTCCGTGGCACCGTCACCGTTGATGTCGGTGGGCTGCAGATTCACGAACCGGGAGATCTGAGAGGAGATGCCGGTGGAGCTGCTCAGAGCGATGTTGGTCAGCTCCCCGTCCCGATAAGTGAGGATGTCTGTGATGGCGCGGCTGGTCTCCCCCACACCGGTGACGCGGCCGGTGACGAACACCGCTGTCTCCCCGCTGCGCAGGGTGCCTGCCTGCATCCACTGCAGCTCGGCCACAGTCATGGACAGCCGGGCGCTGGAGCGCAGCAGGAGGCTGCCTCCGTCCCAGTCGTAGTAGTCGGCGATGCTGCCGCCGGACTCCGTCTCGTCGCTGCGCAGCACCACCAGCTCCTGCATGTCGTCATCATCCAGATCCACCACCTCGTAGCGGGCATAGGCGGTGGACATGGCCAGCACGGGCTGCAGGTCCTCCAGCACATATACCGCCATGGCCTGTACCTCGGCGCCGACGCGCCAGCTGACCAGGAGCTCCTTCACCCCGGCGCTGCTGTCGCTGTCCGGCGATACGTTGTTCATGTCCACGTACTGGATGCTGTGGATGGACGTTCCGCTGCCCTCGATGACCGACACCTGCTCATAGGTGTCCTCCACGGCGCGGAAAATGTAGATCTTCATGGGACGCTCGTCATTGGTGTTGCGGAAAAAGGCCAGAGCCTCCTCCACGCCGTCTCCGTCCAGGTCCACCAGCTGCACGGACTGCAGATTGGTGCCGGATGTGGGGGCGGTGTACTCCGCGCCGGAGGACAGGATGGATTCGATCTGAGCGCTGAGAGCCTGATACTCCACCGGCAGCTGAGGCAGGGAGTAGAGGTCCTCCACCGAGGCCGACATCATGCAGCCGCTGAGCAGCGCCGACAGGACCAGCGCCAGCAGCCATATCATACAGCGGCCCGACTTGTGTTTCACAGCGCCGCCTCCTTTCCAGATGGGCGCATAAGCACCCTATTTTTCTACGATATAATCTACCACAAATCCCCGGCGTTGGGTAGCCCCACTTTGCAGATTCACAAAAGATTTACAAAGGGGACGGGAAAAAACTTCTTGCAATCCACAGGGCCATGGGCTATAATAAGTTGACATCTAACCTGCCGGTGTGATGGAATTGGTAGACGTAGTGGACTCAAAATCCACCGCTGGCGACAGCGTACCGGTTCGAGTCCGGTCACCGGCACCACGTCGGAGCAAGCACTATATCGCTTGCTCCGACTTGTTTTTTTATAAGTCAGAGTGCGCTCATGCCGCGGCTCCTCCTCTTTGAACCGAACCTTCTATGCTTTTTCAAAACGCAAAAGCCCACGCCCCGGATGCTCCGGGGCGTGGGCTTTGCTCTGTTTTTGGGGTTATTTGATCTCGGCGGTGCGGTAGATGAGTTTCACCTGACCGTCCATATCATCGGCGATCCCGGCGAAGCTGCGGTAACTTCGGGAGATGTCGATGGTGGCCTGCAGGCGGTCCGCCAGTCCCTCCAGGTCGTCGCCCAAAAGGGCCGTCAGCTTCTGTACGCCCTCCGCATTGAACTGCCGAAGCCCGTCGGAGAGGGCCATAGAGCCGTCCCGCAGTTCGGCCACGCCGCTCACCAGAGCGGGCATACTGCCCTGCAGGGTCAGCGCACCACTGCAGAGAGAGTCGGTCCCGGCCTTCAGCTGGGCAGTTCCGCTGGACAGAGCATCAGCTCCGGCAGTAAGGGCGGCCGCACCGCTGGCGGCGGTATCCACGCCGCCGGTATAGGTCCGCAGGCCCTGATAGAAGGTGTTGTAGCTGTCCAGAGAGGCTCGCAGCGCCTGGATGGTCTGGCCGCTCTCTCCCTCGGCGGCTGCGCCCAGAGAGGCGATCACGCCGTCCAGTACCTGGGTATAGTTGTCGATGGTCAGGGTGGGGACAGAGATACCGGCGGTCTGGAGCTGGGTCGTGGCTGTGGACAGCAGGCTCTCAAACACCTGCTGTGCGCCGCCGTTCAGCCCGGCGCTGCTGGCAGACAGGGCGCTCAGTCCGCCGGAGAGCTCCGCGAGACCCGATTTGAGCTGGGCGGCTCCGCTGTCCAGAGAGTCCGCGCCGGTCTGGATGGACTTGGCCCCCTGGGCCAACTGCTCCACACCGGCAGCCAGCTCGCCGGACTTGTCCAGCAGGGTACACAGACCGTCATAGAGAGCGGCGGAGCCGTCCAGCAACTGATCCATAGCCTCGGTCAGCTGATGGAGGGAGCCGGTCAGGTCCTCCGCATCCTCCAGCTGGTCCAGCTCCAGGTCACTGAACAGGGCATTGGTGGCGATGGTGGCGGTCATGCCCAGGGAGAAGCCGGTCACGTCGGCCGTGATCTCCACATAGTCGGGGATGTCCAGCAGATCCCGGTCCAGAGCCAGGTTTTCCTGAAGCCCCGGGAGGGCCAGCCCCACCACGATGGTGCGGTCACCGTCGTTGATGAGCCTGCCGTTGGTGACCTCCACGTTGCGGAAGATGTCGTTGTCCAGCAGTACGCCGGTGAGCATGGCGAAGGGGACATATACTTTTTCCTGGCTGCCGCCGACATCCACCATCTGGTATTGTTGGTTCTCATAGTCGAAGCGGATGGTCACGCGGCCGCTCTGCCCCGCCAGCTCCGCCGGGGATACGGCATTGCCGTCCAGCTGATAGGAGACGGTCAGATTTACCGGCAGCTCCTTTTCGATGCTGCCCTGATAGTAGATGTCGCCGCCCTTGGCATCCCACACGGCCATGCTGTCACCGTTTAAAGTATAGCTTTCGTCGCCCTTGACAGGTTCAATATCCGTCAGCTCTGTGCGGTCGGTCAGCGTAGCGCTGGACAGAGTGTTCTGGATCCAGTCGCTGACGATGAGCTTTTGTACGCTGCCGTCGGCCCCCGCCAGCACATAGACGGTCTCGTTCTTGTTGGCCTCCTGTCCGGCGGGCTGGGCCGCGGCCAGTTGGTGGCCCGGGGCTGCTGGCTCCGACCGGCCTTGGCGAAGGCAGCCCCTGTGATGCCCAGACACAGTGCGGCGCTCAGACCGATGGCGGTCGCTCTCTTTGCAAGCTTATTCATGGATGGGTTCCTCCTTGTTGTTCTTGGTAAATGTGATCTGGCGCATGTCCAGTGTCGTTTTGCAGATGAGCTTGTCCAGCAGCATGAACATGGCGGGCAGCACGAAGGTCACCAGCAGCATGCTGATCACAGCGCCGCGGGCCATCAGCATGCACATGGAGCTGACGATCTCAATGTCGGAGTACAGCGCCACGCCGAAGGTGGCGGCGAACATGCCCGTTCCGGACACCAGAATAGAGGGGATAGAGGTGTACAGGGCGGTCCACACCGCGTCTTTTTTTCCCTTGCCGCCGATGCGCTCGGACTTGTAGCGGGTAGTCATCAGAATGGCGTAGTCCACCGTGGCGCCCAGCTGGATGGTGCTGATGCAGATGGGAGTGATGAAAGCCATGCTCTGGCCCAGATAGTGGGGCAGGCCCAGGTTGATAAAGATGCCCAGCTCAATGACCGCAATGAGGATGAGTGGCAGGGTGAGGCTCTTCTCCACCAGCAGAATGATAAGGAAAATGGCTGCCACGGATACCGCCGTGACCACGGCGAAGTCGTGGTCGGTGGTCTCGATCATGTCCTTCAGACAGGGGGCCTCGCCGATGAGCATGCCGCCCTCGTCATAGCGCTTGAGGATGTCCCCCAGCGCGGTGAGCTGGGCGTTGACGCTGTCGCTGGCGGGGGCATACTGGGAGTTGATGAGCAGCAGCTTCCAGCGGTCGCTCTTCAGAAGCGAACGGACGCTGTCCGGCAGCAGCTCCTGGGGCACCCGGGAGCCGACGACCGATTCCAGTCCCAGCACGTATTTTACGCCGTCCACGGTTTCCATCTCCTCCATCATCTGCTTCACAGCTCTGGGAGAGAGGTTCGAGTCCACCAGTACCATGTGGGTAGAGGCGATGCTGTAGTCATCACGCAGCTTGTGATTGGCGATAACGTAGTTCATCTCCTCAGGCAGGCACTGGCCCATGTCGTAGTAGACCTCGTCGTTTGCTTTGCGGTAGCCGCTCCAGGCGGGATAGAGCAGCAGGAGAAAGAGCGCCAGAAACACAGGAAACACCTTCACGATCCCCCGGGAAACGCCCTGCATGTCGGGGATCAGGGAGCGGTGCCGCGTTTTTTGCAGGGGCTTATCCAGTACCAGGATCAGGCTGGGCAGCGCCGTCACGCACCCCAGCACGCCCAGCAGTACGCCCTTGGCCATCACAAGCCCCAGGTCGCGGCCCAGGGTGAAGCTCATAAAGCACAGGGCGATAAAGCCCGCAATGGTGGTGATGGAGCTGCCGATGACGCTGGTGAGGGTCGCGTGGATGGCCCGGGACATGGCTTCCTCGTTGTCTCCGCAGTGGGTGCGCTGCTCATTGTAGCTGTGCCAGAGGAAGATGGAGTAGTCCATGGTGACGGCCAGCTGCAAAACGGCGGAGAGGGCCTTGGTGATGTAGGAGATCTCGCCGAAGAAGAAATTGGTGCCCAGATTCAGCAGGATCATGGCCCCGATGGAGGCCAGAAACACGAAGGGGATGAGCCAGCCGTCCAACAGCAGCAGCATCGCTGCGCAGGCCAGTGCCACCGCCAGGGCCACATAGACAGGCTCCTCCTGCTCACAGAGATCCTTCAGGTCCACCACCAGGGCGGTCATGCCGGAGACGAAGCACTGCTGGCCGCAGATGCTGCGGATCTCCTTCACCGCCTCCATGGTGGTGTCCTCAGAGGTGCCGGTGTCAAAGAACACGGCCATCATGGTGGAGTGGTCCGTGTTGAACTCGCTGTACAGCGCGTCCGGCAGCAGCTCCATGGGAATAGTGAGGTCAGCCAGGGAGTCGTACCACAGCACGGTGTCCACGTGGTCCAGCTCCTCCACCTTCGTCTTCAGCCGGGCTACATCCCTGCTGGGCATATCCTCGAAGATCAGGAACGTGAAAGCTCCCTTGTTGAAGTCCTCCAGCAGCTCGTTCTGCCCGATGACGGTCTCCATGTCCTCGGGCAGATAAGTCAGCATATCGTAGTTGACCCGGGTGTTCACCATGCCCAGCACAGAGGGAATCATCAGCAGCAGCGTGACGATCAGGATCGGTATGCGGTGCTTGACCACCGCTTTGGAAAATTGCATCGTAAGTGTCCTCCTGTCATTCGTAGTATTCCACGTCGATCACATCCGGCTTCTGATGGTCGATGATCTTTACCATGCTCACTGCCACGCTGAGGCTCAGTACGCCCTCTGTCAGAAGGGAGATGCCCAGCATCAGTTTGACCATGTGGATCGCGGCCACAGGCCAGATCATGACCAGCACGCCCGCGACCCCGCTGAGGATGGCCAGCGTCAGGGTCAGCCACCACTGGCGGATACCGAAGCGTCTGGCCTCCAGGGCGGTCTTGGCTTTAAAGAGACTCTCCGCCAGCATACAGATGCCGTAGGCGATGCAGATGAACTCGCCGGCGTTCTGGCGGCGGGCCAGGGTGATAATGCCCAGGACGCACAGCAGCACGCCAAATTGCAGGTCATACTGGAAGGCCAGCCGGAACAGGTCCTTTGAGAAGTACCCAATCATTTTGACGACACCGAATACCAGCATGGCGCAGCCCAAAAAGGTCCCGATGGCGGACAGAGACAATGTCGGCAGCAGCATGATGGCCACCCCGGCGGCGCAGAACACCAGAGAGATCAGAATGTATCCGTATTTGGCGATCCTCATGGGCAGAGCGGAACGCAGCTTCACAGGTCACACCTCCTATACCGTGTGTGTTTTCTTTCGGAACGGGACAAAGCATACCGCAAAACGGGGCAGAAGGACACAGGCAGTGGAGGCCCCTGTGTCTGAAATCCAGACACGGCGGGGTAAAATGGCCAAAAACTAGGCACGGGATACCCCCGTGCCTAGTTTTTAAAGCATATTCTGTTGTAGGGAGCTGACCGCTGGCAGTGCTCCGTTACCTGGTTTGTCTCCGGCGGTACATAATTTTTACACCTGCCCCTGCAGCAGCGCCGCGATCTCCATGGCCAGATCTTTCTTCAGCAGGAAGATCCGGCGGATGGACTGGATATAGCCTTCCGCCATGCCGCTGTTGAGCCAGTCGATGGTCAGGCCGAAGCAGACGCACTTGTAGTAGTCCAGGATGGTCTGCTTGTCCTGGGGGGAGATGGGCTCCTGAGCCAGGGCGGTGTCCACATAGCTGTGGACAAAATACTCGCAGACCATCATCAGATTCCGCTCGAACACCTCCCGGCTGACGGAGCGATAGATGTGCATGATGGTCTTCCGGCGGCGGGAGGCAAACTCCGTCACAGCGTCGAAGCACTCCACGATCGTGGTCACCGAGGGATAGCTGCGGATGATGCTCTCCGCCTCCTCCTTCACGATCTCCTCAATCAGGGCCGGAAGGTCCTGGTAGTGGTAGTAGAAGGAGTTGCGGTTGATGCCGCATGTCTCCACGATGTCCTTAACCGTGATGTCGCTGAGAGGGCGCTGTTCCAGCAGCTGGATAAAGGACTCCTTGATGGCTCTTCGGGTAAAATTCGCCATGGCGGCTGTGCCTCCCGTTCATAAACGATTTTTTCAGGCGGCATTATATCGTAAAATTGTAAATTTTTCTACCTGCAAGGAGCGGAAAAACGGCTACTGTGCCCCGTGGGCCAACTTTTTCAGATAGGGCAGGACCAGTGCCGCGGAGACCAGCAGGGCGAGCGCGTCTGCCAGAGGTGTGGCCCAGGCGATACCGTTGACACCCACAAGGGCGTTGAACAGCAGCATCAGAGGGATGTCCAGGCCGCCCTTGCGCAGCAGGGACAGAATCAGCGGCTGTACCCGTTTGCCAGTGGCCTGGAAGATGGTGATGGCCAGGAAGTTCAGCGCCGTGGTGGGGCAGGCCAGACAGACGATCCGCAGGAAGGTACGGCCAAATGCCACCGTGGCGGCATCGTTGATGAAGCAGCGGGTGATAGGGGTGGCGGCGAAGAACATCAGAGCCATACCGGCGATGGCCACTGCCAGGCAGTCCAGCAGCAGCACCTTCAGGGCGGAGAGCATTCGCCTTCTGTCACCGGAGCTGTAGTTGTAGCCGATCAGGGGCAGGGTGCCCTGGGTCATGCCTTGGGCGATGGCAAAGGCCATCAGGTCGATCTTCTTGGCGATGCCCATACCGGCCACTGCTTCATTGGAGTACCCGGCGATCATCCGGTTCAGTGTCAGATTGGACAGGGTGCTCATCAGGGTCATGACGAAGCTGGGCAGCCCCACCGTCAGCACCTCCGCCGGGATGCCGCGGCCCAGGGTGAAGCATTTGGGAGAGGGGGTGATGGCGGTGCTGTGGCGGATACGGAACAGAAAGGCGAAAAAGTACGCCGCTGCTGCCGCGTTGGACAGCATGGTGGCGATGGCCGCACCGGCGATCTCCATACGGAACAGGAAAATAAAGACGGGGTCCAGAATGATGTTCAGCACACCGCCAAAGGCCACGCCGAAGCTGGCCTGCCCGGCGTAGCCCTCCGAGCGGACGAGGTGGGCCAGGCAGGCGTTGAGTACCGTGGGTGCCGCGCCGATGCCCACGGTCCAGAAAAGATAGGTGGAACAGAAGCCGGAGGTGTCTCCGTCGGCCCCCAGCAGGGGCAGCAAGGAGCCACGCAGCAGGAGCACCGCCGCACCGTAGCAGAGGGACACCAGTGCGGCGGACCAGATGCAGAAGGCGGCGGTTTGCCGGGCCTTCTCCCGGTCGCCGGCGCCCAGACAGCGGGAGATCATGCTGGCCCCGCCGATGCCGAAGAGATTGGCGAAGGCGGTCAGGAGCATGAAGATGGGCATGGCCAGCGTGGCCGCCGCCACCTGGTCCGGATCTCCCAGCTGGCCGATGAAGAAGGTGTCCGCCATATTGTAGACCACGGTGATGAGTTGGGCGATCACGGTGGGGACGGCCAGACTGATCACTGCCCGGCCAACGGGGACGGAGGTGAAAAGCTGCTCTTTTTCCATGGACTGCGTCATGCCTGCCGCCCCCTCTCCGCCTGAGTCAGGCCGTCGATATAGCACTGGATGGCGGTCCGAAAGCTCTCGTCCACATCCGCCGGGAGGTGGGAGAAGAACCCAGCATCCTCCTGGGAGACGAAGCCGTGGACGATGCCGCGCAGCACCCGCTGCCAGTGGATCTTTTCCTCCTCACTCAGGCCCGTGTGGGCCAGAACGGCCATGAACGGCTCCACGATGCACCGGGCTGTCTCCCCCAGTTGCTCCCCGCAGGCCGCCGCCGTGCTGATGATCAGGCGGTACAGCTCCCGGTGAGATCGGGCAAACTGCCGGTAGGCGTCTGCCAGGGCGGCAATGGCGGCGGCACCGGTCCTGCCGTGGATAGCGGCCAGCTCCACCTCCCGCTGCTCCCGCAGAGCGTAGGCGCACACGGCTGTCAGCAGCTCGTCCATGCTCTCTACGTGGTTATAGAGAGAGGCGGCCTTGATGTGCAGGCTGTCCGCCAGCGCCCGCATGGAGAAGGCGGCGGCGCCGGACTGCTCGATCAGCTGCGCTGCTGCCTCCACGACGCGCTCCTTTGTTAATCCATTTCTTGGCATGGGAACCCCTCCTTAAAACTAACGACGTTAGTAATAATCATATACTAACGTTGTTAGTTTGTCAAGAGGAGTCAGCTCCAAAGAAAAACGCCGGAGCCCCAGAAGGGGCTCCGGCGAAAGCCTGGTGCGTAGTTATTGAATCTCGATTTGTCTGGAGGCGGGAAGGACCTCCTCCCTCTTGGGCAGGCACAGCTGCAGCACACCGTTGTCGTATTTTGCGGTGATGCCCTCGGTGTTGATGCCTGTCAAGTCGAAGCTGCGGCTGTAGGAGCCATAGCTGCGCTCCACACGGACCACCTGCTGCTTGTCCTTGGTCTCCACATTGCTGTGGCGCTGGGCCTGGATGGTCAGGGTGTTGTTGCTGAGATCCAGGCGGATGTCCTCCTTGTTGAAGCCGGGCAGATCGGCCTCCAGCAGGTAGTGGTCGCCTTCGTCGGTGACATCGGTCTTGAAGGCTGCCAGGTCCGTGCTGCGGAAGAATTCGTCGAAGTGGGGACTAAAGAAGCGGCGCTCCATGTCCTCCATCTCACGGAAGGGGTTAAAGGTATTCATAGCGTTGGTGTTGTTTCTGCGAGTCAGTTCAAACATGATCTTACCTCCAAATGATTGTGGTTCCTACCAGTCTGACTGGGGCTGATCATCGGAGCCATTCCTTTTCTTTCATTGTCTGTACTGTACCGCGGAAAATCGGATATTTTTTGTCTTTTGGATGAACAAACCGTGAATTTTAGCACTCACAATAGAAGAGCGCTAAAAATGGACCGCCGAAATAAACGCAGGCTGCCCCAGGGGGACAGCCCGCGCTGCTATCATATACGGATGGGATGCGACTCACTGGGGACGGAACTGGATCTCGCCGGTCTCCGCGTTCATAGCGTCCACGATAGCCAGGGACTCCAGCTGATAGCCCAGATTGCGGATGATGCGCCCGCCGATCTGGAAGCCCTTCTCGATGGCGATGCCCAGGCCCGCCACCGTGGCCCCGGAGGACTCGGTGATGGAGATAAGCCCCTGCAGGGCGCAGCCATTGGCCAGGAAATCATCGATGATGAGCACATGGTCATCCGGGCTCAAAAAGCGCTTGGACACGATGACGTGGTTCTTGTTCTTGTGGGTGAAGGACTCCACCTCGGCCACGTACACGTCGCCGTCGATATTGACGCTCTGGGACTTCTTGGCAAACACCATGGGCACGCCGTAGCACCGGGCTACGGAGCAGGCGATGGCGATGCCGGAGGCCTCGATGGTCAGCACCTTGGTGACCTTCTTGCTGCCGAAGCGGCGCTTGAACTCCTCGCCCATCTGGTCCATCAGGGCCACGTCCATCTGATGATTAAGAAAGCTGTCCACCTTCAGCACATTGCCGGGGCGAACGATGCCGTCCTTTACGATCCGCTCCTCCAGAAAATTCATGGGGGCACCTCCTGCGATCACAGAATATGTTGCCGCTATCATAGCACAACTTTTTCCGGTTGTCAGGTGTTTTTTTAAAAATAAATGGGCTTCAGATGGATTTTCCCGTCAAAAAAAACGTTGACAACGGCGCTTTCTCTGTGCTACACTTTAAAGCAATTCAAACGAAAATGCGCAGAAGGCGTTATGTCCAATCGCGATAGCTTTCAGAGAACCGGCGGGTGGTGCGAGCCGGGAAGCAGCGGTTCGACGGCTGGCGCCGGAGCAGGCTGCCCCAACGAGACTCTCCAGTAGGGCGGCACGGGTTTGCCGCCGTTATCAGGGCAGGGCTTGTTGGAGCCTGAAGAGAGCACGCCTCAGGGCGTGAAGCCGGGTGGTACCGCGGTAAATGAGTTTATCGTCCCGAAAGCACAGAAGCTGTGCTTTCGGGGCGTTTTGTTTTTCCGGAAGCGCATGCGCCAAAGAAGGAGAATATGCCGTATGAGAAAAATCTGCATCACTGACGTTACTATGAAGCAGCCGGAGGGAGCAGCTCTCAGCTTCCGGGAGAAGATCGAGCTGGCCAAGCTGCTGGACCGCCTGGGGGCCGACTGCATCGAGTGCGCCCCCATCGCGAAAAAGAAGATCGACACCCTGCTGATCAAGTCCATCGCCTCCGCGGTGACGGGGGCCGCTGTGGCGGTGCCTGTGGCCCTGAGCGAGCAGGGCGTGGAGGATGTGTGGGCCGCCCTGCGGGAGGCCAGACACCCCCGCCTGCAGGTGGTGGCACCCACATCCTCGGTGCAGATGGAGTATTTCTATCACAAGAAGGCCCCCGCCATGCTGGAGACGGTGCGGACTGTGGTTTCCGCTGCCCGGCAGCGGTGCGCCGAGGTGGAATTCGTGGCGGAGGATGCCTGCCGGGCGGACAGTGATTTCCTGGCGGCCATCGTGTCCGCTGCCATTGAGTGCGGCGCGTCCATCGTTACAGTGTGCGATGCCGCTGGGGCCATGCTGCCCGACGAGATCGCCGCCTTTGTGCGGCAGCTGCGCCAGGCTGTCCCGGCGCTGGATACGGTGCGCCTGGGTGTTAAGTGCGCCAACGATCTGGCTATGGCGGACGCCTCCTCCGTGGCCGCCATCGCCGCCGGGGCGGACGAGGTAAAGACCTGCGCCTGCGGCAGCGCCACCGCTTCCCTGGAGAGCATGGCCATGATCCTCCACACCCGGGGCCACAGCATGGATGCCGCCGCCTCGGTGCGCAGCACGGAGATCAAGCGGGCCATCTCTCAGATCCGCCGCATGTGCAGCGGCAAGAGCGGCACCCCCTATGACAGCGGCGTTCGTGCGGATGCTGCCGACGCGGTGGTCACCGTTCACGATGATGCCACCGCCATTGCCCGGGCCACCGCTATTCTGGGCTATGACCTGGGGGACGAGGATGTGACCAAGGTCATGGAGGCTGTCCGGCGCATTGGCCGGGAGCGGATCAGCGGCAAGGAGCTGGATGCCATCGTGGCTACTGTGGCACTGCAGGTGCCCCCCACCTATCGGCTGGATAGCTATATGGTCAATGCCGGCAATACGCTGAAGGCCACCGCCCAGATCCGGATTTTGAAGGAGGACCAGGTGCTGGAGGGCGTCTGCGCCGGAGACGGCCCCATCGACGCCGCTTTTATCGCCATCGAGCAGAGCATTGGCCGCCACTATGAGCTGGACGATTTCCAGATCCAGTCCGTCACCGAAGGCCGTGAGGCCATGGGCGAGAGTCTGGTGAAGCTGCGCAGCGGCGGCAAGCTGTACTCCGGGCGGGGCATTTCCACCAATATCATCGGCGCGTCCATTCAGGCTTACATCAACGCGCTCAACAAGATCGTCTACGAGGAGGCCGGGGAATAATGAACCTTTCTTTTTCTACCAGAGGCTGGTGGCAGGCGGGCTGGGAGGAGCTGCTTTCCACCGCCACAGAGATGCGCTTTCAGGGCATTGAGCTCTATAATATCCTCCGCCATCCGGAGCTTGTGGACAAGGGCGGCCCCTTCCACAAGTACAACGTGGTGGCCACGGCCCGCCAGCTGCGGGACAAAGGTCTGACCATCCCTGTGCTGGATACCAACTGCGATCTGTCCGGCGGCGGCGCGACGGAGCTGCGTGCCACGATGGACATTGCCGGGGATCTGTCCGTTCCCTACGTGGCGGCGGATGCCATGAACGATGATATGCCTGCTGTGATTGCCGCCCTGGAGGAGCTGATCCCCTTCGCGGAGGAGAAGGACGTTACTATCCTGATGAAGACCCGCGGTATTTTTGCTGACACCGCCCGCTTGCGGGATCTGATGAATCATTTCGCCAGCGACCAGCTGGCCGCCCTCTGGGATGTCCACCACCCCTACCGGGACGCCGGGGAGACGCCCTCTGTCACCATCACCAATCTGGGTGCCTACGTCAAGCATGTCCATCTGCGCGACAGCGATGACAAGGACAGCTACAACCTCATCGGTGAGGGCACCTACCCTGTGGGAGAGCTGATGCGGGCGCTGTACAGCGTGGACTACGGCGGCTTCATCTCCCTGATGTGGAAGACGGAGTGGATGGAGGACCTGCCGGAGAAGGAGGTCATTTTCCCCCACTTTGTCAACTACATGAGCCGCTTTGAGTCCACCCGCGGGGCCCGGCGCAGCTTCTACCCCAACCACGACGGTACCGGCGAGTACATCTGGAAGAAGGACGAGCTGGTGAACCTGACCTTTCCCCAGGTGCTGGACGCTGTGGTGGATGCCTTCCCCGACCAGCTGGCCTTTAAGTACACCACCCTCAACTACACCCGCACCTACGCCCAGTTCCGGGAGGATGTGGATAACTTTGCCCGGGCTCTGGTGTCCCTGGGGGTGAAGAGCGGCGACAAGGTGGCCGTGTGGTGTACCAATGTACCTGCCTGGTATATCACCTTCTGGGCTGCCACCAAGATCGGAGCGGTGCTGGTTACGGTGAACACTGCCTATAAGATCCATGAGATCGAGTATCTGCTGCGCCAGAGCGATACCCATACGCTGGTGATGATCGAGTACAGCCAGGACAGCAACTACCGGGCTATCATCAACGAACTCTGCCCCGAGATCGCCTGGTCACGGCCCGGCAAAGCACTCCACTGCAAGAAACTCCCCTTCCTGCGCAATGTCATCACTGTGGACTTCGCCCAGCCCGGCTGCCTGACCTTCGACGAGGCCATGGAGCGGGCCGACATGGTTCCTATGGAGGAGATCCGCCGCATGGCGGCCGCCGTCCGCCCCGGCGATGTGTGCAACATGCAGTACACCTCCGGCACCACCGGTTTCCCCAAGGGCGTGATGCTGACCCACTACAACGTAGTGAACAACGGCAAGTGCATCGGTGACCGGATGGGCCTGAGCACGGCGGACCGCATGATGATCCAGGTGCCCATGTTCCACTGCTTCGGCATGGTGCTGAGCATGACCTCCTCTGTGACCCACGGAGCCACCATGTGTCCTATGCCCTACTTCTCCGCCAAAAACTCCCTGGCCTGCATCAACCAGGAGCGCATCACCTGCTTCAACGGCGTACCCACCATGTTTATCGCCATGTTCAATCACCCGGACTACCGGAAAACAGATTTCAGCTGCATGCGCACCGGTATTATGGCCGGAGCGGGCTGTCCGCCGGAACTGATGCGCCGGGCTGCCCAGCCCGATGAGATGCACATGACCGGTATCGTCAGCGTCTACGGTCAGACGGAGTCCTCTCCCGGCAGCACCATGAGCGCCTGGACGGATCCCCTGGATGTCCGCACCGAGACGGTGGGCTACGATTTCCCCCATGTCCAGTGCAAAATCGTGGCCCCCGAGACCGGCGAGGAGGTGCCTGCTGGTGTCAACGGCGAGTTCTGCTCCAAGGGCTACAACACCATGAAGGGCTACTACAAGATGCCTGACGCCACCTATCAGACCGTGGACAGCGAGGGCTGGCTCCACTCCGGTGACCTGGCCTGCAAGGATGAGAACGGCAACTACCGGATCACCGGCCGCCTGAAGGATATGATCATCCGGGGCGGTGAGAACATCTACCCCAAGGAGATCGAGGAGTTTATCTACACTCACCCCAAGGTCCAGGATGTTCAGGTCATCGGTGTGCCTGACAAGCAGTACGGCGAGGAGGCTATGGCCTGCATCATTCTGAAGAAGGGGGAGAGCATGAGTGTGGAGGAGATGAAGGACTATGTCCTCAGCCACATGGCAAAGCACAAGGTCCCCAAGTATGTGGAATTTGTGGATGCCTTTCCCATGAACGCCGCGGGCAAGATCCTCAAGTACAAGATGCGGGAGGAGGCCGCAGCGCGGCTGGGCCTGGACAAGTGAATCGCGCTTTTCGGCGGGGCGCCCTTTTCGGGGCGCTCCGCTTTTTTTGCCTGTCGGCAAAAAATATGAAATCCCCCCTTGACATATGAGTTAGGATGTGCTAACCTATGATTGTCAGTTAGGTGAAGCTAACCGGCGGCCTGAGCCACCGCCGCAGCTCTCTGTCAACTGCGACATAATCAAGATACTCCTTTCTCCCAACTCCGCGCTGCATCCGCTTTTCTCTCAGCGGTGCGGCAAACTCCTGAATTGTTCCAAAGGAAAAGCGCCTGGACATTTGTCCAGGCGCTTTTCCTTGACTCCGCTGGCAGCACTTGATGAGTGCGGCACGTTTTCAAAAAATATAGTAAAAAAGCAGGAAATTAGGGTTGACATTTAAGTTAGTGTGTGCTAACTTATAGTCATCGGTTAGGTGAAACTAACCTTTGGCCTGAGCCACCGGAGTTCAGTTCCTCACCGCCGAGTCGTGATCAGATATACTCCTTTCCTCAACTTGCGCGCCATGGGTACGCTTCTCTCTCAGCGCCATGGCAAACTCCTGAATTGTTCCAAGGAAAACCACCCGGGTGCAGCCCGGGTGGTTTTCCTTTTCTGCGTTTTTTGTGCCAGAGCGCGGACTGCGGTCCGCAATTTTCAGGTCTGCTTTTCCGTTTTTGCGAATTTTGCGAAAATTTCGTTAGAAAATTGACAAATAGAGTTGATTTTTAGGGGGTAAGTGTATTATGATGTAACATGTAAGGAAGTGCCCTGCCTCTCCTTACATGGAGAAGGAAAATTTAGGAGGCTTTATCGTATGATCATTACTCAGAAAAAGCCGGTCGAAGAGCTGCTGGCCATGCTGGAAGGCGTAACGAAGGTAGCTATCGTCGGCTGCGGCAACTGCGCCGCCGCCTGCCAGACCGGCGGTGAGCCCGAGGTCCAGGCCATGAAGGAGTTCCTGGAGCAGAACGGCAAAGAGGTCGTCGGCACTGTGGTTCCCGGTGAGTGCTGCCACAAGCTGCTGGTGAAGAAGGAGACCAAGGCTCTGCGTGACAGCGGCGCCGAGGCCATTGTCGGTATGTCCTGCGGCGACGGCGTGCAGACTGTGGCCGACAACATCAACCTGCCTATTTACCCCGCCAACAACACCATGTTCCTGGGTCAGGTGGAGCGTGTCGGCATGTTCAACGAGTACTGCAAGATGTGCGGCGACTGTGTTCTGGGCTCCACCGGCGGCATCTGCCCCATCACCCAGTGCGCCAAGAGCCTGGTCAATGGCCCCTGCGGCGGCCAGAAGAACGGCAAGTGCGAGGTCGACCCCAACAACGACTGCGCCTGGATCAAGATCTATAATCGTCTGGTCGCCATCGGCCAGGAGGACAAGCTGGGGCAGACCCGCAAGGACAAGGGTTACGGCAGCGTTGCCTATCCCAGACACGTTAATCTGAGGGGGAAGTAAGAAATGAGTCTGTTACAGAAAGCAATTGAGAACGGCCAGTTTGCCGTGACTGCCGAGATGGCACCCCCCAAGGGTTATGATTTCACCGAGTGCATGGAGGCCGCCCAGCTGCTCAACGGCAAGGTCCACGGCGTCAATGTCACTGATATGCAGTCCGCCTGCCTGAAGGCATCCTCCATCGGTCTGTGCATCAAGCTGAAGCAGGCCGGCGTGGAGCCCATCCTGCAGATGACCGGCCGCGACCGCAGCCGTATGGCCATCATGGGCGATTTCCTGGCTGCCGCTGCCTTCGGCATCGACACCATGCTGGCTCTGACCGGCGACCACACCGTGGTGGGCGACTGCAAGGAGTCCAAGCCTGTGTACGACCTGGATTCCGTGGGCATCCTGAACATGCTCAGCGAGATGGAGGCCACCAACCTGGACTGCGGCGGCAATGAGATCGTGGGCGGCGCGCCCAAGTTCTTCAAGGGTGCTGCTGTCACTCCCGTGTACGAGCCCCAGATCCTGCAGATCAACAAGCTGCGCCAGAAGGTCGAGGCTGGTGCCCGCTACGTCCAGACCCAGGGCATCTTCGACCTGGAGAGCCTGAAGCGCTTCATGGACGCTGTGGACAAGGCCAACATCGACGTTCCCATCATGGCCGGTATCATCCCCCTGAAGGCCGCTGGTATGGCTAAGTTCATGAACGAGAATGTCCCCGGCATCGATGTGCCTCAGGACATGATCGACCGTCTGGCCGCTGCCGCTGCCGAGGGCAAGGAGAAGGGCGTCAAGGGTCTGCCCGCAAAGCTGGGCATCGAGATGGCTGCTGAGATGATCGCTGAGATCAAGGCACAGAACATCTGCCCCGGTGTCCACATCATGGCTATCGGTGCGGAGAAGAACGTGCCTATCATCCTGGAGAAGGCCGGTATCAGCATCGCCTGATGCCCTTTTCCGAGGTGACCGCGTCACTTTTGGCAATACAACAGGGCCTGCCGCATATGCGGCAGGCCCTGCTTTTTTATTTCAGATCCTCCAGCCCATTTTTGCAGAAGGCGGAGAAGTAGCGGTAGTAGGGCTCCAGGAAAGCGAAGCCGTCCACGAGGGTATCCACCAGCTCCGGGGAGCACACCAGATCATCAAAGGGCCGGTCGCAGCCCAGAACGATGCTCTTTTTGTCGAACCAGGGCTGCAGAAGGGGGCTGGGGGCGGCCTTCGGCCGCTTGTAGGACTGGCCCTGAAGGGCAAAGGTGTCCTGTCTGTTGAGACGGCGGGCAAGCTTTTCCAGCGTCTGAGGGGCTGCGGCAGTCTCCCGGCGGAAGATCTCCATTACAGTGGGCGTGGCATTCCAGAAGCCCATGCCGTAGCTCCAGCCGTCCGGGCAGATCTCGAACCAGAATACCGGCAGATGGCTCTCCACCCCCTGCTCCGGCCGCAGGGAGAACCACAGGTGATCCTTGAAGGGGCCGCGGCCGTAGAGGCGGCGGGCATCCCGGTAGATGCGGGAGATATGGAGGTTCAGGGCCAGCTTGGGGAAGCGCTCGGTGAACTTGTCGTAGACCTCCCGCCCCAGCTCCACCGTGGGCTGCTGCAGATACTGGAGGTACTCCGCCTTGTGGGCGTTGAACCAGTCGCGGTCGTTATTGAAGCGGATGCCCCAGAGAAAATCCACCGTGGCGTTGCTGTAGCCTTGAAACATAGCAGTCTGCTCTCCTTGGTCGTTGATTTGTCGTTGCAATGGTATCATACCCCCCGAAGACGGAAAAAGTCAAGGCGTGACCCATTTACAATCTGTGCAAATGGGTGTATAATTATCCCAATTGCGGCTTTGCCGCAGTAAAGTATATTGCGGCGGTGTACCGCCGGTCATGATATGGAGGAAATGACGATGAGCAAAGAGATGAACCCTGTCTGCCTGGATCAGCTGTGTGCTGCTCTGGCTTACGCTATGGGAGTGGACGCCCCTGAGAAGGCTGCACCTGCCGACACCCGCCTGGTGGAGTATGTGGACCAGGTTCTGGGCGGCCAGAAGGCCGACCGTCTGATCATGTTCAACCCTGACGCCATCAGCAACTGGGTCCACGACAAGTATCCCCAGCTGCTCAAGGAGGTCAAGGTCCGCACCGGCATCGAGCTGCCCTACAGCTGCGTGATGCCCTCCGTTACCCCGGTCTGCTTCGGCACCATGTACACCGGCGCACAGCCCGAGGTCCACGGCATCCAGGCCTATGAGAAGCCTGTTATCCGCATTGAGACCCTGTTCGACACGCTGCTGAAGGCGGGCAAGAAGGTGGCTCTGGTCGCTGAGACGGACTGCAGCGTGGCCAAGATCTTCCTGGAGCGGGAGATGGACTACTTCATCTACGACACCGACGAGGAGATCAACGCCAAGGCCGCTGAGCTGATCCTGAAGGACGAGCACGACGTTATCATCATCTACAACGGCAACTACGACACCATCATGCACAAGTTTGGCACCGAGAGCGTGGAGGCTCTGGGCGAGCTGCGCTGCAACAGTGAGACCTACGCCATGGTGGACGCTCTGGTGCAGTCCCACTGGAAGCATCACCGCACCCTCCTAGGCTTCGCCATGGATCACGGTTCCCACGACATCGACGGCAACTGCGGCTCCCACGGCCTGTATATGCCCGAGGACATCAATATCGTCCATATGTATAAGGCCTACGACAAGGAGGCCTGAGCCATGTCAAGCCGCCGCCCGTTGGGCGGCGGTTTTTCTGCCTGAACAGACAAAATCCCCCCTGGACTTCGCAGAAGCGCGAGGTCCAGGGGGACTTTTTGATCCGGAAACGATTGGCGGCTTACTTGCTCTTCAACTGCTGACTGATCTGCTCATAAACGCCCTGACCGTCCAGCTTGTACTTGGCCAGCAGAGCCACAGCGGGGCCGGACTCGCCGTAGCAGTCGTACATGCCCAGCTTCTTAACGGGGGTAGGGCACTTCTCGCAGACAACGTCGCACACAGCGCTGCCCAGACCACCGATAACGGAGTGCTCCTCCACCGTGAAGAGCATCTTGGTCTCCTGAGCGGCCTTCACGATCAGCTCCTCGTCCAGGGGCTTGATGGTGTGGATATTGATGACGCGGGCATCCACGCCGTCGGCAGCCAGCTTCTCGGCGGCCTCCAGAGCGGAGTTGACGCACACGCCGGTGGCCACGATGGTGATGTCCTTGCCCTGGCGCAGGGTGATTCCCTTGCCCAGCTCGAAGTGGTAGTCGGGGTTGTCGTTGATGACGGGCACAGCCAGGCGGCCAAAGCGCAGGTACACGGGGCCGACATACTCATAGGCGGCCTTCACGGCGGCGGTGGCCTCGATGTCGTCGCTGGGGTTGATGACCACCATGCCGGGGATGGTGCGCATCAGCGCCAGATCCTCGTTGCACTGGTGGGTAGCGCCGTCCTCGCCCACGGTGATGCCGGCGTGGGTGGCGCCGATCTTCACGTTCAGGTGGGGATAGCCCACGCTGTTGCGGATCTGCTCATAGGCACGGCCCGCGGCGAACATGGCGAAAGAGCTGGCGAAGGGGACCTTGCCCGCGGCGGCCAGACCGGCGGCCACGCCGATCATGTTGCCCTCGGCAATGCCGCAGTCGATGAAGCGCTCGGGGAAGGCCTTCTGGAAGATGGCGGTTTTGGTGGCACCGGCCAGGTCTGCGTCCAGGACCACCAGGTCCTCGTGCTCAGCGCCCAGGGCGGCCAGGGCCTTACCATAGCTTTCGCGGGTAGCGATCTTCTTTACTTCAGACATAATTCGCGCTCCTCCTTGGTCAGTTCATTCATAGCGATCTCATACTGCTCGTCGTTGGGGGCCACACCGTGCCAGGAGGCCTTGTTCTCCATGAAGGAGACACCCTTGCCCTTCACGGACTTGGAGATGATGGCGGTAGGCTGGCCCTTGGCCTCCTTGGCGGCGGCAAAGGCGGCCTCGATCTGGGCAAAGTCGTGGCCATCGATCTCGATGACGTTGAAATTGAAGGCACGGAACTTGTCAGCAATGGGGTAGGGAGAGCAGACATCGCCGATCTCACCGTCGATCTGCAGATTGTTGTTGTCCACGATGACCACCAGGTTGTCCAGCTTACGGTGAGCAGCCAGCATGGAGGCCTCCCAGACCTGGCCCTCCTGGATCTCGCCGTCGCCCAGCAGGGTGTAGACGCGGTAGCTCTCGCCGGAGAGCTTGGCGCTGATGGCCATACCCACGGCGGCGGAGATGCCCTGGCCCAGGGAGCCGGAGCTCATGTCCACGCCGGGGATGTGCTTCATATCGGGGTGGCCCTGGAGATAGGAGCCGACCTTGCGCAGCGTCAGCAGATCCTCCTTGGGGAAAAAGCCGCGCTCAGCCAGAGCGGCGTACAGCGCGGGGGCGCAGTGGCCCTTGGACAGAACAAAACGGTCGCGGTCGGCCTTCTTGGGGTCGGCGGGGTCCACGTTCAGCTCCGCAAAGTACAGGTAGGTCAGCACATCGGTGCAGGAGAGGGAACCACCGGGGTGGCCGGCCTTCGCGCTGTGGACGGAGGAGACAACGCCCTGCCGGATGTGGTTTGCTTTGATCTTCAGTTCCAAATGTGTCATTGCGACACCTCCTTGAATTGTTTGCGGGCAGCCCCGCGGAAAGGAACAGACATAGATATATACATCATACCATGTTTTTTGTCATAATGCTATACCAAACTGCGGAATCTTGTCAGGAAAAAAGGGAAGCCCTCCGCAGAGGGCCTCCCTGTAACGGTGCGGAAATGGATCAGATGTTGTTGTTATCCACCGCGTACATGTGGGCGATGAGATCCAGCAGCTTGCTAGTGTAGCCCCACTCATTGTCGTACCATGCAATGAGCTTGACGAAGTTGTCGTCCAGCATGATGCCGGCGGTCTCGTCGAAGATACAGGTCTCGGAGAAGCCGGTTAGGTCAGAGGAGACCACCTGGTCGCGGGTGCAGGCGATGATGCCCTTCATGCTGTGCTGGGCGGCGTTTTCCATAGCGGCACAGACATCGTAGTAGCTGGCGGGGTTCTTCAGGCGGGCGGTCAGGTCCACCACGGAGACGTCAGCGGAGGGAACGCGGAAGCTCATGCCGGTCATCTTGCCCTTCAGCTCGGGGATGACCTCACCGACGGCCTTGGCAGCGCCGGTGGAGGAGGGGATGATGTTGCCCAGAATGCTGCGGCCGGTGCGCCAGTCGCGGCCGGCGCGGGAGTCGACAGCCTTCTGCTTGGAGGTGGCGGCGTGGATGGTGCTCATCAGGGCCTGCTCGATGCCGAAGGTGTCGTTGATGACCTTGGTCATGGGGGCCAGGCAGTTGGTGGTGCAGGATGCGTTGGAGACAACGTCCATCTCGGGAGTGTACAGCTTGTGGTTGACGCCCATAACAAAGGTGGGAGTGCAGGTATCCTTGGAGGGGGCGGAGAGGATGACCTTCTTTGCGCCGTTGGTCTTGTGGGCGGCGGCCTTCTCCGTGGTGTTGAAGGCACCAGTACCCTCGATGATGTACTCAGCGCCGCAGTCGTCCCAGGGGATCTCGGCGGGATCGTTGTAGCTGTAGACGCGGATCTTCTTGCCGTTGATGATGAGGTTCTTGCCGTCGTGGGTCACAACGCCCCAGAACGTGCGGAACACGGAGTCGTATTTTACCTGGTAGACCATATAGTCCAGGTCAGCATTGCGCAGGTTGATGCCGCAGATCTGATAGGTATTGCAGCCGCGCTCCACCATAATACGCAGTGCGATACGTCCGATTCGGCCAAAGCCGTTAATGCCAACTTTGATAGCCATGTTTTTTGCTCCCTTCAAACCATTAAGTTTATTACGCCGCCAATGGGCGGGTATGGTTGACAGCCCCATTATAACACTGGTTTTAGAAAAAGTAACCTTTTTTGTGAAAAAAAGAAAATAAATTTTGTACAGAATTTCGCGATGTTTCGGAGTTTCGGTATTTCTGTTATAAAATTCACAGAATGGCGGGTATCTTTCTATGCAAAAACGGGAGGATATTGGAATGAAAACCGTTGAAAACAGGGAAACTGCGTGATATAATGACCCCAAAGTGTTGGTTGGGGCGAAGGCCCGGCCGCAAGTGTATCCCCTCCTCAAAGCGCGGCCTGGGCTGCGGTTTGGGCGAGATCAAATCAATATAGCAGGAGAGATCGTTATGAACAATATGCGTCCCGATTCCATGGCCCGCATCACCACTGTTGCGCAGGCCGAGCAGTTTATTGCTGAGCAGGTCGCCGCGGTCCGCGAGCAGGTGGGCGACAAGAAGGTTTTGCTGGCCCTCAGCGGCGGCGTTGACAGCTCTGTGGTGGCTGCTCTGCTGATCAAGGCCATCGGTAAGCAGCTGGTCTGCGTCCATGTCAATCACGGCCTGATGCGCAAGGGCGAGAGTGAGCAGGTCATCGAGGTGTTCGGCAAGGAGCTGGATGCCAACCTCATCTACGTGGACGCCACGGACCGCTTCCTGGATCTGCTGGCTGGCGTCAGCGAGCCGGAGCGCAAGCGCAAGATCATCGGCGGTGAGTTCATCAAGGTGTTCGACGAGGAGGCCTCCAAGCTGGAGGGCATCGATTTCCTGGCCCAGGGCACCATCTATCCCGACATCCTGGAGAGCGACGGCGTGAAGGCTCACCACAACGTGGGAGGTCTGCCTGAGGATATGAAGATGGAACTGGTGGAGCCCGTCCGCCTGCTGTACAAGGACGAGGTCCGTGTGGTGGGTGACGCGCTGGGTCTGCCCCACAATATGGTCTACCGTCAGCCCTTCCCCGGCCCCGGCTTGGGTGTGCGCTGCCTGGGTG